>JAICIN010000007.1 GCA_025924375.1 Dermatophilaceae bacterium | reverse complement strand
TCTGGGTGGTGCGGCTGGAGACCCACCCCCCGGCTCGTCTCCAGTCGCACCATCTGTGAGCGGCGGATGGCGGCGGCAGGGGGCCCTCCATCCGCCGTTCTCATGTGTCGGGTCCAGCACACCGCCGGCAAGCGGGTCAGCCAGTCCCCGGGATCAGGCCCGTGCGCTCGGGTGGGTGAGCTGACGCACCGCCGGGTTCCTGGCCGGGACCGGCGCCAGCCGGACGTACCCGGCTCCCTGCGTCGGCCGCGGGTCGGCCTCGCCCGTGTTGGGCCACAACGACATCGCCCGCTCGGCCTGGGCGGTGATCGTCAGCGCAGGGTTCACGCCGAGGTTGGCCGACACCGCGGACCCGTCGACCACGTGCAGCCCGGGGTACCCCCACACCCGGTGGTACGGATCGACCACCCCGCGCTCGGGCGAGTCCCCGATCACCGCGCCGCCGAGGAAGTGTGCCGTCAGCGGGATGTTGGCGACCTCGCCCAGCGAGCCCCCGGGGAAGGCGCGCAGCCCGGTGAGGGCCGACAGGCGCCCCGCGAGTGCCACCATGGCCCGCTGCCCTGCCGGGATGTAGGTCGGGTTCGGCTCCCCGTGTCCCTGCCGGGACGTCAGGCTCCGGCCGCCGAGCAGCCCACGCCGTCCCCGCACCCGCAGGGAGTTGTCGCGGGTCTGCATGACCAGCCCGATGACCGTGCGCTCGCTCCAGCGGTACTGCGACCAGGACCGGAGGAACACCACGGGGTGCCGCGCCGCCTCGACGAGGAACTGCACCGGCCGTGGCAGGCGGTCCCCCGGCACCATGATCGTCGCGAGGACACCCATCGCGTTCGACCCGCGTCCGTAGCGGACGTTCTCGACGTGGGTGTCGTCGTCAGGGTGGAAGGACGAGGTGATCGCGACCCCCTTCGTGAGGTCTGCGCCGCACGGCACCTTCTCGAGCATGGCCCCTGCAAGCGCCTCGGAGTTGGTACGGGTGAGGTCGCCGAGGCGTGGGGACACTCGCGGCAGGGCTCCGGTGTCGCGCATCGCGTGGAGCAGCTTCTGGGTGCCCCAGGCCCCGGCCGCGAACACCACCTGGTCGGCAGTGACGGTATGCCGCCTGCGCCGGAACCACGCGCCCGTCGCCTCGTGGGTCACGCAGTACCCGCCGCCGCTGCGCGGCGCCACGCGCACCACGGTGCGCAGCGGCTCGACCGTCACGCCGAGCCGCTCGGCGAGGGCGAGGTAGTTCTTGACGAGGGTGTTCTTGGCGCCCACCCGGCAGCCCACCATGCAGTTGCCGCACTCGGTGCAGCCGGTGCGGTCCGGGCCGGCACCACCGAAGTAGGGGTCCGGCTCGAGGACCCCCGGCTTGCCGAAGAACACCCCGACCGGCGTCTTGCGGAAGGTGTCACCGACGCCGAGGCCCTCGGCCGCCTCGCGCATGGCCTGCTCGGCCAGGCCCTCGCACGGGTTGGTCACCACCCCGAGCATCGAGGAGGCACGGCGGAAGTGCGGGGCCAGCTCGTCCTGCCAGTCGGTCACGTCGGCCCACTGCCGGTCACGGAAGAACGGCTCCGGTGGCACGTAGAGCGTGTTTGCGTAGTTGAGCGACCCACCGCCCACGCCTGCGCCGGCCAGGACCATGACGTCGGGCAGCCGGTGGATCCGCTGCACACCGAAGCACCTCAGCCGTGGGGCCCACAGGTAGCGGCGCAGGTCCCACGACGTCCTGGCAAAGTCCTCGTCGCGGAACCGGCGCCCCGACTCGATCACGTGGACGTCGTAGCCCTTCTCGGCGAGCCGCAGCGCCGTGACCGAGCCGGCGAAGCCGGAGCCGACGACGACGACGTCGTGGTGGGTCACCTACGACCGGTCGCCTTCAACGCCCGCAGCGCACCGGTCATGACCTTGGCCCAGGTCTCCTGTGACATGCCGAGGACTGGCGTGATGGGCAGGAGGTACTGGGCGGTGACGTTCTGGGACTCGGTGTACTTCAGGATGCCCTCCCTGCCGTGGCGCCGGCCCACCCCGGACTGCTTCATCCCGCCCATCGGGCTGGCCACGCTGCCCCACGCCGCGGCATACCCCTCGTTGACGTTGACGGTGCCTGCCTTGATGGCGGTGGCGATCCGGCGGCCGCGCATCACGTTGCGGGAGTACACCGAGGCGTTGAGGCCGTAGTCCGTGTCGTTGGCGAGCCGGATGGCCTCCTCGTCGGTGCGCACCCGGTAGAGGCTCACGACCGGCCCGAAGGTCTCGTCATCACGCAGGTCCATCGCAGCCGTAACCCCGGTGACCACCGTGGGCTCGTAGAAGTACGGCCCGAGGTCCGGTCGTGCCCGGCCGCCCACCAACACCGTCGCACCCTTGGCGCGGGCGTCCTCGACGTGGGCGCTCACGCGCTCCAGCTGGGTGGGGCCGACGAGGGAGCCCATGTCGGGGCCGTAGGCCAGGTCGCCCCCCAACCGCATCTGCTTGACCGCCTCGACGAGCCGCGCGGTGAACTCGTCGGCCACGGCGTCGTGCACGATGAGCCGCTCGACCGACACGCACAGCTGGCCGGCGGAGGAGAAGCAGGCGCGCACCGCACCCTCTACCGCGCGGCCGAGGTCGGCGTCGTCGGCGACGTACATCGCGTTCTTGCCACCGAGCTCGAGGGAGTAGCCGACGAGCCGGCCCGCCAAGGAGCTGGCCACCTCGCGACCGGTCGCGGTGGAGCCGGTGTAGCAGACGTAGTCGGCGAGGTCGACGACCGCCTGGCCCACCGTCGGGCCGTCGCCCAGCACCACCTGCAGCACCGACTCGGGCAGTCCGGCCTCGGTCAGCAGGTCAACGGCGTGCAGCGCGGTGAGCGAGGCCTGCTGGTCGGGCCGGAGCACCACCGCGTTGCCCGCCAACAGGGCCGGGATGGCGTCGGTGATGGCCAGGGTGAGTGGGTAGTTCCACGGCGCCACGATGCCGACCACCCCCCGGGGGTGGTGGTGCTCGACGCTCTGGGTCAGCACCGGGAACAGACCTGCTCGCCGCCGAGGATGCAGGTATGCCGCGGCGGAGCGGGCATAGTGCCGCGCCACCAGGGCGACGTCGGCCACCTCCTCGAACGCCTGGCGGCGCGTCTTGCCCGACTCGAGCTGGATGCTGTCGAGGAGCTCGACCTGCCGCTCGAGGACCAGGTCGTGGTACCGCAGGAAGATCCGCTCGCGCAGCTCCATCGGGGTGCGGGCCCAGGCCCGCTGCGCCGCGCGGGCGGCGTCCACAGCGACAGCGACGTCCGCGCGGGTGGACTGCGGCAGTGGGGCGAGCGGCGCCCCGCTCAGCGGGGTGCGGCTCGTGTGGTGCGGTGCCCTCGGGGCGGCGACCACGCGCTTGGCGAGCCGACGGGCCAGGGCCGGGTCCACGGCATACGTCGCGGTGGGGTCGGTCTCGGGATCGGCGATCAAGTCCGGAGCCATGACGGCAGCCTAGGTCAGCGGACGACGCGGTGGGTCGGGGTTGGCTTGCTCAGCACACCCGGCCCAACGAGTTGCGAACCGCTTGGTTACGCACGGGTACCGCCGGCGGCCTAGTCCTGCTGACGGATCCCACCCCCCTGTGCCCGGGGGGAGGGTGGGGCTTCCCCACCTCTGAGGAGATCTCCCATGCATTCTCGTGCACCACGCAGAACGCTCGCTGCTGTCGCCACCTCCGCCTTGGCCGGCCTCGTCGTCGCCGCCGCACCGGCCCAGGCGCAGGGCGACGTGGTCGCCACCGGGCTCAACAACCCGCGGATGCTCAGCTTCTCGCCGGGCGGCACCCTCTACGTCGCCGAGGCGGGTGCGGGCGGCAGCGGACCCTGCGCCGAGGGTGAGACCGGCTTGGCCTGTCTCGGCGCCACCGGCTCCATCACCAGGGTCGACCTCAACGGGGACAACGACACCCGCGTCATCACCGGGCTCCCGTCGCTCGGCACCGACGAGGGCGCCAGCGGACCCGCGGACATCGAGTTCACCGGCAACAGCAACTACGCGATCAGCATCGGGCTCGGTGGCAACGTGGCCTACCGAGCGGCGTTCGGGGCCGGCGGGGCCAGGCTCGGCACGATCCTGACCGGGCAGCTCGGCCACCGTGCGCCCACAGTGCTCGCCGACGTGCTGGCCAACGAGGCAGCCGCCAACCCCGACGGCACCGACGTCGACAGCAACCCGGTCGGCCTGCTCAAGAGCGGTGACGGCTACTACGTCGCCGACGCCGGCGGCAACGCCGTGGTCCGCGCCAACCACAAGGGTGCCTTTAGCACCCTCGCGGTCCTCCCGCCGGCGCTCACCGCGCACGCGGACCCGGTCCCGTTCCCGCCGTTCAGCCTGCCTGCTGGGTTCCCCGCCGACGCGGTGCCCACGTCGGTGGTGCAGGGCCCCGACGGCGCCTACTACATCAGCCAGCTGACCGGCGTCCCGTTCGAGGCGGGCCTTTCGAGCATCTGGCGGGTCGTGCCGGGTAGCGCACCGACCAAGTGGGCGACCGGCCTGACCAACGTCACCGACCTTGCGTTCGCTCCCGACGGGACCCTCTACGCGGTGGAGATCGCCGCCAACGGCCTGTTCAACGGTCCGATGGGCGCGCTGGTGTCGGTGCCGGCCGGCTCGACGTCGCCGACGGTGGTCGACGGCGACCTGTTCGCGCCTTACGGCGTGGCGATCAGCGCCGGAAACGCCTACGTCACCACGTGCAGCGTCTGCGTCGGGGGCGGGGAGGTGCACCGCATCCCGCTCGGGTGAGGCCGCGGCACCCAGAAGCGAAGGGCACCACTCACGGGTGGTGCCCTTCGCTTCTGGGTGTGCCGCGTGGTCAGCTGCGCTGGTACGGCGCCACCACGACCTCGACCCGCTGGAACTCCTTGAGGTCGGAGTAGCCGGTCGTCGCCATCGCCCGCCGGAGCGCGCCGATCAGGTTGGACTTGCCGTCGGCGGTGCGGCCCGGGCCGAAGAGGATCCGCTCGAGGGGCGCGACGGCGCCGACCTCGACACGCTCGCCGCGCGGGAGCTGGGAGTGGTGCGCCTCAGGGCCCCAGTGCATGCCGCCGCCGGGGGCGTCGGTGGCCCGCGCCAGGGCCGCGCCCAGCATGACCGCGTCGGCTCCGCACGCCACCGCCTTGACGATGTCGCCGCTGGTTCCGACGCCGCCGTCGGCGATGACGTGGACGTAGCGGCCGCCCGACTCGTCGAGGTAGTCGCGGCGGGCCGCTGCGACGTCGGCGATCGCGCTCGCCATCGGGGCGTGGATGCCCAAGGTGCGGCGGGTGGTGTGCGCGGCCCCGCCACCGAACCCGACGAGGACACCGGCAGCGCCGGTGCGCATGAGGTGCAGGGCGGCGGTGTACGACGCGGCGCCGCCGACGACCACCGGCACGTCGAGCTCGTAGATGAAGCGCTTGAGGTTCAGTGGCTCGGCCTGGCCTGAGACGTGCTCGGCGCTGACGGTGGTGCCGCGGATGACGAACAGGTCGACTCCGGCGTCCACCACGTGCTTCCAGAGCTGCTGGGTGCGGGCCGGGGTGAGCGCGCCGGCAACCGTGATCCCGGCTTCGCGGACCTGGCGCAGGCGCTCGACGATCAGCTCGGGCTGGATGTCGGCGGCGTAGATCTCCTGCATCCGGGCGGTCGCGACCTCGTGGTCGAGGCCGACGATCTCGGCGAGCAGAGCGGTCGGGTCCTCGTAGCGGGTCCACAGTCCCTCGAGGTCGAGGACGGGAAGGCCGCCCAGCCGCCCGAGGGCGATGGCGGACTCCGGTGACATGACGGAGTCCATGGGGGCGGCGATGACCGGGATGTCGAAGTGGTAGGCGTCGATCTGCCAGCCGACCGAGACCTCCTCCGGGTCTCGGGTGCGCCTGGAGGGAACGACGGCGATGTCGTCGAAGGAGTATGCGCGGCGGCCGCGCTTGCCCCGGCCGATCTCGATCTCAGTCACCGCAGGACTCTATCGGCTGGCCTCGACGTCCAGCCGCTCGACCGCCCGAGCGAGACACGGGGGCTGACGCCCCGCCGCCGGGTGAGGGGGGCGGCCGGCGGCGGGGCGCCATGGGATCGCCGCTCCGGTCACGTGCCCGGTCCGACGAGGTCGTGAAGGTGGTGCTCCCCCTGCAGAGGTTCCCAATCCCCTCCGGGGAGCCTAGGTCGCGCAGCGGCCGGGGCGGCTCACCCAGATGGCGTAAACCGGGGCCGTCACTTGACGGAACCGTCACCGAGCACGCAGGACGACCTGGACCCGGGCCCAGGTGGTGACCACGCTCATCGTCCGCTGTAGTTGGGGGCCTCGACGGTCATCTGGATGTCGTGCGGGTGGGACTCCTTGAGGCCCGCCGAGGTGATCCGGACGAACTTGCCCCGCGCCTTGAGCTGGGGCACGGTCGCCGCACCGACGTAGAACATCGACTGGTGCAGGCCGCCCACGAGCTGGTGCACGACGTTGCCGAGTGGACCACGGTAGGCGACTTGGCCCTCGATCCCCTCGGCAATGATCTTGTCGTCGCTGGCTACGTCGGCCTGGAAGTAGCGGTCCTTGGAGAACGACTTCTTGCCACGAGAGGCCATCGCACCCAGCGAGCCCATGCCGCGGTAGGCCTTGTACTGCTTGCCGTTGACGAAGATCAGGTCGCCCGGGCTCTCGTCGCAGCCGGCGAGCAGCGAGCCGACCATCACCGAGTCGGCCCCGGCCACCAGTGCCTTGGCGATGTCGCCGGAGAACTGCAGGCCGCCGTCGCCGACGACCGGGACCCCGGCCCGGCGGCAGGCGAGTGAGGCGTCGTAGATGGCGGTGACCTGTGGCACCCCCACCCCGGCCACGACCCGCGTCGTGCAGATCGAGCCCGGGCCGACTCCGACCTTGACGGCGTCCACCCCCGCGTCGACGAGGGCCTGCGCGCCGGCGCGCGTCGCGACGTTGCCGCCGATCACCTGCACGTGCCGGGTGGCGGGGTCGGCCTTGAGCCGTCGGACCATGTCGAGCATCAGCCGGGCGTGGCCGTTGGCGGTGTCGGCGACCAGGACGTCGACGCCCGCCTCGACGAGCCGGGTCGCCCTCTCCCAGGCGTCACCGAAGAAACCTATCGCCGCGCCCACCAGCAGCCGGCCGTGGTCGTCCTTGCTCGCGTGCGGGAACTGCTCGGACTTCACGAAGTCCTTGACCGTGATCAGGCCGGTCAACCGGCCCTGCTCGTCGACGATGGGCAGGCGCTCACGCTTGTGCTGGCGCAGCAGCGCGGTCGCCTCGTCGCGGGAGATGCCGACGCGCCCCACCACGAGCGGCATCGGGGTCATCACGTCACGCACCCGGGTGGTGGCCCACGCGGCCACGGGGGTGAACCGCAGGTCGCGGTTGGTGATCATGCCGATCAGCATCCGGTCGGCGTCGACCACCGGGAAGCCCGAGATGCGGTACTCACCGGCGAGGCCGTCGAGCTCCTCGAGCGTGGCGTCGGGACCGATCGTCACGGGGTTGTTGATCATGCCCGTCTGGGTCCGCTTGACCAGGTCCACCTGGTAGGCCTGGTCGTCGATCGACAGGTTGCGGTGCAGGATCCCGATGCCGCCCTGGCGCGCCATCGCGATCGCCATCCGGGACTCGGTGACCGTGTCCATGGCCGCCGACACGAGCGGGATACGCAGCGAGATCTCCCGCGTGAGCCGGCTGGTGGTGTCGACGTCCGAGGGGATCACGTCGGTCTCCCCGGGCAGCAGCAGGACGTCGTCGTAGGTCAGCCCGATCTTGGCGAAGGGGTCGGGCTCCGGTGCCGCGTCGATGGTGCCCACATCGTCGGGAAGCCCTGCGGTGGCGTCCAGCTGGTTCACTCTGTGGTCCACGCCGAGGCTCATTGCCCAATCGTAACCGGGGCTGCCGGCGCTGGCGGCGACGGTGCCGGCGTCGTGCTGGCGGCGTGCTGGCGGGGGTCGGTCGATGTTGATCGTTCATCACGCCAGACGACAGGTGGGAGCGTCTCCCACTTGAACAAGTTCTTACCTTCCTCCACTGTTTCCGCAGGTCAGACCGCTGTAGCGTCCGAAGCACGCGGCACCGTGCCGCAGAGCAGGAGGGGTCGACATGGCTGAACTGTCGCGGCTTCCGGGGCCCGTCGCAGACCTGTGGGACTGGCAGCTGGAGGGATCCTGCCGCCAGGTGAATCCTGAAGTCTTCTTCCACCCCGAGGGTGAGCGCGGCCCGGCCCGCCGCTCCCGCGACAGCAGGGCCAAGGAGGTCTGTCTCGGCTGTCCCGTGCTCCAGCATTGTCGCGAGCACGCCCTGCGGGTCCGTGAGCCCTACGGCGTCTGGGGCGCCATGACCGAGGACGAGCGCGAGCTCCACTACGCGGGTCGCTCGGTCGGGGCGGCTGCCAGCTGAGGGACCCTAGGCTGGCGGGGTGAGCGAGCCCATCGACGTCCCGATCCGCGACGAGTCCATCCGGCTCGGCCAGCTGCTCAAGCTCGCCGGCGTCGTGCAGGACGGGGCGATGGCGCGCATGGTCATCGAGAACGGCGAGGTCACGGTGGACGGCAGACCAGTGCTGCGTCGTGGCGTGCAGGTGCGTCCCGGCCAAGTCGTTTCGTATGCCGGTGAGTCGATTCGCGTTGTGGGACGCACCTGAACCCGGGATCGCCTCAGGCGTGCGCCCCAGGGCGGTCTGGACCAGGTCCTCGGCACGCTGGTGGTCCCCGGTGAGCAGCCAGGCAGTGCGGACCAGGTCTGCGCCGCGGGCTGCGACGTACTGGTCGAAGCTCGGCGCGAGGTCGGGGCGCGTCATCTCGACCACCTCTTGGAGCGCCTGCCGTTTCCGCACACCACTACAAGCGGTGAGGGTGCCTCCAAGGTTGACAGGACAGGGGCGCCGTCCGATCCGTCAACGGCACCGGGATCAGCCGAGCATCCAGTCGACTGCCTCCTCGGCGTGGATCGTGGTCGTGTCGTAGAGCGGCACCGGCGAGTCCTGCTCGCCGACGAGGAGGCCGATCTCGGTGCAGCCGAGGATGATCCCCTCGGCGCCGCGGTCGGCGAGGCCGGCCATCACCTCGCGGTACCGTTCGCGCGACTCGTCGCGGACCACGTCGAGCACCAGCTCGTCGTAGATGATGCGGTGCACGTCCGCCCGCTCGTCCTCCTCGGGCACCAGGACCTCGAGCCCGAGCTCACGCAGCCGCCCGGTGTAGAAGTCCTGCTCCATGGTGAACGCCGTGGCGAGCAGCCCCACGGTGCGCCGCCCGTCGGCGAGGACCCGCCGCGCCGTCGCGTCGGCGATGTGCAGCAGCGGTATGCCGGTTGCCCCGGTGAGCTCGTCGGCCACCTTGTGCATCGTGTTGGTGGCGACGAGCAGGCCCTCGGCGCCGGCCGCCTCGAGCCCTTGTGCGGCCTCGACCAGGACCTTGGCGGTGCCGTCCCAGTCACCGTCGTGCTGCATGTCGGCCACCGGCCCGAAGTCGACGCTGTGCAGAAGCAGCCGGGCGGAGTGCAGCCCGCCGAGGCGCTGGGCCACCCCGCGGTTGAGCAGCCGGTAGTACTCCGCCGTGCTCGTCCAGCTCATCCCACCCAGCACCCCGAGAAGTCGCATCCCGCGAGCGTAGGCGAGCACGCGGCATACCGGGAGCACGCGAAAGGGGCGCCCCCGGTGGGGCGCCCCTTTGCTGGGAGGTGAGGCCGGTCAGTGACCGTGCCCGTGTCCGTGACCGCCGGCGGCCTCGGGCTCCTCCTCCTTCTTCTCCACGACGAGGGTGTCGGTGGTGAGCACCATCGACGCGATCGACGCGGCGTTGCGCAGTGCGGAGCGGGTGACCTTGACCGGGTCGATGACGCCGGCCTTGATCAGGTCGCCGTACTCGCCGGTCGCGGCGTTGAGCCCGTTGCCCGGCTCGAGGTCGCGGACCTTGGACACCGCGACGTAGCCCTCGTGCCCGGCGTTCTCGGCGATCCAGCGCAGCGGCTCGGCGGCCGCCTTGCGCACGATCGTCGCACCGGTCAGCTCGTCGCCGGACAGACCCAGGCCGTCGATGACGGTCGAGGCGTGGACGAGGGCGGAGCCGCCACCGGCGACGATGCCCTCCTCGATGGCCGCGCGGGTCGCCGAGATGGCGTCCTCGATGCGGTGCTTCTTCTCCTTGAGCTCCACCTCGGTGTGGGCGCCGACCTTGATGACGCAGACGCCACCGGCCAGCTTGGCGAGGCGCTCCTGGAGCTTCTCGCGGTCCCAGTCGGAGTCGGTGCGCTCGATCTCGGCCTTGATCTGGTTGACCCGGCCCTCGACGTCCTCGGAGGTGCCGGCGCCGTCGATGATCGTGGTGGTGTCCTTGGTGACGACGACGCGGCGGGCCTGGCCCAGCACGTCGAGGTCGGCCTGGTCGAGCTTGAGCCCGACCTCCTCGGAGATCACCTGGGCGCCGGTGAGGACCGCCATGTCCTGGAGCATCGCCTTGCGGCGGTCGCCGAAGCCGGGGGCCTTGACCGCGACGACGTTGAACGTGCCGCGGATCTTGTTGACCACCAGCGTGGACAGCGCCTCGCCGTCGACGTCCTCCGCGATGACGAGCAGCGGCTTGCCGGACTTGACGACCTTCTCCAGGACCGGCAGGACGTCCGCGATCGCGGAGATCTTGCCCTGGTTCACGAGGACGTAGGCGTCCTCGAGGACGGCCTCCATGCGCTCGGCGTCGGAGATGAAGTAGGGCGAGATGTAGCCCTTGTCGAACTGCATGCCCTCGGTGAACTCGAGCTCAGTCGTCGCCGTCGAGGACTCCTCGACGGTGATCACGCCGTCCTTGCCGACCTTGTCGAACGCGTCGGCGATCGTCGACCCGATGACCTGGTCCTGCGCGGACAGCGCGGCGACCTGGGCGATCTCGTCCTTGCCCTCGATCTCGCGAGCCGTCTTCAGCAGCTGGTCGGAGATGGCCTCCACGGCCTTGTCCATGCCGCGCTTCAGCCCCGACGGGGCGGCACCCGCGGCGACGTTGCGCAGGCCCTCCTTGACCATGGCCTGGGCGAGCACGGTCGCGGTCGTGGTGCCGTCGCCGGCGATGTCGTTGGTCTTGGTGGCGACCTCCTTCGCGAGCTGCGCGCCGAGGTTCTCGTAGGAGTCCTCGAGCTCGATCTCGCGGGCGATCGTGACACCGTCGTTGGTGATCGTGGGGGCGCCCCACTTCTTGTCGATGACCACGTTGCGGCCCTTCGGGCCGAGGGTCACCTTGACGGCGTTGGCGAGCGCGTCGACCCCGCGCTCCAGCGACTTCCGAGCGGAGTCGTTGAACTCCAGCGTCTTAGCCATGAATGTCCTTCTGCTTCATCGGTGTACCGGGTTGGCCCGGCGGGTGGGAAAACGCAGCACGCCCCGGTGCGGTGCCCCAGCGGGGCCCGCCGGGGCGTGCTGTCAGTGGTGCGTCAGCGTGCTCAGCCGACGACCGCGAGGACGTCGCGGGCGCTGAGGATGAGGTACTCCTCACCGCTGTGCTTGATCTCGGTGCCGCCGTACTTGCTGTAGATGACCCGGTCGCCGACCTTGACGTCGAGCGGGACGCGGTTGCCGTTGTCGTCGATGCGGCCGGGACCGATCGCGAGGACCTCGCCCTCCTGGGGCTTCTCCTTCGCGGTGTCCGGGATGACGAGGCCGGACGCGGTGGTCTGCTCGGCCTCGACCGACTTGACGACGATGCGGTCTTCGAGCGGCTTGATGGAAACCGACACGATGCGGACCTTCCCTTCGGGAATGTCGAGAGTGGACAGATGAGTGGTGCTGCGCTCCCGAGTCGGCCGCCGTCGCGGGGGTCGGCTGACGTCGATTGCTCTTAGCACTCGGCGAACCGGAGTGCCAGAGCCAATCTAGGACCGTCGTTAGCACTCGGTCAACTCGAGTGCCAACACGCGGAGCGCTTCGCCCCCGTGCACCCCCGACCTCCACGAGCGCCGTGGGCACGTCACCCGAGGCGGCGCCGCGCCGCCCTGCACCCGGGAGTGCCGAACGGAGCACACCGCGCTGCACCGGCCACAATGCCACCCATGGACCTCGCCCTGCTGCACCGCCTCACCACGGGCGAGGGGTGGGAGCTCCTCCAGAGCCTCCCACCCTACGACGAGGCGACGGCGCTGCCCCTGCAGGAGCGGCTCCGCTCCGCCGGCTTCGACGCCGAGCTCGTCGCCGCCGCCCTCGCCCAGTCCCGCCTGCGGGCTCGCGCCCGGGCCAAGTTCGGCGTCTTCGCCGACGGCATGGTCCTCACCGCCGACGGCCTGGAGCAGGCGACCCGGCTGGAGGTCGCCGCCCGCCACGCGCAGCGGTTCCGGGCGGCGGGCGTCCACACCGTGCACGACATCGGGTGCGGCATCGGGGCCGACGCCATGGCGATGGCCGGGCTCGACCTGCGGGTCAGGGCGCTCGACGCCGACCCGCTCACGGCCGCCGCCGCCGCCGTGAACCTGCGGCACTGGCCGGACGCCACGGCATACCCGGGTCTGGCCGAGGAGCTCGTCCCGCCGGCAGGAGAAGGTGCCCGCGGGGTCGGGGCCTGGCTCGACCCGGCGCGGCGCACCCCCGGGGTCGCCGACGTGTCCGGGCGCACCAGGAGGGTCTTCCGCCTCGACGCGATCTCGCCGTCCTGGGACGAGGTGCGGCGCATCGCGGCGGCGCTGCCGGCGACGGGCGCCAAGCTCAGCCCGGCGTTCCCGCACGCCGCGGTGCCGGAGGGCGCCGAGGCGCAGTGGACGTCATGGGACGGCGAGGTGGTCGAGTGCGCGCTCTGGTGGGGCCCGCTGGCCCGGACCCCCGGGCGGACGGCCGCGGTGTTGCGCCACGGCGCCGCACCGGTGCTCGTCGGCGACGCCGGCGACCCCACGCCCCCGGTGGCGAGCCTGGCCGACGTGGGGCCGTGGCTCTACGAGCCGGACCGCGCGGTGCTGCGAGCCGGGCTGGTGTCCGCCGTCACGAGGGCCACGGACGGCGCCGAGCTCGACGCCGGGGTCGGCTACGTCACCTCCTCCCGGCAGGTCGACGTGCCGTGTGCCAAGCGGTATGCCGTCGTGGAGGCGATGCCGTTGAACGTCAAGGCCCTGCGCGGCTGGCTGCGTGACCGCGGGATCGACCGGCTGACCGTCAAGAAGCGGGGCGTGGCCCTCGAGCCGGACCAGCTCCGACGCCAGCTGCGGCTCCCGCCTCGGGGCCGCACGGAGGCCACGGTCGTCCTCACGCGGGTCCGGGGCGGCCAGGTCGTGCTCGTCGTCCAGCCTTCCTGACCCACGGGGGCCCGGTACCGTGCAGTCACCAACTGGCAGAAGCGAGCGCCCCCGACCGGGCCGCGCGCGGGTCACGCGCCATGCGACCGCCTCTGCCCGTTCCTCCCTCCGCCTGGCGCCCGCCCGCGTCCGCGCAGGGGTCAGAGCCGCGCGTCGCGCTGGGCGCCCTGGTGCCGGACGGCCGCCGCTCCGGCCTCGCTCGCGCGCCGCACCGCCTCGGCCCGGGACGCGCCGTCGGCGAGCGCGGCGGCGAGTGCTCCACAGAAGGCGTCGCCGGCACCGGTGGTGTCCACGACCTCCTGCGCGGGGACCGGGACGCTGTCGTGGCGCTCGCCGTCCCACGTGCAGCCCTCGCCGCCGAAGGTCACCAGGACCGAGGTGGGCACGAGGTCGGAGTCGGCGAGCGCGAGCGCCTCGTGCTCGTTGACGACGAGCGGGTCGGCGAGGGCCACGACGTCGTGCGGCAGGGCGGCATACGGGGCGGCGTTGAGGACGACCCGGGCCCCCGCGGCGCTGGCCCGTCGGGCGGCGTCGGCGACCACGCCGAGCGGCACCTCGAGCTGGAGCAGGAGCACGTCACCGGGGCCGAGCCGGTCGAGCGACTCCAGGGCATGGTCGCTCGCGTTGGCGCCCGGCACGACGACGATGGCGTTCTCGCCCTCGTCGTCGACGGTGATCCACGCCTGCCCGGTCGGCTCGCCGCGCAGGACGCGCACGCCGCGCACGTCGACGCCACGGCGCTGGAGGCGGGCGAGGTAGGCGAGGCCACCGTCGTCGTCGCCGACCGCGCCGACGAAGGCGACCTCGGCACCGGCGCCGGCCGCCGCCACCGCCTGGTTGCCGCCCTTGCCGCCGGCGTGGCGCTCGAGCCGCCCCTGCGCCAGCACCGTCTCGCCGGGCCGGGCGTGGTGGTCGACGCGGGCGACGAGGTCGACGTTGAGCGATCCGAGCACGACCACGCGGCCCATCACCGCATCCCCCCGCTCACGGTGTCGAGCCAGATGGTGGCGTAGCGCTGTGCGTCGACGTCGAGGCACACGTCGATGCTCGAGCGGGCCTGGCCGTGCGGGTCGTGGGAGAGGTCGCCGCCCCAGTCGCGCCGGTCGACGATGGTCCGCCCGCGCGACCACGTGCCAGCGAGCTCCACCCGGACGGGCAGCCGCTCCGCGCGCACGCCCCCCGGCTCGATGACGGCGCAGACGGCGCCGGCGTCGCCGATCGTGGCAGCGGTGGACTCGAAGCGCTGGCACTGGAACTCGACGAGCCGGCCCGCGAGCTCGGAGGCGCCGTGGCCACCGGCCGCGACGAGCAGCCGGGCCTGCTCGAGGGACACCCGGGGCTGGTAGAAGACGTCGAGCCCGTACATCGTCACGGGGATGGCGAGGTCGGCGCAGGCGTCGAGGACGACCGCCGCGGCCTCGGGGTCGTGGAAGACGTTGAACTCGGCCGACGCCGTGGCGTTGCCCACCTCGACGGCACCGCCCATGAAGACGATCTCCCGCAGGCCGGCGGCGACCTGTGGGTAGGTTCGCAGCAGGAGGGCGACGTTGGTCAGGGGTGCGAGGGGGACGAGCGTGACGAGGCTGGACGAGTCGCCGTGCGCGGCGGCCTCGAGCAGCGTGTCGCGGAGCACCTCGACGGCGTGCCGGGGGTCGGCGCAGCGCGACGACCTGGCCCAGTCGAGGTCGCCCATGCCGTCCTCGCCATGGACGTGGCGGGCGTCGACGGCGGCCTCGAGGAGCGGGCGCTCGGCCCCCCGGGCCACCACAACGTCCGGGCGCCCTGCGGCGTCCAGGACGGTGAGGGTGTGGGCCACCACGGCGTCGACCGGTGCGTTGCCACCCACGCAGGTCACCGCGCGCAGGTCGAGGGAGGGGTGCATGGCGGCGAGGAGCAGGGCACAGGCGTCGTCCACGCCGGTGTCGACGTCGAGGACCACCGGCAGCACCATGGCGCGATCCTGCCAGAGGATGACGCCGCCACCCCGCGCGATTGGTACCGCAGCTGGCGCCCACCTGACGGGCCGGCCTGCGCCGGCACCGGGATGAGGGCGCGGGCGCGGGATGAGGGCGCCGGGATGAGGGCCTCGGCGACCCGCGCGGCGGCAGCGGCCACCGTGACGGCCGCCGTGCTGTTGGCCTCCTGCTCCTCCGGCGGCGGGACGACCGGTGCGCGGTCGGCCACGTCGGCCACGTCGGTCGCGACGGCGTCCTCGTCCCCGACCACCACGGCACCGGCGTCCACGGGCCACCCCTCGGTGCCAGGCACCACCGCACGGCCCTCCGGCACCGTCTCCACCACCCCGGCGTCTCCCCGACCCTCCGCTGCACCACCACCCGGTGCGGCCTGCGTCGCCCGCCTCGCGGCGCGGATGACGCCCGCCGAGCAGGCCGGCCAGCTCGTGATGGTGGGGCTGCCCTCGTCGGGCAGCGCCCGCGCCGCCGCCGTGCAGGTGGCCACGCAGCGCCTCGGCGGGGTGGTGCTCCTCGGCGGGTGGAGCGGGGCCACCACCGTCTCGGCCGCGGTGGGCCGCGTCCAGTCCGCGGCTCGTGGGGCGGGGATGCCGGGCGCCCTCGTCGCGGCCGACCAGGAGGGCGGCGCGGTGCAGCAGCTGCGCGGCGCCGGCTTCGACCGCATACCCTCCGCGCGGGTGCAGGCGACCTGGCCACTGGCCGACCTCACGGCAGCCGGGCGGCGGTGGGCCGGCGAGCTGCGGGCGGCCGGGGTCACCGTGGACCTCTCCCCCGTCGCCGACTCCGTCCCCCCTGCCCTGGGCAGCCACAACCAGCCGATCGGGCGCTACGGGCGCGACTTCGTCCCGGGCGACCCGGAGCGCAACGCGGTCAACGTCGCCGCCGTCGTCACCGGGGTCCTCGAGGAAGGCGTCGCGCCCACCCTCAAGCACTTCCCGGGCCTGGGGCGCGTGACCGGCAACACCGACGTGACCGCCAGCGGGACCACGGACTCGACCACAGCCGCCGGCGACCCCTACCTGCAGCCCTTCGCCGCCGGCATACGAGCGGGTGCGCCACTGGTCATGGTGTCCTCCGCGCGCTACCCGCGCATCGACCCGGACCACCAGGCGATGTTCTCGGGCGCCGTCGTCACCGGTCTGCTGCGGCAGCGGATGGGCTTCCGGGGCGTCGTGGTGAGCGACGACATGGGCGCGGCGCGGGCCGTGGCCGGCGTGCCGGTCAGCCAGCGCGTGGTCCTCTTCGTCGGTGCGGGCGGCGACATCGCCCTCACCGCCGTCCCCGGCCAGGCGCCCACGATGGTCGCCGCCCTCACCGCACGGATGAGGACCAGCGGGGCGTTCGCCGCGCGGGTGCGGGCCGCCACGGAGCGGGTGCTCGCGCTCAAGCTCCGGCTGGGGCTCGTGACCTGCTGAGGGACCCAGGGCCCATGCCCTCCGGCGGGCGCCGGCGCCGAGCCACACCCGCTGGGCCCCGGCTCAGGCCCGGACCAGCGTCACCGGCATCGAGGAGTCGGCCGGCAGGCACAGGTCGCTCGGCTCCCGCCCACGCGCCACCATCTGGGCGCCGAGCGCCGCCACCATCGCGCCGTTGTCGGTGCACAGCCCGGGCCGCGGCACGCGCAGGGCGATCCCGGCGCGGGCGCAGCGCTCCTGCGCCATCGCCCGCAGCCGCGAGTTCGCGGCGACGCCGCCGCCGACCTGGAGCGCATGCACGCCGTTCTCCATGCATGCCAGGACGGCCTTGCGGGTGAGCACGTCGACGACCGCCTCCTGGAAGCTCGCCGCGACGTCGGCGACCGGCACCGGCTCGCCGGACGCCTCGCGGGCCTCGACCCAGCGGGCCACCGCGGTCTTGAGCCCCGAGAACGAGAAGTCGAAGCGGTGGCGCTCCATGTCGCGGTTGTTCGTCAGGCCGCGGGGGAAGTCGATGGCGACCTGGCCGCCCTCCCTCGCCGCGCGGTCGATGTGCGGGCCGCCCGGGAACGGCAGCCCGAGCACCCGCGCGACCTTGTCGAAGGCCTCCCCCGCCGCGTCGTCGATGGTCGAGCCCAGCGACTGGACGTCGCTCGTCACGTCGGGGACCAGCAGGAGCGAGGAGTGCCCGCCCGAGACGAGCAGCGCCATCGTGGGCTCGGGCAGCGGCCCGTGCTCGACGACGTCGACGGCGACGTGCGCGGCGAGGTGGTTGACGCCGTAGAGCGGCCTGCCCAGGGCCACCGCGAGCGCCTTGGCCGCGGCCACACCCACCATGAGGGCGCCCGCCAGCCCCGGACCGGAGGTCACGGCGACGGCGTCGAGGTCCTGCAGGCGCACGCCGGCCTGCCCGCACGCGCGCTCGATCGTCGGCACCATCGCCTCGAGGTGGGCGCGGCTGGCGACCTCGGGGACGACGCCGCCGAAGCGCGCGTGCTCGTCGACGCTGCTGGCGATGGCGTCGACGAGCAGCGTCTCGCCGCGCACGATGCCGACGCCGGTCTCGTCGCAGGAGGTCTCGATCCCGAGGACCAGGGGTTCGTCAGCGCTCACGGCGCCGCTCCTTCCAGGCTGAGCCGCATGATGTGGGCGTCGACGTCGCCCGGCTGGTAGTAGCGCGCCCGGGTGCGCAGGAGCGCGAACCCGCCGCGTTCGTAGAGGGCCCGCGCGGGCGCGTTGTCGGCGCGGACCTCGAGCTCGACGTGCGCGGCGCCGTCGGCGTGGGCGCGCGCGACGAGCTCCTCGAGCAGCCGCCGTCCCAGGCCGCGGCCCCGGGCCGACGGCGCCACCGCGAGCGTCATGACGTCGGCCACCTCTCCGCCGAGGTCCACGCCGGCGTACCCGGCGACTCCCTCGGCGCTCTCCTCCACGACGTACGAGCGGCGCGGCCGGTTGGCCAGCTCCGCCCACCACGTCGCCTCGGCCCAGGCGTCGTGGGGGAACAGCCGCTGCTCCAGCGCCGTCAGGAGCGGGATGTCGGTCCAGCGAGCGTCCCTCACCGCGAGGCCCGCTCCGCGGAGGTGAGCGCGTCGGGGCGGCGGAGGTAGAGCGGCTCGACCGGCATGGCGAGGCCGAGCTCGAGCCCCTCGAGTGCGAGGGCACCCAGCGCGGCGGCGTCGACGTCGAGCACCGGCAGGGGGCGGGGGAACAGGTCGGGGAAGAGCACCGGTCCCCGGCCCGCCGTGGGCAGAGCGCGCACCTCCGCGGGCAGGTCCGCGGGGCGGGCCACGGCGGGGTCGGTGAGCCGGTGGGCGCGACCGGCCCGCACCCCATACCTGGCCCAGTAGACCTCCTTGCGGCGCGCGTCCGTCGCGACGAGGAGCTCGCCGTCGCCGGCGGCCGCCGCGGCCGTGCGCGCGAGCGCGTCGAGGCTGCACACCCCGACAACCGGTATGCCGCGGGCGAGGGCGAACGTCGTGCCCGTCACCATCCCGACGCGGAGCCCGGTGAAGGGGCCGGGGCCGGTCCCCACCGCGACGTGGGTCACGTCGCCGGCGGTGTGCCCGCTCTCCGCGAGGCACCCGGCGAGCAGCGGGGCGAGGCGCTCGCTGTGGCCCCGGGCGTCGAGCACGGTGCGGCTCACCGGACCCGGCCCGCCGCAGAGCGCCGCCGTGATGGCCGACGTCGAGGTGTCGATGGCGAGCAGGAGCACGGGCCTCAGGCTACTTGCGCGAGGGTCGCGAGCCCGGCGCGGGCCTCCTCGCCGTCCCACCGCGGCCCCCAGGCGCTCACCGTGGCACGCCGCTCGCCCTCGCCGCTCAGCGTCACCTCGAGACCGCTCTCGCTCAGCGTCTCGGCGAGCCCGTGGCCCCACTCCACGACCGTGACGCTCTCCTCGAGCGACGCGTCGAGGTCGAGGCCGTCGAGCTCGTCGAGTCCCCCGAGCCGGTAGGCGTCGACGTGCACCAGGGCCGGCCCCTCGACGAGGGAGGGGTGCACGCGGGCGATGACGAAGGTGGGGGAGGTGACCGGTCCGCGCACGCCGAGCCCGAGCGCGATGCCCTGGGCGAGCGTGGTCTTGCCGGCGCCGAGGTCGCCGGTGAGCACGACGAGGTCGCCGGCCCGCAGGAGCGCGCCGAGCCGGGCTCCCCACACGGCCGTGTCGTCGGCGGTGGGGAGCCGGACCTCAGGAGGCATGCCGCCCGCGGCGCCGGGCGCTCGCCACGCGGCGGCGCTTCCCGAGATCGGTCACGGTGCGCCGGACGCGCGGCTTGCGCTCGACCTCGATGCCGCGGGCCGCGGCGCGGGTGCCGCGCTCGACGAGCCCGAGAAGCTGCTCGGTGACGAGCTCGGGGTGCTCGAGCATGATGATGTGGCCCGCGTCGGCGACGACGACGTGCTCGGCGCCCGGGACGAGCCGCACGATGTCCTCGCTGTGGTCGGGAGGCGTCAGCAGGTCCTGCATGCCGTTGAGGACCAGCGTCTCGACGCCCCGGAACTGGGCGAGCGCCTCCCGCTTGTCGTGCACGTCGATCGAGGGCAGGAAGTCGGCCATGACCTGGAACGGCGTCCCGAAGATCATGTCGCCGGTGTAGCGCACGCAGGCCCGGGAGACGGGCGAGGCGAAGCTGTAGTGGTCGACGATCAGGTCCTCGACGTCCCGGCCGAACCGGCGCAGCCCGCGCACCCACTCCTCGTTGCGACCGAGGCGCTGCAGCACCCGCGGCCCGAGCCGGCCGACGATGCGCCCCACCATCTGGCCGAAGCCCAGGCGGATCATCCCGCTGCCGCCCGCGCTGGTCGCGAGGAACGCGACGGCCACGACCCGCTCCCGCACGACCTCCGGGAACTGCTGGGCGAACGCCATGACCGTCATGCCGCCCATCGAGTGGCCGACGAGCACGAGCGGCCCCTCGGGCGCGACCTCCGCGATGACGCTGTGCAGGTCACGCCCGAGCTGGTCGATGGTGCAGGACGCCGCGGGCGCCCGCTCGGAGCGTCCGTGGCTGCGCTGGTCCCACACGACGACGCGGTAGCCGGCGCGGCTGAGGGCCTTGCGCTGGAGCACCCAGCTCTTCAGGCTCAGGGTGTAGCCGTGGGACAGGACGACCGTGGGGTGGGACGGGTCCGCGGTGTCCGGGTCCGGCTCGTCGACCTCGACGTGCAGCGGCACGCCGTCGTCGGCGACCACCACCAGCTCCTTGTCGGCGACGTGCTCGTAGGCGCCCTCGGGGGTGAGCACCGCGAGCGCCGCCTCGCGCTCGCGGCCCATCCGCCCGGCGGCGATGCCGACGGCGGTGGCGGCCCCGGCGGCGGCCAGGCCCAGGCCGAGCCCGAGCCCGGCGCTCGCCCGACCTCGTGCGCTCACCGGCTCCCTGCCTCCGTGTAGCGGCGCGGCACCCGCGCGCCCAGCCTCGTCACGATCTCATAGTTGATCGTTCCAGTCGCGGCGGCCCAGTCCTGGGCCGTGGGCTCCCCGTCGGCGCCCCGGCCGAACAGCACGACCTCGTCGCCGGCCTCGGCCGACGAGTCGGGCCCGAGGTCGAGGACGAGCTGATCCATGCAGACGCGTCCAGCGATGGTCAGCCGCCGGCCGCCCACCTGGACGGGTGCGACGCTGCTCGCGGCCCGCGGGATCCCGTCGCCGTAGCCCATGGGCACCAGGCCCAGCCGGGTGTCATGCGCCGTCGTGTAGGTGTGGCCGTAGGACACGCCCTGCCCGGCCGGGCAGGCCTTGACCTGCGACAGGCTCGCCGTGAGCCGCATCGCCTCGCGGAGGCCGAAGTCCTCCGGCCCACCCAGGTCCGGCACCGGCGAGAGGCCGTAGACGGCCAGCCCGGGCCGGACGAGGTCGTAGGCCGCCCCGGGGTTGGTCAGGGTGGCGGCGGAGTTGGCGAGGTGGCGCACGTCGGGCCGCAGGCCGGCCCGCTCCACCATCGCGACCGCCTCGGCGAACCGCTCCTGCTGCGCACGGACGGTCGGGTGCTGCGGGGCGTCGGCGTAGGCGAAGTGGGAGAAGACGCCGACGACGCGGACGGTGCCCTCGGCCTCGAGACGGGCCGCCGAGGCGACCAGGGTGTCGAGGGTGTCGCCCCACGCACCGTTGCGCGCGAGCCCGGTGTCGACCTTGAGGTGGACGCGCGCCGCCCGGCCGGTCTCGCGTGCGGCGGTGGCCACGGCGTCGAGGGCCCACTGGGCGGAGACGGACAGGTCGATGCCGGCGGCGAGGGCCTCGCCGAAGTCCTGGCCGGGCACGTGGAGCCAGCTGAGCACCGGCACCTCCAGGCCTGCGCGGCGCAGCTCGAGCGCCTCGGCGAGCTGGGCGACGCCGAGCCAGCCGGCGCCGCCGCGCACCGCTGCGCGGGCGCTGGGGACCAGACCGTGGCCGTAGGCGTCGGCCTTGACGACGGCCATCACCTCGGCCCGTCCGGCGTGCCGCTTGAGCGCGGCGACGTTGTCGCGGATCGCGTCGAGGTCGACCTCCACGCACGCGGGCAGGCCCGCCTGCGTGGTGACGTCGCGGGTCACGGGGTGCGCGCTCATGGTGCGGCCAGTCTGTCAGAGGCGGCGCAGCAGGTCCGCGACCGTGCCCGGTATGCCGTGTGCCACAGCGAGCGCGCGCAGCGGGCCTCCCGGGTTGGCGCGGTCCGCCGCGACGCCGTGGACCAGGGCGCCGAGGCTGCCGGCATCGAGCGGGCCGAGGCCCGCGGCCAGGAGGGTGCCGACGACGCCGGCGAGGACGTCACCGGCACCGGCCGTGGCGAGCCACGCCGGTGCGTCGTCCTCCGAGCGGACCGGGCCGCCGGACCCGGGGGGCGGCACGACGAGCGTGGTCGAGCCCTTGAGCAGGACCGTCGCCCCGGCCAGCTCCCCCGCTGCGCGGGCGTGCCGGAGCGGCTCCCTCGTGACCTCCTCGCGCGTCACCTCGGAGCCCCCGAGGCGGCTGAGGAGGCGGGCGAGCTCGCCGGCGTGGGGGGTGAGCAGCGTGGGCGCCTCCCGCGGCCCGTCGAGCAGGTCGAGCCCGCCGGCGTCGAGGAGCACGGGCAGGTCGGAGGCCACCGCTTCGCGTGCGACGTCGAGCTGCGCTGCGCTTCCCCTCGCGCGCGACCGCGGGTCGAGGCCGGGGCCGACGACCCAGGCCTGCACGCGGCCCGGGCCCATGACGACCTCGGGGACGGCCGACCGGACCAGGGACTCGGGCGTGGGGGTCCCGACGTAGCGGACCATCCCCACGCCGGCGCTGACCGCCGCGGTGCAGCACAGGACCGGGGCCCCCGTGTAGTCCTCCCCACCGGCCACCACTCCGAGGACGCCCCGCGAGTACTTGTCGTCGTGGGCGCCCGGCACCGGCCAGAGCCGCGCCACGTCGTCGCGGGTGAGCCGCTCGACATCGGCCCCACCCGGCACGTCGAGGCCGATGTCGACCACGGTGAGCCGGCCGACGGCCGGCTCGGTGGCAGGCAGCAGGTGGACGGGCTTGACGACGCCGAAGGTCACCGTCTCGTCGGCGAAGACGCCGTCGGGGTCGAGAGCCTCGCCGCCGGGGTCCTGGCCGGAGGGGAGGTCCACCCCGACGACGTAGGCGCCGTCGGGGACGGCCTCCACCCAGGGCCGCGCCTCCCGCGGGAGACCCGGGCGGCCCCCGATGCCGAGCACCCCGTCGACGACCAGGTCGGATGCGGCCACCGCGGCGACCGCGTCCTCGCCGGGGCCCAGCAGGGGGGCGCCGGCCGCGACCGCCGCAGCCGCACCGCCCTCGTGCACCCGCCACGGTCCGTGCACCACCGTGCAGGCGACGCCGAGGGCGGCGAGGTGCGCCACGGCATACAGCGCGTCCCCGCCGTTGTTGCCCGGGCCCACGAGCGCGACCACGCGCGGGGCGCGGCGGTCGGCGAGGCGCGCCCGCACCACCTCGGCGAGGCCGGTCGAGGCGCGCCGCATGAGCTCGCCCTCGGGAAGGCGGGACATGAGCGCCGCCTCCGCCGCGCGCACGCGGTCGGCGCCGAAGGCGCTGATCACGCGCTCACCCCTCCGCCACGACCACCGCCGAGGCGATCCCGGCGTCGTGCGACAGGGAGAGGTGCAGGTGGTGGACGCCGAGGGCCTCCGCGCGGGCCGCGACGGTGCCCCCGACCTCGAGCTGGGGCCGGCCGTCCTCGGTGCGGTGGACGGTGGCGTCGAGCCAGCGCAGCCCGACGGGAGCGCCGAGCGCCTTGGCGAGCGCCTCCTTGGCGGCGAAGCGGGCGGCCAGGGAGGCCAGCGGGAGCTCGCGCTCGGCCTCGGTGAAGAGGCGGCGGCGCAGCCCGGGCGTGCGCTCGAGCGACTGCCCGAACCGCTCGACGTCCACGACGTCGATGCCCACGCCGACGATCACTCGACCGTGACGCTCTTGGCGAGGTTGCGCGGCTGGTCGACGTCGAGGCCCTTGGCGGTCGCGAGCTCCGCGGCGAAGACCTGCAGCGGGACGGTGGTCACCAGTGGCGCCAGGAGCGCGCTGGTCGCCGGGACCCGGATGATCTCGTCGGCGAAGGGCACGACCGCCTCGTCGCCCTCCTCGGCGATGACGAGGGTGCGGGCCCCGCGGGCGCGGATCTCCTGGATGTTGGAGACCACCTTGCCGTGCAGCCCGTGCTCGCTGCTCGGCGACGGGACGACGATGAAGACCGGCTGGCCCGGCTCGATGAGCGCGATGGGGCCGTGCTTGAGCTCGCCCGCGGCGAAGCCCTCGGCGTGGATGTAGGCGAGCTCCTTGAGCTTCAGGGCGCCCTCGAGGGCGACGGGGTAGCCGACGTGGCGGCCGAGGAAGAGCACCGAGCGGGTGTCTGCCATGAAGCGGGCGATCTCCCGGACCCGGCCCATCGAGTCGATGACCCGCTGGATCTTCTCGGGCACCTCGGCGAGCTCCTTCATCACGGACTGCGCCTCGTCGGCGTAGGTCCCGCCGCGCAGCTGGGCGAGGTAGAGGCCGAGGAGGTAGCAGGCGGTGATCTGTGCCAGGAACGCCTTGGTCGAGGCGACGGCGATCTCGGGGCCGGCGTGCGTGTAGAGGACGGCGTCGGACTCCCGCGGGATGGTCGAGCCGTGGGTGTTGCAGATCGAGAGGGTGTGGGCGCCGAGGTCGCCCGCGTGCTTGACCGCCATGAGGGTGTCCATGGTCTCGCCGGACTGCGAGATCGAGACGACCAGGGTGTGCCCGTCGATGACCGGGTCGCGGTAGCGGAACTCGTGCGCGAGCTCCACCTCGCAGGGGATGCGCGTCCAGTGCTCGAGGGCGTACTTGGCGACCATGCCGGCGTAGGCGGCGGTGCCACACGCCACGATGACGATCTTCGTGACCTGGCGCAGGTCGTCCTCGGAGATGCGCAGCTCGTCGAGGACGAGCCGGCCCTCGTCGTCGGTGCGGCCGAGCAGGGTGTCCTGGACGGCGTGGGGCTGCTCGTGGATCTCCTTCTGCATGAAGGTCGGGTAGCCGCCCTTCTCCGCGGCCGCGGCGTCCCAGTCGACGTGGTAGGCCTTGCCCTCCGTCGGCGTGCCGTCGAAGCGCACGATGGTCGCCGAGTCGGGGGTGATGGTGACGACCTCGTCCTGGCCGAGCTCGACCGCCTCGCGCGTGTGGCCGATGAAGGCCGCCACGTCGGAGCCGAGGAAGTTCTCGCCCTCGCCGATGCCGACCACCAGCGGGCTGTTGCGGCGAGCGCCGACGACCACTCCGGGGGCGTCGGCGTGGACGGCCAGCAGCGTGAAGGCGCCCTCCAGCCGCGCGACGACCTGGAGCATCGCCAGGGTGAGGTCGGCGGTGTCGTCGTAGGCGCGGGCGAGGAGCTGGGCCGCGACCTCGGTGTCGGTCTCGGAGCGGAAGACCACGCCGTCGGCGAGCAGCTCGTTCTTCAGGGCGTGGAAGTTCTCGATGATGCCGTTGTGGATCAGGGCGAGCTTGCCGTCCTCCCCGCCGTGGTGCGGGTGGGCGTTCTCGTCGGTCGGGGCGCCGTGGGTCGCCCACCGGGTGTGGCCGATGGCGGTGCTCGCGTCGGGGAGCGGCTGCTCCTCGAGGGCGGCCCTCAGGTTGCCGAGCTTCCCGGCACGCTTCTCGCTCGACACGCCGTCCTCGGTGACGAGGGCGACACCGGCGGAGTCGTAGCCGCGGTACTCGAGGCGCGCCAGGCCCTCCATGACCACGTCGAGGGCCCTGCTGTCCGCGCTGGGGCCGACGTAGCCCACGATTCCACACATGGGGGCCAGCCTAATGTGCCCACGCGGCGGGCCACGGCACCCGTGGGCGCGGCGCTCCGACACAATGACGCGCGTGAGCAGCCCCGCCAACGGCACCGGAGCCCTCCGCTCGCCCTACGTCGAGCTCGACAGGGCGGCCTGGGCGCGTCTGCGGGAGAACCAGCCGCTGAGCCTGGACGACGCCGACGTCGCCCGCGTCCGCGGCCTCGGTGACCGGATCGACCTGCGCGAGGTGGAGGAGGTGTACCTGCCGATCTCGCGGCTGCTCAACTTCTACGTCGGCGCGACGGCCGGCCTGCACCGGATCACGACGGACTTCCTCGGCGAGCGGCCCGAGCGCACCCCCTTCGTCATCGGCGTGGCGGGCTCCGTGGCCGTCGGCAAGTCGACGACCGCGCGCATCCTCAAGGAGCTGCTCTCCCGCTGGCCGGGGACCCCCCGCGTCGAGCTCGTCACCACAGACGGCTTCCTGTGGCCCAACGCCGAGCTCGAGCGGCGTGGCCTGTTGCAGCGCAAGGGGTTCCCGGAGTCCTACGACCGGCGCCGGCTGCTGCGCTTCGTGGCGGAGGTCAAGGCGGGGAAGGCTGAGGTCCGCGCCCCCGTCTACTCGCACCTGACCTACGACATCGTGGCCGGCGAGGAGATCGTCGTGCGCCACCCCGACGTGCTCATCGTGGAGGGCCTCAACGTCCTGCAGGCCCCGCGGCTGCAGCCCGACGGGCGGACCGGCCTGGCGGTGAGCGACTTCTTCGACTTCTCCGTCTACGTCGACGCGCGGGCCGAGGACATCCGCTCGTGGTACGTCCACCGGTTCCTGCGGCTGCGGGAGACGGCCTTCGCCGACCCCGAGTCCTACTTCCACCGCTACGCGGCCCTCTCCGACGACGAGGCGCGCGAGACCGCGACGCGCATCTGGGCGGAGATCAACGAGCCCAACCTCCGCGAGAACGTCCTGCCCACGCGCGGACGAGCCACCCTCGTGCTGGCCAAGGGCGAGAACCACGCCGTGCGGCGGGTCCGGCTCCGCAAGCTCTGAGCCGCGGCGCGCAGCGGCGGGCGCGTATGCCGTGTGGCGTGGCGGGTGCCGTATGCCGGGTGGCCGGCCACCCCGGCACCCGGCCCCCTCCCGGTTGCCCTCTGCCGGGACGGGGTAGAACCGGCCGCATGACCCACGTGCTCCGCTCGATGCTGCGCGGCGCGGCGGCCGGCGCAGCCGGCACCTCCGCGCTCAACGCCGTGACCTACCTCGACATGGCGCTCCGGGGCCGCCCCGCGAGCAGCACCCCGGAGGACACGGTGGAGAAGCTCAGCGAGCAGACCGGCATACCGGTCCCCGGGCAGGGCGACACGCGCCGGAACCGGCTCACGGGGCTGGGGGCCCTCACGGGGATCGCCGCCGGCATCGGCGCCGGTGCGCTGCTCGGCGCCCTGCGCGGCTCCGGGTGGCGCCACGGCACGGGCGTCACGAGCCTCGTCGCCGGAGCCGTCGCGATGCTTGCCGGCAACGGCCCGATGACCGTGCTCGGCACCACCGACCCTCGCACGTGGGGCGCCTCGGGCTGGGCAGCCGACCTCGTGCCCCACGCGGCCTACGGCATGGTGACCGGTGCCGTGCTCGTGGCCCTCGACGACGCCCCTGGGCGATGATGGGCAGATGAGCGAGACCACCGAGACGGACAAGGCGCCGAGCGCGAGCGCCCCGGGGATGCGCGTCGAGCACGACTCGATGGGCGAGGTGCAGGTGCCCGCCGACGCGCTGTGGGGAGCACAGACGGCGCGCGCCGTGGAGAACTTCCCGGTGAGCGGTGAGCCGGTGCCGCCGGGGGTCGTCCACGCCCTCGCCCTCCTCAAGGCCGCGGCGGCCCGCGCCAACAGCGAGCTGGGCGGCCTCGACGACGAGCGCGCGGGCGCGATCGCGGACGCGGCCGACCAGGTGGTGCGCGGCGAGCTCGACGACCAGTTCCCGATCGACGTGTTCCAGACCGGCTCGGGCACCTCGACCAACATGAACGTCAACGAGGTGCTCGCCCGCGTCGCGCACCTGGCCAGCGGCCTCGACGTCCACCCCAACGACCACGTCAACATGGGCCAGTCGAGCAACGACACCTTCCCCAGCGCGCTGCGGATCGCGGCCACCCTGGCGGTGACGAACGAGCTGGCCCCGGCGCTGGTGCGCCTGGCCGAGTCGCTGGGCGCCAAGGCGGAGCAGCTGGCCGACGTGGTGAAGTCCGGCCGCACGCACCTCATGGACGCGGTCCCGGTGACGCTCGGCCAGGAGTTCTCCGGCTACCGCCGGCAGGTGGAGCTCGGCCTGCAGCGGGTGCTCGTCGCCGCGCAGGCCACGTCGGAGCTGCCGCTCGGCGGCACCGCGGCCGGCACGGGCCTCAACGCCGCGCCGGGGTTCGCCGCCCGGGTCATCCAGCTCGTCAGCGAGCAGACCGGCGTCGACTTCCGCGAGGCGGACAACCACTTCGAGGCGCAGTCGGCCCAGGACGCCGTCGTCGAGCTGAGCGGCGCGCTCAAGGTCCTCGCCGTGAGCCTGACGAAGATCTGCAACGACCTGCGCTGGATGTCCTCGGGACCGCGCACCGGCCTCGGCGAGATCCGGCTCCCGGACCTCCAGCCCGGCTCGAGCATCATGCCGGGCAAGGTCAACCCCGTGATCTGCGAGGCCACCCTCATGGCGTGCGCCCAGGTCATCGGCAACGACGTCACGGTCACGACGGCCGGGGCCGCCGGCAACTTCGAGCTCAACGTCATGCTTCCCGTGATGGCCCGCAACATCCTCGACTCCACGCGGCTGCTCGCCGCGACCTCACGGCTGCTCGCCGACCGCTGCGTCGACGGCATCGAGGCCGACCCGGAGCGGTGCCGCGAGCTCGCGGAGGGGTCACCCTCCATCGTCACGCCGCTCAACCGCTACATCGGCTACGAGGCCGCCGCGGCCGTGGTCAAGCAGGCGCTCAAGGAGCGCCGACCCATCCGCGACGTCGTGGTGGAGCGCGGGCACGTTTCGTCGGGGGAGATCAGCGAGGAGGAGCTGGACCGCCAGCTCGACGTGCTGGCGATGGCCGTGGGTCGGCGACCGGGCGACGGCCAGGCGCTGGGGCCGGGCTAGGTCAGTACCAGTGCGGTGAGCGGCCCTGCCACTGGGCGAGGGCGTTGCACGGGCTGCCGTAGGAGCGCTTGATGTAGCCCAGGCCCCACTCGATCTGGGTCGCCGGGTTGTCGCGCCAGTCGGCGGCGACCGTGCCCATCTTGGAGCCGGGCAGGGCCTGCGGGATGCCGTAGGCGCCCGAGGAGCTGTTGCTCGCCCGGTAGTTCCAGTTGCTCTCACCGATCCACAGGCGGTCGAGGCACGAGAACTGCCCCGCGCCCCACCCGAAGTCGCCGAGCATGACCCGGGCGACCGCCTTCGGGTCCTCCTTGGCGCGCGCGAGGATGGCCGCCTTCTGGTCGGCGATCGCCTGGCGGGCCTTCTCGCGGGCCACGCGCTCGGCCTCCTGCTTGCGGGCGGCTGCGGCGGTGGCAGCAGCGGCCACGGCCTTGCGCCGGTCCTGCTCCTGGAGGGCGGCGACGCTCGCGTTGGCCTCGTTGCGCTGGGTCGCCATCCGGGCGGTGTCCTCGATCTGCGCGTCCGCCAGCTCGTTGGCCTGGGCGATCGCCTCGGTGCTGACCGTGAAGGCCGCCGTGCCGGTCTGGTGGCCGTCGGCGGCCTGGTAGCCGGCCGCGCTGGTGGCGACCGCGGCGGCGAGTAGCGCCCCCGTGACGATCGGGCGGCGCAGCGCGCGGGCGGCGACCGACGGCCGCCTCGCCCTGCGTCCGGGCGTGGTGTGACGCCCTTGGTAGCGCGAGCTCATCGAGGTCCTCCATGGCACAGCACCGGGTCACGGTGGCGTGCGGTGTCGCGGGCAGGCGCCATCGAGGTGGGGATCGGCGCGCGTTATCAAAACGAGACCTTAACGGACGTTTCGCCGCCGGTGCCAATCGATCCCCAGGTCCGGTGCCGTGAGTGCGGTCACAGCACCGGCGCGCGGCGCCGCTCGACCTCAGACCTCTAGGCCCTCCAGGAGGTCGGTCACCAGGGCGGCGATGGGGCTGCGCTCGCTGCGGGTCAACGTGACGTGGGCGAAGAGCGGGTGGCCCTTGAGCGCCTCGATGACGGCAGCGACGCCGTCGTGCCGGCCGACGCGCAGGTTGTCACGCTGCGCCACGTCGTGGGTGAGCACGACGCGGGAGTTCTGCCCGATCCGCGACAGCACGGTGAGCAGGACGTTGCGCTCGAGGCTCTGGGCCTCGTCGACGATG
>JAICIN010000006.1 GCA_025924375.1 Dermatophilaceae bacterium | reverse complement strand
CTGAACGCCGGGAGCAGCACCTCCAGCGTGTCGACCGCGTCGAACACCGGCTCCTTGTCCTCCTGCAGGTCGCGGTTGTAGGCGAGCGGGAGGCCCTTGAGGGTCGTGAGCAGGCCGGCCAGGTCGCCCACGAGCCGGCCGGCCTTGCCGCGGGCCAGCTCGGCGACGTCCGGGTTCTTCTTCTGCGGCATGATGCTCGAGCCCGTCGAGTAGCCGTCGTCGAGGGTGACGAAGCCGAACTCGCGGGTCGCCCAGAGGACCACCTCCTCCGCGATCCGAGAGACGTCCACGGCGGTCATCGCCGCGACGAACGCGAACTCGGCCACCACGTCCCGCGACGCGGTGCCGTCGATGGAGTTCTCGGTGGAGCCGCTGAACCCGAGGTCGGAGGCCACGGCTTCGGGGTCGAGCCCCAGGGACGAGCCGGCAAGCGCCCCGGAGCCGTAGGGCGACACGTCGGCCCGGACGTCCCAGTCCCGCAGCCGGTCGACGTCGCGCAGCAGCGCCCAGGCGTGGGCCAGCAGGTGGTGGGAGAGCAGGACGGGCTGGGCGTGCTGGAGGTGCGTGCGGCCGGGCATGGGGACCCGGAGGTGGCGGCCGGCCTGGTCGACGAGGGCGTCGACGACGTCGAGCACGAGCCGGGCGACCTCGCGGCCGTGGTCGCGCAGGTACATCCGGAACAGCGTGGCCACCTGGTCGTTGCGCGAGCGCCCGGCCCGGAGCCGGCCCCCGACCTCCGCCCCGGCGCGCTCGAGGAGCCCACGCTCGAGCGCCGTGTGCACGTCCTCGTCGTCGGGGGCCGGCGCGAAGGCCCCGGACTCGACGTCCCTGCGAAGGCGGTCGAGGCCGTCGAGCATCGCCCGGAGCGTGGCGTCGTCGAGGAGCCCGGCACGGTGCAGGACGCGGGCATGGGCCCGCGAGCCGGCGAGGTCGTAGGGCGCGAGCCGCCAGTCGAAGTGCGTCGAGCGGCTCAGTGCCGCGAGCGCGTCGGCGGGCCCGCCGGCGAACCGGCCACCCCAGAGGCTGACGCGCCCGCCCGCTCCCGCGGGCTCGGTCGTGGGACGGCTCGTCGGCTCGGTCACGGGGCTCCTTCGTCGTGGGTGCCGGTCAGGGCGAGCAGGTCGACGGCGGTGCGCCGGCTCGCCGGTGCGCCGGTGGTGATGACCATGATCGTGTCGTCGCCCGCGATGGTGCCCAGCACCCCCGGCAGGCCGGCGTGGTCGACCGCCGAGGCGAGGAAGCTGGCTGCGCCGGGCGGGGTGCGCAGCACGACCAGGTTGTGCGAGGGCTCCGCGCTCACGAGCAGCTCCTCGCAGAGCCGCTTCAGCCGCGCACTCAGCTGGCCGGTGTCCTCCGCCGGCCGGGCGGTGCGGTCGCCGCCCTCACCGGGCAGCGCGTAGACGAGGGCCCTTCCGGAGCGGACCTTGACCGCCCCGAGCTCCACGAGGTCCCGCGAGAGCGTGGCCTGCGTCGCCTCGATGCCGTCCTCGGCGAGGAGGTCGAGGAGCTGTCCCTGCGAGCGGACCCGGGTCCGGCCGAGGATCTCGGCGATGCGCCGTTGCCGACCGGTCCGCGTGGCGGCGACACTCATCGGGCCGCTGCGCTCACGCCGACGCCTCCAGGAGGAAGGACAGCAGGGCCTTCTGGGCGTGCAGCCGGTTCTCCGCCTCGTCCCAGACGGCGGCCTGCGGGCCCTCGATCACCTCGTCGTCGATCTCCAGGCCGCGGTAGGCCGGGAGGCAGTGCAGCGCGACGGCGTCGGGCGCGGCCCCGGCGAGCAGCGAGCGCGTCAGGGCGAACGGGCGGAAGGGGCTCCCGGCACCGGCCTTGGTGTCCTTCTCACCCTCCTGCCCCATGGAGACCCAGGTGTCGGTGGCGACGACGTCGGCGCCGCGGACAGCGGCGACCGGGTCGTCGGTGACCGCCACCGAGCCGCCCTGCGCGTCGGCCAGCTCCCGGGCGCGCTGGAGGACCGCGGTGCCGGGCTCGTGCCCGGCCGGGGTGCCGACCCTGACGTGGAGGGCCGCCAGGGCGCCGCCGAGCAGGTAGGAGTGCGCCATGTTGTTGGCGCCGTCGCCGACGTAGGCGAGGGTGAGCCCGGGGAGCGACCCCTTGCGCTCCGTGACGGTGAGCAGGTCGGCGAGCACCTGGCAGGGGTGGAACTCGTCGGTGAGGGCGTTGACCACCGGCACCCCGGCATACCGGGCCATCTCCTCGATCCGGGCCTGCTCGAAGGTGCGCCACACGATGGCGGCGGCCTGCCGCCCGAGCACCCGCGCCGTGTCCGGCACCGACTCGCGCGTCCCCACGCCGGCCAGCCGGCCGTCGACGACCACGGGGTGGCCGCCGAGCGCGGCGACGCCGGCCGAGAAGGACAGCTGGGTGCGCAGCGTGGGCTTGTCGAAGAGGATCGCGACCGCCCGCGGGCCCTCGAGGCAGCGGTCGGAGTAGGGGGCGGCCTTGAGGGCCCCGGCACGGCGCAGCACCTCGGCCTGCTCCTCGGCGCTGAGGTCGTCGTCGCGCAGGAAGTGGCGGACCGTCACGAAGGGCTCCCAGCCCGGCTGCCGGGCGCGGGGGCGCCGGAGGAGGCGGCCTCGAGGATGCCAGGCAGCGCGGCGACGAAGCTGTCGAGCTCCTCGAGCGAGACGACGAGCGGCGGGGCGAGCCGGATCGCGTCGGGCGCCACCGGGTTGACGATGAAGCCGGCGTCACGGGCGAGCTCGGCGACTCGGGCGGCGACCGGCTCGGTGAGGGCGACGGCGCGCAGCAGCCCGGCACCGCGGACCTCGCGGACGAGCGGGTGCCCGAGCGCGGCGACGGCGGCCGCGAGGTGCTCGCCCGCTTCCCGCACGTGCTCGAGGAGGCCCTCCGCCTCGATGGTCTCGACCACGGCCAGGCCCGCTGCGGCGGCGAGCGGGTTGCCGCCGAAGGTGGTGCCGTGCTGGCCCGCGGTGAGCAGCCCGGAGACCTGCGGACCGAACGCGATGAGCGCCCCCACGGGCACCCCGCCCCCGAGCCCCTTGGCGAGCGTCACCGCGTCGGGCACGATGCCGGCCTGCTGGAAGGCGAACCACGTGCCGGTGCGGCCCATGCCCGTCTGGATCTCGTCGAGGACCAGGAGCGCCCCGTGGGCGCGGGTCACCTCGCGGGCCGCGCGCAGGTATGCCGGCGGCGCCGGGACGACGCCCGCCTCACCCTGGAGGGGCTCGAGGACGACCGCCGCCGTGTCGTCGGTGACCGCCGCGCGCAGCGCCTCCTCGTCTCCGTAGGGCACGTGCACCACCCCGGGGATGAGCGGCTCGAACGGCTCGCGGTAGGCCGGCTTGTGGGTGAGCGCCAGGGCGCCGGTGGTGCGGCCGTGGAAGGCGCCCTCCGCGGCGACGATCCCGGTCCGCCCGGTGCGGCGGCTCAGCTTGACCGCCGCCTCGACCGCCTCGGTGCCCGAGTTGGCGAAGAAGACGCTCGACCCCTGCGGCGCACCGGCGACCTCGAGGAGCCGCTCCGCGAGGCGGATCTGGCCCTCGGAGGTGAAGAGGTTGGAGATGTGGATCGCCTCCCCCGCCTGCTTCGACAGGGCCGACACCAGGGCGGGGTGCCCGTGCCCGAGGGCGTTGACCGCGATCCCGCCGACGAGGTCGAGGTAGCGGTTGCCGTCGACGTCCCACACGTAGCAGCCGTGGCCGTGGTCGAGCACGAGCGGCGGGAGTCCGAAGACGCCCATGACGCTGGCCCGGTAGCGCTCGAGGAGCGCGTCGTTGCGCTGGCCCATCAGGGGCGCACCTCCTGGTCGTCGGGAAGGATCATCGTGCCGATCCCCTCGGAGGTGAACACCTCGAGGAGGAGCGAGTGCGGCTGCCGGCCGTCGACGACGTGCGCCTGCGGCACGCCGTTCTCGACGGCCCGGACGGCGGCCTCGAGCTTGGGGATCATGCCGGCGTCGACCCGGCCGAGGAGCTCGCGGGCGGCGCTCACGGTGAGCGAGGACAGCAGGGAGCCGGGGTCCGGCCAGCTGGCGTAGACGCCCTCGACGTCGGTGAGCATGACCAGCTTGTGGGCGCCCAGCGCGACGGCGAGCGCCGCCGCGGCCGTGTCGGCGTTGATGTTGAGGACCTGGCCGTCCTGGTCGAGGTCGGGCGCGACGGTGGAGACGACCGGGATCCGGCCGGCGTCGAGGATGTCCTGGACGGCAGAGGGGTTGACCGTCTCGACGTCGCCGACGAGCCCGAGGTCGACCTCCTCCCCGTCGACGACCGTGCCACGGCGGCGGGCGCCGAACAGCGAGGCGTCCTCCCCCGACAGCCCGACGGCGACCGGGCCGTGCTGGTTGAGCAGCCCGACCAGCTCACGCCCGACCTGGCCGGTCAGGACCATGCGCACGACGTCCATGACCTCGGGGGTGGTGACGCGCAGGCCGCCCCGGAACTCGCTCTCCAGCCCGAGCCGCCCGAGCATGTCGCCGATCTGCGGGCCGCCGCCGTGGACGACGACGGGACGCAGCCCGGCATACCGCAGGAATGCCACGTCCTGGGCGAAGGCCGCCTTGAGGGCCGCGTCCACCATCGCGTTGCCGCCGTACTTGACGACGACGAGCGCACCGCGGAAGCGCTCGAGCCACGGGAGCGCCTCGACCAGCGTCTGCGCCTTGCCCTGGGCGACCCGCAGGGCGGCGGCGCCGATGGGGCCGCGCACGGCGTGCGGCGTCGTCATGAGCTGTAGGCCGAGTTCTCGTGGACGTAGTCGTGGGTCAGGTCGTTGGTCCAGACCGTCGCGGCGGCCCGGCCCGCGTGGAGGTCGATCGTGATGCCGACCTCGCGTCCGGTGAGGTCGACGCGCGAGCGGTCCTCCCCGACGCCGCCCGCTCGGCAGACCTGCACGCCGTTGATGGAGACGTCGAGCTCGTGGGGGTCGAAGGCGGCCGCGGTGGTGCCCACGGCGGCGAGGATCCGGCCCCAGTTGGGGTCGTTGCCGAAGACGGCGCACTTCACGAGGTTGTTGCGGGCCACCGCCCGGCCCACCTCGAGGGCGTCGGCCTCGGTGGCCGCCGACCGCACCTCGACGGCGATGTCGTGGTGGGCGCCCTCGGCGTCGGCCACGAGCTGGCGCGCCAGGCTCGCACAGACCTCCGTGACGGCCGCGCCCAGCTCCTCCCCGGACGGCGTGACGCCTGAGGCGCCCGAGGCGAGCAGGAGCACGGTGTCGTTGGTGGACTGGCACCCGTCGGAGTCGACGCGGTCGAACGTCAGGGCCGTCGCGTCCCGCAGCGCGATGTCGAGCTGCGCCGGCTCGGCCACCGCATCGGTGGTGACGACGACGAGCATCGTCGCGAGCGCAGGGGCGAGCATGCCGGCGCCCTTGGCCATGCCGCCCACCGTCCACCCGTCGCGCTCGGCGACGGCCTGCTTCGCGACGGTGTCGGTGGTCATGATCGCGGCCGCGGCGGCCGGTCCCCCGTCGAGGGCGAGTGCCTGGGCGGCTGCCGTGACGCCGGCGAGGAGCCGGTCCATCGGCAGCAGCTCGCCGATGAGGCCGGTCGAGCACACCGCGACGTCGCCGGCGGAGGTGCCGAGTGCCTCGGCGGCGTGCTCGGCGGTGGTGTGGGTGTCGGCGAAGCCCTGCGGGCCCGTGCAGGCGTTGGCGCCTCCCGAGTTCAGGACCACGGCGTCGAGCCGGCCGTCGGCGGCGGCCTGACGCGACCACTGCACGGGCGCGGCCTGCACCCGGTTGGAGGTGAAGACGGCGGCGGCGTGGTGGTGGGGGCCGTCGTTGACGACCAGGGCGAGGTCGGGCGCTCCGCTCGCCTTGAGCCCGGCGGCCACGCCCGCTGCCCGGAACCCCTGCGGCTGCGTGACGCTCATGCGACCGGCCCCCCTGTCAGCCGTGCCGGCGCGACGGTGTGGCCGATGCGGCGCCACGTCGTGGTGGCGTCCTCGGCGCGGTGCGCGTCGACGAGGATCCAGTCGGTGTCGTAGGTCGAGAGGGCCAGGATGCTGATGCCCCGCCGGGCGAGGGGCTCGAGCAGGCCCGAGAGGACGCCGGTCGTCGTGAAGTCCAGGGGTCCGGCGATCTCGAACCCGGTCAGCGGTCCCTGCCGGACCACGGCCTCTGGCACGGTGTCGAAGGCGCACACGACCGAGGTCTCGCTGTCGGTGAAGGTGATCGAGGCCAGCGGGCCGGCGCGCCAGTCCCAGTCGGGCTCCTCACCGGCCGGCAGGCGTGCGAAGGCCACGTCGGTGTCGTGGCGCATCAGGTGCATTGCGAGGCTCACGGCGCCACCCCCGCCAGCGGCAGCCCCGTGGTCTCCGGCAGCCCGAGGGCGAGGTTGAGGCACTGCACGGCCGCACCGGCGGTGCCCTTGGTGAGGTTGTCGACCGCGGCCACGGCCACCACCCGGCCGACGCGCTCGTCGAGCGCCACCTGCACGTGGACGCAGTTGCTCCCGACCACGCTGCCCGTCGACGGCCACCGGCCCTCGGGGAGGACGTGGACGAACGGCTCGTCGGCGTAGGCATGCGCCCAGGCCTCCCGGACGGCGCCCGCGGTGGTGCCCTGCGGGACACGCGCGGTGCAGGTCGCGAGGATTCCCCGTGGCATCGGCGCGAGGGTCGGGGTGAAGGACACCCGCACCTCGTCGCCCTTGACCGCGGAGAGGTTCTGCTCGATCTCGGGCGTGTGCCGATGCGACCCGCCCACGCCGTAGGGCGACATGGCGCCCATCACCTCCGCGCCGAGGAGGTGGGGCTTCAGCGACCTGCCGGCCCCCGAGGTGCCCGACGCGGCCACCACCGTGATGTCCGACGGCTCGATGACGCCCGCCGCGAGGCCGGGGGCGAGCGCCAGGCTCACCGCCGTCGGGTAGCAGCCCGGCACGGCGATCCGCCGCTCGCCCCGGAGGGCGTCCCTCTGGCGGCCGCCGCCCACGGGAAGCTCCGGGAGGCCGTAGGGCCAGGACCCGGCATACGGGGTGTCGTAGAAGCGCGCCCACTGCGCCCCGTCGCGCAGGCGGAAGTCGGCGCCGCAGTCGACCACCACGACGTCGTCGGGCAGCTGGCGCGCGAGGGAGGCGGGGTGCCCGTGGGGCAGTGCGAGGAACACGACGTCGTGGCCCGCGAGGGTGTCTGCGGTGGTGTCCTCGATGAGGCGGTCGGCGAGGGGTGTGAGGTTCGGGTGCACGGAGCCCAGCGGGTGACCGGCGCTGGAGGCGGCGGTGACTGCGCCCACCTCGACCTCGGGGTGCGCGAGCAGCAGCCGGAGGATCTCGCCCCCGGCGTAGCCGCTCGCCCCGGCCACCGCTGCGCGCATCATGTGCATGATCATACACAACCACGGGTCGTTATGCAGTCGGCGGTGCGCTCACGACAGTGGGTCGTCCGCGCCCCACGGGATCAGCGTGATCGTCCGGTCGTCGTCGTCGAGACCGACGGCGGCACGGGCGGCGAGGGAGGCCGGCGTGTCGACGCCCGCCCGCACGAACCGGCCGGACCACGCGTCGAGCTGCCCACCGGCGAGCGCGAGCACGAGCTCCGTGACCTCCTCGGGGCTCGTCCACTCGGTGCGGTCGCGGTGCGCCTCCATGGAGTCCGTCATGTCCGTCCGCACCACGCCGGGCGCGAGGTCGAACGCCCGCACGCCGCGGCCCCGGCCCGTGAGGTGCGTCGCCCCGGTGACCCGGGCGAGCGCGGTCTTGCTGGCGTTGTAGGCCGAGGCGACGTCTCCGGGGCGCAGCCCGGAGCCGCTGTTGAGGTTGACGACCCGGCCGGAGCCGGCGGCGAGCATGTGCGGGAGCACCGCCCGGGTGACGAGGTAGGGCCCGAGGACGTTGACGGCCATCGTCTCCCACCACTCGTCGGGGTCGGAGTCCTCGATCGGGACCTCCGTGTCGATGACGCCGGCGTTGTTCACGAGGAGGTCGATGCGGCCGTGGCGCCGCACCACCGCGGTGACCCACGCCTCGACCGCCCCCCGGTCGGTGACGTCGGCCACAGCTCGTGAGCCGCGCTCCACCGTGTAGCCCGTCGCGGCGAGCGCCTCGGCGACGTGGTGGCCGATGCCGCGGGAGGCGCCGGTCACGACGGCGACGGGGGCGCTCACCGCTGCACGGCACCCGTCGCCCGCGCGGCCGCGGCCACCGCCCGGTCGCGCAGCGCGCTCACCTCGTCGGTGGTCATGGTGCGGTCGTCCGCCCGGAAGGTGAGCCGGTAGGCCAGCGACCGGTGGGCCGCGGGGACCTGGTCGCCGCGGTAGAGGTCGAAGAGCACGACGGACTCCAGCGACCCACCGGCGCCTTCGCGCAGCGCGGCCTCGACGGCGGCCGCCGGGACCTCCTCGGGGACGACGAGGGCGACGTCCGTGTGGGCCGGCGGGTACGTCGACAGCGGCCGGGCGTGGACGGGCGAGCCGGTGGCGGCGACGAGGACGTCGACGTCGAGCTCCCCGGCGACGGTGCGTGCCGGCAGCTCGAGCGCCGCCGTGACCTTGGGGTGCAGCTCCCCGGCGTGGCCGACGGTCGTCCCGTCCGCCAGGGCGAGCCGGGCGCAGCGCCCCGGGTGCCAGGGCGCCCGGTCCGCCGCGGAGACGACGAGGTCGAGCCCGAGCGCCCGGGCGACACCGCGGGCCCACGCCACCGCGTCCGCCGCGTCGACCGGCCTGGCCGCCCCCCACGGGCCACCGGCCTCGGCGTCGCCGGTCGCGGCGAAGGCGACGTGCCGGGGCTGTGGTGGGACGGCGTGCAGGACGAGCCGCAGCGTCTCGTCATCGGGCCTGTCGTCGATGCCCGGGACCGGCGCCGCCGGCTGCTCCTCCCGGGGCGCGACGACCAGGCCGAGCTCGTAGAGCGCGCAGTCCCGCGTGCCCCGCGCGACGTTGCGGCGCAGGGCCTCCACCAGCGTGTCGAGGACCGAGGTGCGCATGAGCGGCGCCTCCTCGGAGAGCGGGTTGCCGAGCCGCACGGTGCGGCGTCGGGGGTCGTCGGCCGGGTAGCCGAGCCGGTCGAACAGCTCCGGCCCGACGAAGGGGTAGGTGAGCACCTCGACGAGCCCCTGCTGGGCCAGCGTCGTCGCGACCAGCCGCCGGACCCGCTGGCCGTGCGTCAGGCCGGCTCCGGCCAACCCTGGGGGCACGGCGGAGGGGATCTGGTCGTAGCCGCGCACGCGGGCGACCTCCTCGACGAGGTCCGGACCGTCGAGAAGGTCGGGACGCCACGACGGTGGCAGCACCGACACGACCCGGCCGTCACCACCGACCTCGCAGCCGATGGCCCGCAGCGTCGTGACGACCTCGTCGCGCGGGTACTCCAGGCCGACGTAGCGCGTCGGCAGCTGGGTGTCGAAGTCGACCGGCTCGCGGGGCACCCGGTGGTCGACGTCGGTGACGCCGTCGGCGGTGCCGCCGCCGAGCCCGACGAGCAGGTCGACGGCGAGCTGCGCGGCCGCGGCCGTGACGTCGGGGTCGACGCCGCGCTCGAACCGCCGCGACGCCTCCGTCGAGAGCCGGTGCCGGCGGGCCGAGCGGGCCACCGAGACCGGGTCGAAGTGCGCCGCCTCGATGAGAAGGTTCGTCGTGGACGCCGAGACCTCCGACGACGCGCCGCCCATGACCCCCGCGACCGCCAGCGGCGTGTCGCTGCCGTCGACCACGAGCAGGTCCTCGGGGTCGAGGCGGCGCTCGACCCCGTCGAGGGTGGTGAGCCGCTCCCCCGGACGCGCACGCCGCGTGCCGACCGAGCCGGAGAGGGTGTCGAGGTCGAAGGCGTGCAGCGGCTGGCCGAGCAGCATCATGACGTAGTTCGTCACGTCGACCGCGAGGGAGATCGGCCGCATGCCCACCTGGGTGAGCCGCTTCTGCATCCACGCCGGGCTGGCGGCCCCCACGTCGACGCCGCGCACGACCCGCGCGATGTAGCGGTCGCACCCCGCACGGCCGGCGAGCGGCGCCTGGTCACGCAGGTGCACGGCATACGGACGCACCGGCGACTGGGCACCCACGGGGGGCTCCGCCACCCGTGTCCCCTCCCCCGTCCGGACGGAAAGGTCGGCGGGGTCGCGGAAGGCGACCCCGGTCGAGAGCGCGTACTCGCGTGCGATGCCGCGCAGGGAGAGGCAGTAGCCGCGGTCGGGGGTGACGTTGACCTCGACCACCTCGTCGCCGAGCCCGAGGAGCGCGATGGCGTCGTCCCCGGGCTTGAGGTCGACCGTGGCCTGCCCACCGAGGAGCTCCTGCAGCACGATGATGCCCTCGTGGTCGTCGCCGAGCCCGAGCTCGCGGGCCGAGCAGATCATGCCGTTGCTGAGGTGGCCGTAGGTCTTCCGCGCACCGATCTCGAACCCGCCGGGCAGCACGCCACCGGGAAGGACGCACACGACGAGGTCGCCCACGGCGAAGTTGTGCGCACCGCACACGATCTCCTGGTGCCTGCCCTCCGTGAGCATCTGGCCGTTCTGGCCGACGTCGACGCTGCACCAGCGGATGACCTTGCCGTTCCTCTGCGGCTCGTCGGTGGCCTCGAGGACGCGGCCCACGACGAGGGGACCGCGCACGTCGCCGCCGTGCAGGCCCTCCTCCTCGAGGCCGACCCGCACGAGGGCGGCGGCGACGTCGGCGCCGGTCGCGTCGGCCGGCACGTCGGCCAGCTCGCGCAGCCAGGACACGGGCGCGTGCATCAGATCTCCATCCCGAACTGTCGGGAGAACCGCACGTCTCCCTCGACGATGTCGTGCATGTCCGCGACGTTGTGCCGCAGCATCAGCGAGCGCTCGATGCCCAGGCCGAACGCGAAGCCGGTGTAGCGCCCGGGGTCGACGCCGGCCGCGCGCAGGACGCGCTGGTTGACCATCCCCGACCCGCCCAGCTCGATCCAGCCGGTGCCACCGCAGGTGCGGCAGCGCACGCCGCCCAGCGTGCCCGAGCCGCCGCACACCCAGCAGCGGCAGTCGATCTCGGCGCTGGGCTCGGTGAAGGGGAAGTAGTTGGGCCGCAGGCGCGTCTCCACGCCGGCGCCGAAGAGCCGCTGGACGAACGCGTCGAGGGTGCCCTTCAGGTGCGCCATCGTGATGCCCTCGTCGACCACGAGCCCCTCGAACTGGTGGAAGACCGGCGTGTGCGTCGCGTCGAGGTCGTCGGTGCGGAACACCTTGCCGGGGCACAGCACGTAGATCGGCGGCCGGCGCTCCAGCATGGTGCGGACCTGGACGGGCGAGGTGTGGGTGCGCAGCACGAGGCCCGATCCCGGAGGGTCGACGAAGAACGTGTCCTGCTCCTGGCGCGCGGGGTGGTCGGCGGCGATGTTGAGCGCGTCGAAGTTGAGCCACTCGGCCTCGATCTCCGGCCCCTCGGCGATCTCCCACCCCATGGCGACGAAGATGTCCTCGACGCGCTCGCTCACCAGGCTGACCGGGTGCCGCGCGCCGAGCGGCCGACGCGGGACGCGCACGGTGAGGTCGACGGTCTCCTCGACGAGGATCCGCGCGTCGCGCTCGGCCTCCAGCTCCTCCTGCCGCTCCCTGAGGGCGTGGCCGACCCGCCCACGAGCCTGGCCGACGCGCTTGCCCGCCTCCGCCTTGGCACTCGGGGGCAGCGCACCGATCTCGCGGTTGGCCAGCGCCAGCGGGCTCTTCTCGCCCTGGTGCGCGGTGCGTGCGGCCTTGAGCTGGTCGAGCGTCGTCGCCGCCGCGATCTGCGCCAGGGCGTCCTCGACGGCGCGGTCGATGGCGGCGGGGTCGAGGGCGGCAACCTCGACGGGGTCGTACTGGGTGTTGGGTCCTGACATGCCTGTTCCTCTGGGGCGGGGCCCGTGTCGTCGCGGCGCCCCGAGTCTAGGGCGAGGGCGCGGGAGGTCGCGGTGGCGGGGATGCCTTCGGGTGCGCCGGCCTGAGGAGCCGTATGCCGGCTGGCCGGCTCAGCCGCGCGGCGTCACCGCGCGCGCCGCGCCCGAAGGCGACGGAAATCGGCGGGGGTGCACGGTCACAGGTCCACCGTGCCGCCTGCCGCCGGTCGGGTGCAACCGGGTTGTGGGGCCGGTGCAGCCGGGGTGCCGGTCCGGTGCAACGGGTTGCCGGGGAGGCCTCACGCGAGGTGCTCCGGTGGCTCTGCGGAGAGGCTGAACCGGAACAGCGCCCCGCCACCCGGCGCGGTCTCGCAGCGGATGCGGCCGCCGTGCGCCTCGACGAGACCGCGCACGACATAGAGCCCGAGACCCGTGCTCCCACGGGTGGAACCGTGCCAGAAGCGGGAGAAGATCAGCTCGCGGTGCGCCTGCTGCACGCCGCCGCCGTGGTCGCGCACGCAGATCTCCACGCGGCGGCCGACCTGGGCCGGGCCCCGGGTCGGCGCCTCCCCCTCCTCGTCGGCGGCACGGGCGCCGAGCACGACGGTGCCCTCACCGTGGCGCACCGCGTTCTCGAGGAGGTTGGAGAGGACCTGGTCGAGGCGGTCGGGGTCGGCCCACACCTCCGGCACGCCGTCCTCGACGTCGATGGCGAAGCCGTCGGGGTCGTGCCCGCTCGCCGTGGCGCGCTCGACGTGCCGCTCGAAGACGGCCCGGATGTCGAGCGGCTGGAGGTGGATCTGCAGGCGCCCGGCGTCGATCCGTGAGACGTCGAGCAGCTCGGTGATGAGCCGGGTCACCCGGTCCGCGTCGGCCTCGATGGTCTCGATCATGAGGCGCTTCTGCTCGTCGGTGAAGCGTTCCCAGCGGCGCAACAACGTCGAGGAGAAGCCCTTGACCGACGTGAGCGGCGAGCGCAGCTCGTGGGCCACCGTGGAGATGAGTGCGGCGTGGTCCGCCTCCACCCGGCGCCGTGCCTCCGCGTCGCGCAGCAGCATCACCACCCGGTTCACGGGCAGGTTGCGGCCGGGCCGCAGGTACTTGGCGGTGACGAGCACCTCGCGGCCGCCCTCGACCATGAGGAGGCGTTCGCGGTGCCCCGTGCGGATGTTGAGGCCGTTCCAGGGGTCGGTGCGGTCCCACCAGGAGCTGCCGTCGCTGTCGTGCAGGACCAGGGCCTTGCGGATGTCGCGGCCGAGCAGGTCCTCGGCGGGCACGCCGGTCACCGTGGCGGCGCGCGTGTTGAGGAAGCTCACGGTGGCGTCGGCGTCCGCGGCGATCATGCCGTCGGGCAGCAGCTCGCTGGCCACACCCGCGGACTGGGCGTCCATGATCATGCCGGGCGTGAACTCCATGTGCCGACCCTAGCGACCGCTCGGCCGGTTCTGCGCGACAGCGGAGGCGTAGAGGCACACCGTGGCGGCCATGGCGAGGTTGAGGGACTCCGCCGCCCCGTAGATCGGCACGCGCACGACCTCGTCGCACCAGGACCGCGTCTGCTCGCTCATGCCCCACGCCTCGTTGCCGGTCACCCACGCGTGGGCGGGCAGCAGGTCGACGTCGGTGAGGAGGGTGGTGCCGGCTCCGTCGGTCGCGAACAGCCGGATGCCGTTGTCACGCAACCGCGTCAGGGTCTCCTCCACGTCGAGCCCGGTGACGACGGGCAGGTGGAAGAGGGAGCCCGCCGTGGACCTGACGACCTTGGGTCCCCACACGTCGACGCTGTCCCCCGCGACGAGCACGGCGTCGGCACCCGCGGCGTCCGCGGCCCGCACGACCGTGCCGGCGTTGCCGGGGTCGCGCACGTTGGTCAGCACGCACAGCAGCCGCGGCCGTGCCTCCAGGACGGCGTCGAGGGATCCCGTCAGGACCCGGCAGACCGCCGCCAGTCCCTGCGGCGCCGGCGTGTCGCACATGGCCGCGAGGACGTCCTCCGACACCTCGTGGAGGCGCACCCCCGCCGCCTCGGCCGCCCCGGCGATGTCGACGTGGCGGGCCGCCGCCGCACCGGTCAGGTAGAGGTCGAGGACGTGGTCGGGACGGTGCAGCACCGCCTCACGCACCGGCTGGGGGCCCTCGGCGAGGAACCGCCCGGTCTTCTCACGCACCGAGCGCCGGGACAGTCCCCGGATCGCCTTGACCCGCTCGGAGCGGGTGCTGGTGACCTCGGGCACGTCCCGGCGCTCGTGGGTGCGAGGGGTCAGGCCGACGCAGCCTCCGCCGCGGTGGCGGCGGGGACGTTGGCCCGGGCGATCTCGACGAGGGCGGCGAAGGCGGCCTCGTCGTTGACCGCGAGCTCGGCCAGCATGCGCCGGTCGACCTCGACCTCGGCGGCCTTGAGGCCCTGGATGAACCGGTTGTAGGTCATCCCGTTGGCGCGCGCGCCGGCGTTGATGCGCTGGATCCAGAGGCGGCGGAAGTCGCCCTTCTTGGCGCGGCGGTCCCGGTAGGCGTAGCCGAGGGAGTGCTGGACCTGCTCCTTCGCCTTGCGGTAGAGCCGCGAGCGCTGCCCGCGGTAGCCGCTGGCGCGCTCGAGGACGACCCGGCGCTTCTTCTGGGCGTTGACCGCCCGCTTCACGCGTGCCACGTGAGTTCTCCTTGCTGTGTTCGTCGTCGGCCCGGGCCGCTGGCGTCAGGCCCGGCCGGGCTGGGTGGGGTCCGGCTACTTGCCGAGGAGCTTCTTGACGCGCTTGGTGTCCGGCTTGGACACCTCGACGTCGTTCGCGATCGAGCGGGTGTAGCGCGAGGACTTGTGCTCGAGCAGGTGGCGGCCGTTCGCCTGCTCGCGCATGACCTTGCCCTTGCCGGTGATCCGGAAGCGCTTCTTGGCGCCAGAGTGGGTCTTCATCTTCGGCATGGGGGCCGATCTCCTTGTCGTCGTGTCTTCGGGTCTTCGGGTCTTCGCGGGTGGTGCGGGGGCCTGGACCTACTCGGCCGGCAGCTCGGCGGTGGCCGCCCCGGGGGCGTCGCCCTCCACCGGCTGGCCCTCGCCCTCCGGTGCGTCGGCGGCGGTGCGCGCGCGGCGCTGCTCGGCCCGGGCCTCGGACTTCTTCTTCGTGGGCGCGAGCACCATGACCATGTTGCGGCCGTCCTGCTTCGGCGCGGACTCCACCGTGCCGAGCTCCTGGACGTCCTGGGCCAGCCTCTGCAGCAGCCGGAAGCCGAGCTCGGGCCGGGACTGCTCCCGGCCGCGGAACATGATCGTCACCTTGACCTTGTCGCCGCCCTTGAGGAACCGCTCGACGTGGCCCTTCTTGGTGCCGTAGTCGTGGGGGTCGATCTTGGGTCGGAGCTTGATCTCCTTGATGATCGTGTTGACCTGGTTCTTGCGCGATTCGCGCGCCTTCATGGCGGCTTCGTACTTGAACTTGCCGAAGTCCATCAGCTTGGCGACCGGCGGCTTGGCCATGGGGGCCACCTCGACGAGGTCGAGGTCGGCCTCGGCGGCGAGCCGCAGTGCGTCCTCGACGCGGACGATGCCGACCTGCTCTCCGTTGGGGCCGACCAACCGCACCTCCGGGACGCGGATCCGGTCGTTGATGCGAGGCTCGCTGATGTCGGTGCTCCTTCGTCGGGAAAGATGTCCTCCGGCCGCTGCAACGGGAAAAGGCTCCCCGCTGCCGTTGCGCGGGGAGCCTCACCTGTCCGTGACGGGACCGCCGAGACCGGTGTGCCGCGTGGCTCACGCCCGCGGCACACGCCTCGGCGACCTCTGGACCCGGCGACCGGAGCGGTCGACGCGGGTGGAAGCAGGTGCTGCTCCTCTTGCACACCGGGCCTGCTGCTGGTCACCCCTGGGGGCACCCGACAGCGGGCACGGCCGGTCGATCTGCAAGGCTACCAGCGTGAGCACCGAATCTGCCAATCCCCCGGACCTGCCCGGGGAGGCAGCCCGAGCCGCCCGCGACATCGCGGAGGTGCCGGCCGTCGAGGTCATCACGACGGCGGCGGTCCACCTGATGAGCGCGGCGGCCGTCAAGTGCGGTCTTGCCGAGGACGCCGACGCGCGCGAGCACCTCGACCTCGACGAGGCCCGCCGGCTCATCACCGCGCTGGCCGGCCTCGTGACCGCGGCCGCCCCCGAGATCGGCAGCCAGCACGCCGGCCCGCTCCGCGACGGCCTCAAGTCGCTCCAGCTGGCGTTCCGCGAGGCCTCGGTCGTGCCCGACGCCCCGGGGCAGGGGCCGGGCGAGCGGTTCACCGGCTCGGTGGTCTGAGCCCCGGCCAGTAGGGGTCACCTGGTTCCGGCACGGCTCCGCACGAGGTACGAGAGCCGGCGCAGGGTCTCGGCGTTGCGCCAGTGCAGCATGGCGTCCTCGACCGGGCCGGGAATGTAGGAGGCCGGGCCGTGCGTGGCCTTCTCCTCCATGACGATCCGGGTGCGGCCGGGTCCCAGCGGCTCGCAGCGCAGGGTGACGGTGCCGCGCCCGCCGGGCCAGGCGTTGACCTCCAGGACGAGCTCGCGGTGCTCGTCGCTGCTCAGCACCTTCGTGACGTCGTTGATCAGCAGCGGCCACATCCCGACGGAGTGGTGGATCAGCGTCCCTGGCGCGGGCCACCCCTCGTCGACCTGCCGGATCCGGGCCGCACCGACGACCCACGTGGCGTAGCTCCAGCCGTCGCTGAACAGCGCCCAGACGTCCTCCGGGCTGGCGTCGACATCCAGGGTGTTGTGGCTCATGGGTTCTCCTCGTGGTTGGGATGTGCTTCGCTGGCCGCTCGGTCGGCGTCAGGCCCGGCGGGTGAGGCGGCGCAGGCGGTCGTGGGCGAGGGCGGCGCGTGCGGCGTTCGCCCCGCACGCACCGTGGACTGCGCCGCCGGGGTGGGCGGAGGCCGAGCCGAGGAAGAGCCCGGCCACCGGCGTGCCGGCGCGACCGAGGCCCGGCACGGGGCGGAAGACCAGCTCCTGCTGGAGGTTCGCCGTGCCCCCGTTGAGCGAGCCGAGGACGAGGTTCTCGTCGCGGGCCTGGAGCTGCCGTGGCCCCAGGACGCGTCGCGCGACGACGAGTTCGGAGAAGCCGGGCGCGTCCCGCTCCAGCCGTGCCTGCATGCGGTCGGCCATGCGCTCCGCCCCCGCCTCGTCCCAGGTCGTGGAGCCCAGCAGCTCGTCGTGGCCGGCGTCACCGCGAACCTGGTGGGGCACGTGGGTGTAGGCCCAGGCGGACTCCGCACCGGCCGGCGCGCGCGTCGGGTCGGCGGTCGCCATCTGGCCCATGAGGAGGAAGGGTTCCGCCGGCACCCAGCCCGCGCCCACCTGGGTCAGGGCGAGCGAGAGCCCTCCCACCGAGTCCAGCAGCTGCGGGGTCCCCGGCGCCTCTGCCGGGGGCGACCGCCAGGGGATCGGTCCGCTCAGCGCCCAGTCCACCTTGATGGTGCCCGGGTCCCACTCGAAGCGTCGCATGCCGGTGCGGACGCGCGCGGGCAGGTGCTCGAGGGCGACGAGCCCGCCGTAGAGGCTCGGGGCGGTCACGTCGGCGATGACGGCCCGCCGCGCCGCGACGCGCTCGCCGTCCTCGGTCCGGACGCCGCTCGCGCGCCCGTGCTCGACGTCGACCGCGGTGACGCGGCACCCGGTCCGGATCGTCCCGCCGAGGCTCTCGAAGCGGCGCGCGAGCGCCCCCGCGAGCTGCCCCGCGCCACCGCGGGGGACCGGGAAGCCGTGCCGCTGCCCGACCATGCAGAGGAGGACGCCCATGAGCCCCGAGCCGGCGCCGTCCATGGGGATGTCGGCGTGGGCGGCGTTGCCTGCGAGAAGGAGACCCGGGGCGGGGCCACCGAAGCGCTCGCGGGCGATCGATGCCACCGGCGCGACGAGGAGCCGGGCGAAGTCCATGCCGCCGGCCTTCGGCAGTCGCCTGAGCAGGCCCAGGCCGTGCCGGACCGGAGGGAAGGGGGTCAGGATCGCACCGACGAGGTGCTCCTCCACCGCGGCCCACTGCGCGAGCAGGTCGAGCCACGCCTGCCCGTCTCCGGGGTGCAGCTCGTCGAGCGCGGCGGCGGTGTCGTGGGGCCTGCGGTGGAGGAGCGCCCACCGGCCGTCCTGCATCGGCGTGCCGACGACAGCCGGCGCGTGGGACCACTGGAGCCCGTGGTCCTCCAGGCGCAGGGCCCGCATCGCGGGCGAGATGACCGTGAGCGGGTAGAACGAGCTGAACGTGTCGTGGACGTAGCCGGGGTGGACGGTGCTGTCGCTGTGGACCGCGCCCCCGACATGCGGCTGCGCCTCGAGGACGAGGACCTCCCAGCCCGCGTCGGCGAGGAGGTTCGCGGCGACCAGCCCGTTGGGGCCGCTGCCGATGACGACGGCGTCGGCGGACTGCACGTGGGCCGCTCCTCTCGTGGCGCGTGACCCCGCCCCTACCCGGCGCTCAGGCGGTCATGCGCGGACGGCAGCACCGGCGCGCCGGCGGGTGGCGACCGCCGCCACCCCGGCGACGGCGACGAGGATCCCGGCGACGCCGACGGCGCCGAACCCCGACTGCCAGCCCCACCGGTCGATCGCCACACCGGCGAGCGGCGCCCCGAACGCGGAGCCGGCCGTCATGAACGAGCCGTGCCAGCCCATCGCCTCCCCGCGCGCGGCGTCGGGGACGAGCCGGCTCACCTGGTCCACCGTCGCGGTGATCGTGGGAGCGCAGAAGAGGCCGGCGACGAAGGCCAGCGCGGCCAGGGTCGGGGCGCTGGTCGCCAGCGCCAGTGGCACCGTGGTGGCGCCCAGCCCGCCGAGCAGCCAGAACGCCGAGATCGGGCGGTGGAGCGAGCCGTAGACCAGGCCGCCGAGCAGCGACCCGAGGCCCCAGACGGCGAGCACCCAGCCGATCGACGACTGGTCGCCGAACGCCCGCAGCGCTGCCACCACGCCGATGTCGGTGCCGCCGAGGACGAGGGTCGTCGCGGCCGCACCGAGGCACACCGCCACGAAGGCCCGCCGGAACCACGACGAGCGGCTCACCCGGCCGGCTGCCGCGAGCGGCACGCCCTCCTCGTCGACCGCCCCGGACGCCGGCGCCTCGTGCAGGGCCGGGTTGGCGACCCAGAGCAGCACGCCGGCCGCCACCCCGAGCATCTCGATCGTGAACAGGACCCAGTCGGTGGGCCACACGCTCGCCGCCCAGACGCCCACGGCCGGCCCGACCATGAACGAGAGCTCGACGGCCATCGAGTCGAGCGAGATCGCGGTGCGCCGGTCCTCGACGTCGACGGCGGCGATGACGGCCTGCCGGATGATCGAGAACGACGGGATGACGAAGAGGCCGGCCAGCGTGGCGAGGGCGAGCAGGACCCAGTAGCCGGAGAAGGGCGCGACCGACCAGCAGAGCGCCGCGACGACGATCGAGGGCAGCACGACCCGGCGCAGCCCGAGCCGGTCGAGCAGCCTGCCGCGCCACGGGCCGCTCACGGCGATGGCCACCGTGGCGGCCGCGGTGACGAACCCCGCCGCCCCGTAGCTGCGGCCGAGGTCGGACACGACGTGGAGGGTGAGGACGACGCCGCCGGCGAAGATCGGCATACGGACCAGGAAGCCCAGCACCAGCGCAGCCCGGAGCTCGGAGCTGGCGAGCACACGGCGGTAGCGCTGGAGGTCCACCGGAACAGGGTCGCACCGGCCGGTGCGCGAGCGCACACCGGTTTCGCCCCAGGGCTCACCGGATCGTGAACGCCAGCCCGTCGACCCGCGCCCGCAGCTCGCCGTCGGTGGCGAGCCGCTCGCCGATCCTCGTGGCCAGGTCGCGGACGGCGGCCGCGTCGAGGCCCGGCTCGAGCTCGAGGACGACCTGGAGGATGCCGTGGCCGGGCGGCTCGCCCTCGGTGACCGAGTGCCCGCGCACCGCCGGCTCGCCGGCTGCGGCGTCCGCCACCGCAGCGGTCACGTGCGGGTCGGTGTGCGCGGGCAGCCAGGGACGCTGCTGGGCGAGCGCCCACACCATGCTGGGCCGGAGGGTGACCGCCTGCGGGCCGGCGAGGTCGAGGACCATGACCTCGCAGCGCTCCGAGACCGCTGCCTGCGCGGCGCGGGCCGCGGTGACCGGCACGGGCCGGGCCGCCTCGTCCCACGCCGCGAGGGTGTCGAGGCTGGTGAAGACGGGCAGGGCGCGCTGGCCGTCGGGCGCGACGAGCGTCACCGCCGCCATCTCGGTCCGGGTGTCGGCGGTGAGGCCGGCGTGGCCGCCGCCGTCGACGGACGCCGCCTCGGCCACGACCGGCACGAGCAGGCGCGCCCCCTCGAGGGCCGCCATGAGCGCGGACTCGTCCGCCGGGGCCGCGAGCGCCCTGGCGAGGGTCTCGTCGGCCGCGCCGGTGTCGGCGTCGAAGCCGGTGCCGCTGAGCTCGCGCCCGCCCCACGGCACGCCGGCGGAGTCCTGACCGGTCGTCACGGGGCGGCCTCCACCGCCTGCGGCGGCGTGGCCGCCAGCTCGGCCTCCACCTCCACCTCGACGAGCAGCTCCGGCTCGAGCAGGCTCTCGACCACGACCATCGTCGCCGCCGGCCGGACCTCGCCGAACACCTCGCGGTGGACCTCGCCGACCGCCGGCGCGTCGACGCGGTGCACGAGGTACATGCGCGTCCGGACGACGTCGGCGAGCGTCCCGCCGAGCGCCTCGACGGCCTCGATCGCCGTCTGCATCGCGGCGCGGGCCTGCCCGGCCGGGTCGCCGTCGGCGAGCACGCCGTCGCGTACCGCCGTGCAGCCGGAGACGAGGATCCGCCGGCCGGTGCGCACCGCGCGCGAGTAGCCGAAGCTGTCCTCCCAGGGTCCGCCGCTGCTGTGGCGGGCGTCGGGGCTCATGGCCGTCCCGCCACCTCGAGCGCCTCGGGCAGGGTGAAGGCGCCCTTGTAGAGCGCGGACCCGACGATGGCGCCCTCGACGCCACGGGTCACGAGCCCCCGCAGCGCCTCGATGTCGGCGAGCGTCGAGACGCCCCCCGAGGCGACGACCGGCCGGTCGGTTCGGGCGCAGACGTCGGTGAGCAGCTGGAGGTTCGGTCCGGCCAGCATGCCGTCCTTGTTGACGTCGGTGACGACATAGCGCTCGCAGCCCTCCCGGTCGAGCCGCTCGAGGGTCTCCCACAGGTCGCCGCCGTCGCGGGTCCACCCCCGGGCGGCGAGCGTCGTGCCGCGCACGTCGAGCCCCACCGCGATGCGGTCACCGTGGGCCGCGATCGCGGCGGCGGTCCACTCCGGATCCTCGAGAGCGGCCGTGCCGAGGTTGACGCGCCGGCACCCCGTGGCCAGCGCCCGCTCGAGCGTCACGGTGTCGCGGACGCCCCCCGAGAGCTCGACGGCGATGTCGAGGCGCCCCACGATCGAGGCGAGGAGCTCGTGGTTGGAGCCGCGCCCGAAGGCGGCGTCGAGGTCGACGAGGTGCAGCCACTGCGCGCCCTGCTCCTGCCAGGCGAGGGCCGCCTCCCAGGGGTCACCGAACCGGCCCCCCGTGCCGGCGACGCCCTGGACGAGCTGCACCGCCTGTCCGTCGGAGACGTCCACGGCGGGCAGCAGCTCGAGGCGTGGTGTGTCAGGCATGGGTCCTCATCCGTGGCGGCTCGATGCGTCGGCGCCCGGTCGCCGCGCCCCCGGCCGGCCGGGGACGCCTGCCGGCGGACAGGGTGCAGCCTGTCCTCCCGACCCGGGCTCCTGCCAGCAGAGGCTACGACAGCGCGGGCAGCCGTGTGCCGGGTGGCCACCGCGCGGGTTCACAGTGACCTGACCCAGTTCTCCAGGAGCGCGAGCCCGGCCTCGCCCGACTTCTCCGGGTGGAACTGCGTCGCGCAGAGCGGGCCGTTCTCGACGGCCGCGACGAAGTCGGCGCCGTGCGTCGCCCAGGTGACCCGGGGGGCGGCCGGTGCGAAGTTGCCGGTGGGCTGCGCGAGCTCCCAGGACGGCACGGCATACGAGTGGACGAAGTAGAACCGCTCGTCGGCCAGGCCCGCGAACAGCACGCTCCCCCCGGGCACCGTCACGGAGGACCAGCCCATGTGGGGCACGACCTCGGCGCGCAGCCGCTGCACGGTGCCCGGCCACTCCCCCAGCCCGTCGCGCGGCGTGGCGCTCGGCTCCTCGGAGCCCTCGAAGAGCACCTGCATCCCGACGCACACCCCGAGGACCGGGCGGCCGCCGGAGAGCCGGACGTCGATGACCCGCGGGCCGTCCGCGGCCCGCAGCCCGTCCATGCAGGCGTGGAAGTTGCCGACACCCGGCACGAGGAGGCCGTCCGCCGCGAGGGCGGCCCGGGGGTCGGCGGTGAGCTCCACCGAGGCGCCGACGTGCTCGAGGGCCCGGACGGCGGAGCGCACGTTGCCGCTGCCGTAGTCGAACACCACGACGGTGGCGCCCATGTCAGTCCTCCTCCAGCTCGGCCCGGTGACGGGCCTCCTCGAGCATCCGCGCGTCGAAGCGTGCCACCTCCTTGGCGACCGGCTCGACCAGCCGCCCGTGGGCCTCCGGGGCGTCGGTGCCCGTGAACAGCCCTGCACCGGGAAGGCCGAGCACGTCCATGACCTCGGCGACCAGTCCCAGCGCGTCGCGGCGCGGGTCGCCGAGGACGGCGCCCAGCGCCTCGGCCGCCTGCCGTCCCCGTGGCACGGCGCCTGCCGCGGCGAGGAGGTCGTGACGTCGGGCGTCGCGCAGGCCGGGAGCGCGCACGACCCCGCGGCCCGGCTGCCACACCAGCCAGCGGGGCACGGGTCGCCAGCCGGCGGGCTGGACGGCGACGACGGCCCGGCCGGCGACGGCGAACACGCCGAGGGAGGGCCGCAGCCGGCTGCTCACCGGCCGGACGGCGAGCACCGCCAGCGGGTCGTCATAGGGCGGTCTGGCCAGCGACTCCACCGGCACGACGCCGGTCCAGCCGGACAGCGGCACGACGTGGGCCGCGACGAGGCCACGCGACACCCACCGGGCTGCCGCCTCGGGCGTGCCCCTGAGGAGCAGCAGCCCTCGCCCGTGGGGCGCGGGCTGCCACGGGACGCTCACGGCTCAGAGACTGCCCTTCGCGCTGGGGACGCCGACGACGCGCGGGTCGCGGGCGACGGCGGCGCGCAGCGCCCTGGCCACCGCCTTGAACTGTGCCTCGACGACGTGGTGGGGGTCGCGGCCGGCGAGCACCCGCACGTGCAGGGCGATGCCGGCGTGGTGGGCGAAGGACTCGAGGACGTGTCGCGTCAGCGCGCCGGTGTAGGTGCCGCCGATGACGACGTACTCCTGGCCCTCCGGCTCGCCGGTGTGGACCACGTAGGGACGCCCGGCGACGTCGACGACCGCCTGCACGAGCGCCTCGTCGAGGGGCACCGTGGCGTCGCCGAAGCGGGAGATGCCGGACTTGTCGCCGAGCGCCTGGCGCAGCGCGTCACCGAGGACGATGGCGACGTCCTCCACCGTGTGGTGCGCGTCGACGTCGACGTCACCGACCGCCTTGACGCGCAGGTCGATGAGGGAGTGCTTGGCGAAGGAGAGCAGCATGTGGTCGTAGAAGCGGACACCGGTGCTGACCTCGGCGGCGCCGGTGCCGTCGAGGTCGAGCGTGAGCTCGACGCTCGACTCGGAGGTCGTGCGGCTCAGCGCGGCGGTCCGGTCGGTGCTCATGCGGGGCGCTCCGTGCTCTGGTGGACGACGTCGGTGACGGCGGCCAGGAACGCGTCGGTCTCCTCCGGCGTCCCGGCCGTCACCCGAAGATAGTGGGCGATGCCCACGTCCCGGACGAGCACTCCCCGGTCGAGCAGCTCCTGCCAGGTGCGGGCGCTCTCCCGCAGGCCCCCGAAGAGGACGAAGTTGGCGTCGCTCGGCACGGGGTCGAGCCCGAGCGCCGTGAGCTCACGGACGATGCGGTCGCGCTGCTCCTTGATGGCGGCGACGGTCCCGAGCATCTCCGGCGCGTGCCGCAGGGCCGCGAGCGCGATGGCCTGGGTCGGCGCCGAGAGGTGGTAGGGCAGCCGGACGAGCCGCAGCGCGTCGGTGAGCGCCGGGTGCGCGGCGAGGTAGCCGAGGCGGCCGCCGGCGAAGGCGAAGGCCTTGCTCATCGTGCGCGTCACCACCAGGCGCTCCCGGCCCTCGAGCAGCGTGACGGCGCTGCGCGTCCCCTCCCGGGCGAACTCGGCATACGCCTCGTCGACGACGACGACCGCGTCGGGGGCGGCGTCGTGGACCGCCTCGACGACGTCGAGGCCGAGGGCCGTGCCGGTCGGGTTGTTCGGTGAGCACAGGAAGACGACGTGGGGCCGGTGGGTGGCTGCCTGCTCCGCCGCGGAGGCCGCGCCGAGGTCGAACGGCCCACCGCCCTGCCCGCGGAGGCCGTCGACCCAGGCCGTGCCGGTGCCCGCGCTGATGATGGGGTGCATCGAGTATGCCGGCGTGAACCCGAGTGCCGTGCGTCCCGGCCCCCCAAAGGCCTGGAGGAGGTGCTGGAGCACCTCGTTGGAGCCGTTGCCGGCCCACACCTGCTCCGGGGCCACGGCCGTGCCGGTGCTCCCGGTGAGGTAGGCGGCGAGCGCTGCCCGCAGCTCGGTGAACTCGCGGTCGGGGTAGCGGTTGAGCCCGGGCGCCAGCGCGGTGACGGCGTCTGCGATGTCGCGGACCACGGCATCCGGCACGGGGTAGGAGTTCTCGTTGGTGTTGAGCCGGACCGGCACCTCGAGCTGCGGCGCGCCGTAGGGGCTGCGGCCGCGGAGGTCCGGACGCAGGAGCTCGGTGATCCGGCTCACGGGGCCCCGTCGAACCTGGCGGTGACGGCCTCGCCGTGGGCCGGCAGGTCCTCGGCCTGGGCGAGGGTCACGACGTGGTGGGCCACCTCGCGCAGGGCCTGCTCGTCGTAGGTCACGACGTGGATGCCGCGCAGGAACGACTGCACCGACAACCCGCTGCTGTGGCAGGCGCACCCACCGGTCGGCAGCACGTGGTTGGACCCGGCGGCGTAGTCGCCGAGGCTCACGGGTGCCCACGGCCCGACGAACACCGCGCCGGCGTTGCGGACCTGTGCGGCCACCGCGGCGGCGTCGCGGGTCTGGACCTCCAGGTGCTCGGCCGCGTAGGCGTTGACCACGTCGAGTCCGGCGTCGAGGTCGTCGACGAGGACCGTGCCGGACTGCCGTCCGCGCAGGGCAGTGCCGACCCGCTCGGTGTGCTTCGTCTGGGCGACGCGGCGCTCGAGGGCCTCCTCGACCCGGGCGGCGAGCTCGGCGCTGTCGGTGACGAGCACGGACGCGGCCAGCGGGTCGTGCTCGGCCTGGCTGACGAGGTCCGCCGCGACGTGCTCCGGGTCGGCGCTGTCGTCGGCGAGGATCGCGATCTCGGTCGGGCCGGCCTCGGCGTCGATGCCGATGAGGCCCTTGAGGAGCCGCTTCGCGGCGGCGACGTAGATGTTGCCGGGTCCGGTGACCAGGCTGACCGGCTCGCACACGTCGCCGTCGTCCTCGAACCCGTAGGCGAAGGCGGCGACCGCCTGGGCGCCCCCCACGGCATACACCTCCTCGACCCCGAGCAGGGCGCACGCGGCGAGGATCGTCGGGTGCGGGTAGCCGGCGAACGGGCCGGCCCCGTCGCGCTGCGGCGGGCTGGCGACCGCCAGGGAGCCGACGCCGGCCTCCTGGGCCGGCACGACGTTCATGACCACGCTGGAGGGGTAGACGGCCAGGCCGCCGGGGACGTAGAGGCCGACCCGGTCCACGGGGACCCAGCGCTCGGTCACCTCCCCGCCGTCGACGACCCGGGTGGTGGTGTCGGTGCGCCGCTGGTCGGTGTGGACGAGGCGGGCGCGGCGGATCGACTCCTCGAGGGCCGACCGGACCCGGGGGTCGAGCGCGTCGAGTGCCGCGCGGAGCACCTCGGCGGGGACACGCAGCGTGGGAGGCCGGATCCCGTCGAGTCGCTCGCCGAGCTCGTAGAGAGCCGCCGCGCCGCGTTCGTGGACGCTCTCGCAGATCGGCCGGACCGTGCCGAGGGCCGCCTCGACGTTGAACTCGGCGCGCGGCAGCGCCTCCCGCAGCTCCCGCGGGCGCAGGCGGCGGCCCCGCAGGTCGGTCGTCGACATCATGAGCCGAGTCTAGGTGGGCCGCACGGGCGCCTTCCGCGTCGTCTCACCCCGGTGGCGGCGCCGGCAGCCGCAGGCAGCCGCCGACTCCGCTCAGTCCGCTGCCGCGGACTCCGCGGTCTGGTAGGTGCGGGCCACGGCCTCCGCCATGGGCCGGCGCGGCCAGCGCGCGGCGATCAGGACCAGTCCGCCGAGGGCGACCACCGCACAGACCCCGACGGCCGCGGCGGGCGTCGTGTGCTGGGAGACCCACCCCGCGAGGAGGTAGAACAGGCCGCTGGCCGCCACGGCGAGCGAGCCCGCGAGCCCGAAGACCCGGCCCCTCATCTCCACGGGCACGAGGAGGGAGAAGGTGGCCTGGACCGGGAGCATGTAGGCCTGCAGCCCGCCGCAGGCGAACCACGAGAGCCACACCACCGGCAGGGGTGGCTCGGCCACCGTCACGAGGAGCGGGAGCGGCATCGCGAGCGCCATCCACAGCATGCAGCGGTGCTGGGTCTCGACGGGCAGCCGGCTGATCACGAGCAGCCCCGCGGCCGCCCCGAGGATGGGCGCCGCCATGAGGATGCCGCCGAGCGCGCCGGAGCCCCGGGCCGCGGCGACGTAGGGCAGCGCCACCGCCTCGGGGGCCACCATCGCCAGCGTGCTGACCAGGCTGAGGATGAGCAGGGCCAGCAGCGGCGGGTTGCCACGGACGTGGCGGCAGCCGTCGACGACGTCGTCGACGCAGCCGCGCAGCCCGGCGGTCGGGGGGCGGGGGGGTGGCCGGCGGGGCCCGCCGACCCCGAGGACCGCGGCCGCGGCGACGAACGTCAGGAGGTCGAAGACCAGCCCCCGCCGGGGCCCGATGAGGGCCACGACCGCACCGCCGACCGCCAGGCCCACGGCCTGGTTGACCTGCTCGGCGAGGGTGTTGAGCCCGAAGGCGCGGGTGTAGAGCCGGCGGTCGGGGAAGAGGTCGGTGAGCAGGATCTGGTTGGCCGCCACGGCGGGGCCGCCGCACAGCTCGAGGACGAAGAGGATGGCGAGCAGCGCGGCGACCGGCTGCCCCGTGCCGACCGCCGCGATGAGGGCCACGACGAACGCGCCCCGCACGAGGTGGCTCGCGACGAGGACGTGCTTGTAGGGCCGCCGGTCGGCGAGCGGCGAGAGCAGGGCGCGCCCGAAGATCGTCGGCAGCAGCGAGACCGCGAAGGTCGCCGCCGTGGCGAGGGCCGAGCCGGTGCGCTCGAGGACGACCGCGGCGATGGTGATGCGCGCGATGTAGTCGCCCCACGTGGACAGCGAGGCGGAGAGGAAGACCGGGAGGTAGACCGGCGTGCGCAGCACCTCCCGGTAGGAGGGCACGCCGATGTGCCCTCCACCCCTGTCTCCCATGGACGGACCGTACCTGCCTACACCGACTCGTAAAAGTCGAACTCCACAACCGACCGGGCGCGACGGGCCAGGCGCAGGTAGTGCTCCGGCAGCCCACCGCCCGTGCCCGGCTCACCGCCGAGGATGCGGCTGACGCCCTCGGCGACCTGCAGGTCGGAGGGGACGGCCTCGACGGGCCGGCCCCGGAAGAGCACTGCGGCGTTGCGCATCCGGGACGCCAGGGTCCAGGCGTCACGGAGGGCCTCGGCGTGGTCGGGGCGGATGAGTCCCGCCTCCTCCGCCGCCGCCAGGGCCGGCATCGTGGACGTCGTCCGCAGGCCGGGGACGGTGTGCGCGTGGCGCATCTGCAGGAGCTGGACCGTCCACTCCACGTCGCTCAGGCCGCCCCTCCCGAGCTTGAAGTGCGTGCGCGGGTCGGCCCCGCGGGGCAGCCGCTCGGCCTCCATCCGGGCCTTGAGCCGGCGGATCTCGCGCACCTCGCGCGGGCCGAGGCCGCCCTCCGGCCACCGGAGCGGCTCCACGAGGGCCAGGAACCGCGCGGCGAGCCCGGGGTCGCCGGCCACCGGCGCAGCGCGCAGGAGGGCCTGCGACTCCCAGGTGAGGGACCAGCGGGCGTAGTAGGCGCGGTAGCCGGCGAGGGCGCGGACGAGCGGGCCGCTGCGGCCCTCCGGCCGCAGGTCGGCGTCGAGCCCGAGCTGCGGGTCGGGACCGGGCGCGGTGAGCAGCCGGCGCAGCTCCTGCACCACCTCGAGCGCGCGCTGCTGGGCGACCTCCTCGTCGGCGCCCTCAACCGGGTCGTGGACGAACAGCACGTCGGCGTCGCTGCCGTAGCCGGTCTCCCGGCCGCCGAGCCGGCCCATCCCGACGACGAGCAGCCGGGTGGGCAGCGGAGCCCCGGACTGCTCCTCCACGACCCGCGTCGCCACGTCGAGCGCGGCCGTGACGAGCGCGGTGCTGAGGTCGGTGAGGGCGGCGCCGACCGCCTCGAGCGAGAGCTGGCCGCCGAGGTCCGCGGCGGCGACCCGGAAGAGCTCCTGCCGGCGGATCCCGCGTGCGGCCAGCACGGCACGGTCGGGGTCGTCCTGCCGGCCGGCGGCGGCCTGCATCCTCCGGAGCAGCTCCTCGCCGGTGCGCGGCGCCAGGCCACCGGGCTCCCCCAGCACGGCGACCGCCTCGGGCGCGCCGAGCAGCAGCTCGGAGGCGTACCGGCTGCGGGCGAGCACGTGGGCGAGGCGCTCCGCTGCGGTGCCCTCGTCGCGGAGCAGGCGCAGGTACCAGTGCGTCGCGCCGAGCTCCTCGCTGACCTTGCGGAAGGCGAGGAGGCCACCGTCGGGGTCGGCCTCGTCGGCGAACCAGCCGAGCATGACGGGCAGCAGGGTGCGCTGGATCGCCGCGCGCCGGCTGACGCCGGCGGTGAGGGCCTCGAGGTGGCGCATCGCGCCGGCGGGGTCGCGGAAGCCGAGCGCCGAGAGCCGGTCGCGGGCAGCCTCCGGCGTGAGCCGCGCGTCCGCGGAGGTGAGGCGCGCCACCGCGGCCAGCAGGGGCCGGTAGAAGAGCCGCTCGTGGAGCCGCCGCACCTCCCGACGCTGCTGGTGCCACTGCGCGACCACCGCCTCCGCCGGGTCGCGGCGGTGCCCGAGCCCGCGGCCGAGCCGGCGCAGGTCCGCCTCGGCGGTGGGCATGAGGTGCGTGCGACGGAGTCGGGCGAGCTGGACCCGGTGCTCGAGGGTGCGCAGGAGCCGGTATGCCGTGTCGAGGGCAGCCGCGTCGTCGCGCCCCACGTAGCCCCCGGCGGACAGCGCCCGGAGGGCGTCGAGGGTGGTGCCGGAGTGCAGGGTCGGGTCGCCGCGGCCGTGCACGAGCTGGAGCAGCTGGACGCTGAACTCGACGTCGCGCAGCCCGCCCGGGCCGAGCTTGAGCTGGCGCTCGGCCTCGGCCGGCGGCACGTGCCGCTCGACGCGACGGCGCATCGCCTGCACGTCCTCGACGAAGCCGTCCCTGGAGGCGGCCTGCCACACCAGGGGCTGGACCATCGCGAGGTACTCCTCACCGAGGTCCCGGTCGCCCGCGACCGGCCGCGCCTTGAGCAGGGCCTGGAACTCCCAGGTCTTCGCCCACCGCTCGTAGTAGGCGCGGTGGCTCGCGAGGGTCCGCACGAGTGGGCCCTGCTTGCCCTCCGGGCGCAGGGCGGCGTCGACCGGCCACAGGGTGCCGGCAGCCGTCGCGGTGGAGCAGGCGTGCATGAGGCTCGTCGCGAGCGCCGTCGCGGCGGCGAGCGCCTCGTCCTCGTCGGTGTCGCCGGCCGGCTCGGCGACGAAGACGACGTCGACGTCGCTGACGTAGTTGAGCTCCCGGCCGCCCGTCTTGCCCATGGCGACCACGGCGAGGCGACAGCCGTCCGCGGCCGGGCCGACCTCCTCGCGGGCGATGAGGAGGGCCGCCTCCAGGGCCGCCTCGGCGAGGTCGGCCAGGGCCGCGGCGGTCTCCGGCACCGTGCCGAGCGGGTCGGCGGAGGTGAGGTCGAGGGCCGCGATCCCCAGGAGCTGCCGCCGGTAGGCGACGCGGAGCGCGTCGAGCGCGGTCAGCTCTCCGGGGTCGGCCACCGCGGCGGTGAGGCGCCGCGTCCGCTCGCCGACGTCGGGCCGGGCCGGCTCCGCCGCGTCGCGCCACTGCGCGGGGTGGGCCACGAGGTGGTCGCCCAGGGCGGTGGAGGCGCCGAGGACGGCGACGAGCCGGTCGCGTTCCCCGCCACCGCGCTCGAGGGCCCCCCGCAGGTCGTCGGCGGCTCCGTCACCTCGGTCACCCGGGGCGGCCTCCAGGAGGCGGACGAGGGCCAGGAGCGCCAGGTCCGGGTCGGCGACCGAGCCGAGGGCGGCGAGGAGGCCGTCCTCGCGCGGCTCCTCGACGTCGGCGGCCAGCCCGTCGAGCGTGCTCGAGGAGAGCAGGCGCAGCGCACGCGCGGGCTCCGCGAAGCCCAGCCGCGCGAGGGCCGCGGGCGCGGAGGCGGTGCGCGGGGTGCTCACCGGCCCACCCTACGAGGGCTCAGGCGCCCGACCCGTCCGAGGCCGCGCGGTCGGGGACGGGACAGGTCTGAGCGGGCAGGTCGTGGACCCGGCGCATCAGAGACCGGGCAGGTAGCGCTCCAGCTCGAACGGCGTGATCTCGCCGCGGTACTCGTCCCACTCGGCTCGCTTGTTGCGCAGGAAGAAGTCGAAGACGTGCTCCCCCAGCGTCTCCGCCACCAGCTCGCTGTCCTCCATCGCGAGGATCGCCTCGTGCAGGGAGCCCGGCAGCGGCGCGATGCCGAGCGCGCGCCGCTCGGCGCCCGTGAGGCTCCACACGTCGTCCTCGGCCTCCGGGGGCAGCTCGTAGTCCTTCTCGATGCCCCGGAGGCCGGCCGCGAGGATGACCGCGAACGCGAGGTAGGGGTTGCACGCCGCGTCGATGGTGCGGACCTCGACCCGGCTGCTCTGTCCCTTGAGCGGCTTGTACATCGGCACGCGGACCATGGCGGAGCGGTTGTTGTGCCCCCAGGTGAGGTGCGCGGGCGCCTCGCCGCCACCCCACAGCCGCTTGTAGGAGTTCACCCACTGGTTCGTCACCGCGGTGATCTCGGCCCCGTGGTGGAGGATGCCCGCGATGAACTGCCTGGCGGTCCTGGAGAGCTGGTAGGGCGCGCCGGGCTCGAAGAACGCGTTGCTGTCGCCCTCGAAGAGCGACATGTGGGTGTGCATGCCGGAGCCGGCGTGGTCGGCGAACGGCTTCGGCATGAACGAGGCGAAGATGCCCTGCTCGAGTCCGTCGACACCGACGGCGGACCGCCGACCCCGGTCGACGTCGGCGGCTATTTCGATCACACGACCCACGCGGTCGCGCGCGACTTCCGCCGCCAAGCGGTGCTCGCCCTGGAGCGGATCGGCATCTCGGTCGAGTTCAGCCACCACGAGGTCGCCCCCGGGCAGCAGGAGATCGACCTGCGCTACGCCGACGCGCTCACCACGGCCGACAACATCATGACCTTCCGGCACGTGATGCGGGAGGTGGCGCTGTCGCACGGCGTACAGGCGACGTTCATGCCCAAGCCGTTCACCGACCAGCCCGGCAGCGGCATGCACACCCACCTGTCGCTGTTCGAGGGGGAGCGCAACGCGTTCCACGACGCCGGCGACCCGATGAAGCTGTCCAAGGTGGCCCAGTCGTTCATCGCCGGCCTGCTGGTGCACGCCCGGGAGT
>JAICIN010000005.1 GCA_025924375.1 Dermatophilaceae bacterium | reverse complement strand
GGTCGTTGACGAGGACGGACACCGAGATCTTGTCCAGCTGCTCGACGACCAGGGAGTCCGCGAAGCGGCCCCTGAAGGTCATGAGGTGGTCGGTCGCGATGGAGCCGGTGATGGCGATGCGCACCGGGGCAACGTACCGCGCACGTCAGCGGGCCCGGCCACCGAGGTGACCGGGCCCGCTCACGTCGCTGGGGTCAGCTGAAGGAGTCGCCGCAGGCGCAGGAGCTGCCCGCGTTGGGGTTGTCGATGGTGAACCCCTGCTTCTCGATGGTGTCGGCGAAGTCGATGGTCGCGCCGTCGAGGTAGGGGGCGCTCATCCGGTCGACGACGACCGCGACGCCGTCGAAGTCACGGCTGAGGTCGCCGTCGAGGGTGCGCTCGTCGAAGTAGAGCTGGTAGATGAGGCCGGAGCACCCGCCGGGCTGCACGCCGATCCGCAGCCGCAGGTCGTCGCGTCCCTCCTGCTCCAGCAGGGACCTGACCTTGGACGCCGCGACGTCGGTGAGGACGACGCCGTGGACCGGCGCCTCGGCAGCGGCCTCGGTGGCGACCTGCGTCTCGTCCTGAACACTCATGGCAAATGCGTCCTTCGTCTCGGTGGTCGTGGGCGGACGACCCGTCCAACCCGCGGGGCCCGGGATGTGTTCCCGGCTTCCAATGTACGTCGTCCTCAGCGCCCGGGTGACCACGTGGTCGCGATGCGCGCCATCCGCGCGGCGAGGGTGCCCACCGGGTCGGCCACCGCCGCCTCGACCTCGGCAGGGGTCTCGGCCACGGCATACGTGCCGCTCAGCCCCAGCGCCATCGCGTCCCGGCGCCCCACGCTGACCTGGCCGGCGACCACGAGGGTGGGCGTGGCGCTCTCGAGGCCGGTCCCGGCGACCCCGGCGATCACGCTCCCCCGCAGGCTCTGCCAGTCGAAGCAGCCCTCACCCGTGACGACGAGGTCGGCGGCCGCCACCATGCCCGGGAAGCCGACCGCGCCGAGCACCTCCTCGACCCCGGAGACGCGCCGGGCGCCGAGGAGCATCAGCGCGTAGCCCAGCCCCCCGCCTGCTCCCGCTCCGGGCTCGTGCTCGACGCGGCGGGGCTGGCCCGTCATGAGGTCGGTGCGTGGCGGCACCGTCCGGTGCACGACCTCCGTGAGCCGGCCGAGCGCCGACTCGAGCTGCTGGGCGAGCTCCGGCGACGCGCCCTTGCGGGGCGCGTGGACGGCGGAGGCGCCGTGGAAGCCCAGGAGCGGTGCGTCGCTCGCCGAGGCGACGAGGATCTCGGTGCCGGCGAACCGGGCGCGGACAGAGGCGAGGCCGGGCAGCGCGTCGTCGCCGAGCCCGGCCAGGGCGAGCCCGCCACGGCCGAGGTCCTCGACGCTGCCGGCGCCCAGGCGCGCCAGCATGCCCGCGCCACCGTCGTTGGTGGCGCTCCCGCCCATGCCCACGACGATCCGCTCGGCGCCCTCCGCGAGCGCCGCCTCGAGGAGCTGGCCGACGCCCCAGGTGCTCGTGACGGCGGGGTTGCGCTCGTCAGCGGCGAGCAGGTGCAGGCCGACGGCCTGCGCCGCCTCGACGTATGCCGTGCGCCGGCCTCCCGCGCCCGTCAGCAGGACCGCGGCGGGCACCTCCCGGCCCAGCGGGTCCGCGACCGTGACGACGACGGTGCTGGTGTCGAGCACGGACCCGGCGAGGACGTCGAGGAAGCCGGGCCCGCCGTCCGAGAGGGGCATGAGGGTGAGCAGGTCCTCCGGAGCGGTCTCCCGCCAGCCCTGCGCCATCGCCTCGGCTGCCTGCGTGGCGGTGAGGGTGCCCGTGAAGCTGTCCGGCGCGATGAGCACGTGCACGGTCGGAGCCTAGTCCGGCCGGCCCCTCCGCCGGCCGGACCCTCGGCTCACACGCCGCGCGCTCGGCTCACACGCCGCGCGCTCGGCTCACCGGCCGCGCCCCTCGGCTCACCGGTCCCGCCCCTCGGCTCACCAGCCGAGGGCCAGGCTCACCGACCGGCCGCGACGCGCGGGTGCCTCGTCAGGGCCTGCACCGCGGTGGCGACGGCACCGACCTCGGTGAGCACGCTGAGCACCCCGAGCGGTTCCCACCAGTTCCCGACGTCGTCGGCGACCAGGGGCAGGCCGACCGTGCGGCTGATGGCGTAGGCCAGGACCGCCGCGCCGCACACCGCCGCCAGCGCCCACCACACGAGCGGCGAGCCGGTCACATGGAGCGCGCTCGCGAGCAGGAGCAGCGCGGCGGTGAGGAGCATGAACCCGACACCGACGTACGGCGCCTGGCGCAGGTGCTCCGGGGTGACGGGCACGTGCGCGGCGGCGGCCACGACCGCCAGCAGCGCACCGGTGGTGCGCAGCCGGCGGGCACCGTGGTCAAGGGGGCCACCGTGGTCGGCGCCGCCACCGCGGTGACGGTCGGCACCGTCGTCGCGCCGGAGCTCCGCCACCGGCACGGGGGTCGGCGCGCCGGGCACGAACAGCGTGCCCAGCCCGAGCGCCCCACCCAGGAGCACCAGCGGGAGGCCGGGTCCCACCGCGGCGAGCGCCATGCTGTCGGCCGCACGCACCGCGGCGAGCAGGTTGAGCAGGAGGTACCCGGCATACACGAGGGTGGTGAAGCCGAGCACCCCGGTGGCGAGCCGGCCGGGAAGGTCGCGGCGCACCACGGGCAGCAGCGCCGCGAGCGCGGTGAGGACCCCGAGCAGCAGCAGGAGCCGGCCGCCGCGGGAGGCGGTGCCGGTCAGCGAGACGAGGCCCGCGAAGGTGGAGACCCAGGGCAGCAGGACGCCGGCGACGACGAGCCCGCCGGCGAGCAGCCCGAGGAGGAGCGCCGGGCTGGATGCCCGCGGCGCCCGGAGGACGAGGGAGGTGGTCATGGCAGGTCCGATCTGCTGGGCACGGCTGGAGGGACGGCGACGCGGCCGGCGGGCGCACCGATGCCGGGCCTGCGGGCGCACCGATGCCGGGCCGGCGGGCGCACCGATGCCGGGCCGGCGGGTTCGCCGACGCCGGTCCGCCGGCCCGGGGTGAGGTCAGTGCTTGACCGAGAAGTAGAGGAAGAGGTTGGTCGGGATGTTGTCGGTGACCGTCGCGCTGTCGTGCACGCGCTCCTCCTGCACCTCCTGGTAGCTCTTCGCCGAGGCGATCCGGTTCCACGTCGTGGGGCTCTTCACGCCGATGACGATGACGTTCCACCACTCGCTCTGGCCCATGTTGGCGGTCGTGACGATGTGGCTGTGGGGCGGCAGCAGCGCGTTGGCCGTGCCCGCCCCGAAGACGCGGCTGAGGTCGATGGTGTGGGGGTGGTCGACGCACTGCCCGGCGGTGGGGCACTGCAGGGTCCCGGCCTTGGGGGTGAAGCCCAGGGGCACGAGGACGTAGAGCGGGTCGAACGCCGCGGCGGGGATGGCGTCGTAGCTCGCGCCGAGCTCGCAGCCGCTCGTGGCGCCGCTCGCCGGCGGGACCATGCAGACGAAGTTCTTCGTGTAGTGGAAGGTCGCCGTCCGGCCGTCGATCCACCCCGCGGTGTTGCCCACCATCGCGTGGTTCTGGGCGGCGCCCATCGCGGCGCCCATCGCCATGCCGCTGCCGGGGCTGGCGGCGAATGCCGGTCCGGCGGCGAGCGCCAGCGCCGCTGCCGCGACGCCGGTCAGGGCCATCCCTGCCCTGCGGGTGCCGATCCGGGACAGCTGTTCAGTCAGAGCCATGGTCGTTCTCCTGTTTCCGAAGGGAACCACCACGACCACGGCCCTGCCTCCGTCGGTGGTGGCACCCCGGCATTCGGAGCGGGGGCCCCGGCGGATGGGTCCTCCGTGGGAGGACCCGCTGCCACTCAGCGCGTCACTGCGGCCGGTGCCCGGCGGGCACCTCCTCCCCCTGGCGGACGGGACCCGGGGCGGTGCCCGCGCCGAAGGGCCGGCCGCCGAGGGCCTCTCGCCCGTGCGGTGTGAGCCAGCCGCTCAGGTCGGGGCCCCTGGGGACGATCCGGGTGGGGTTGATGTCGGTGTGGACGCAGTAGTAGTGCTGCTTGATCTGGACGAAGTCCACGGTGTCGCCGAACCCGGGCGTCTGGTAGAGGTCGCGCGCGTAGGCCCACAGGACCGGCATCTCGGTGAGCTTGTTGCGGTTGCACTTGAAGTGCCCGTGGTACACCGGGTCGAAGCGCACCAGGGTGGTGAAGAGCCGCACGTCGGCCTCGGTGAGGGCGTCACCGACGAGGTAGCGCTGGCCCCGCAGCCGGTCGGAGAGCCAGTCGAGCGCCGCGAAGAGCCGGTCGTAGGCGCGGTCGTAGGACTCCTGGCTCCCGGCGAACCCGCAGCGGTAGACGCCGTTGTTCACGTCGCGGTAGACGCGGTCGTTGACCTCGTCGATCTCCGCGCGGAGGTCCTCGGGGTAGAGGTCCGGGGCGCCCTCCCGCTGGTGGTCCTTCCACTCGCTCGAGAAGTCGAGGGTGATCTGCGGGAAGTTGTTCGTCACGACCTGGCCCGAGGGCACGTCCACGACCGCGGGCACGGTGATGCCGCGCGAGTACCCGCGCTGGCGCTTCTCGTAGGCGTCCTTGAGCCGCGGGATGCCGAGGACGGGGTCCAGGCCGCCGGGGTCGAGGTCGAAGGTCCAGCTGTCGCTGTCATGGGTCGGCCCGGCCAGGCCCATGGAGATGGCGTCCTCGAGCCCGAGGAGGCGACGGACGATGATGGTGCGGTTCGCCCACGGGCACGCGCGGGCCGCGACGAGCCGGTAGCGGCCGGGCTCGACGGGCCACGGGCTGCTGCCGTCGGCGGTGATCCGGTCGGTGATGTAGGTCGTGTCGCGCTCGTAGGCCGGCTCGACGTATCCCTTGGTCTGCGCCATACCGGCGAACCTACCCGCGACGGGCCGGGCGACAACCCTGCGTGGGCGGGTGGCGTCAGCGCGGCATGGCGCCCAGTCGGGCGAGGAGCACGGCCTCCGCGACGCAGACGCGCTCGAACTCCCCGAGGTGAAGGGACTCGTTGGCGCCGTGGGCGCGGGCGTCCGGGTCCTCCACGCCGGTGACGAGGATCGCCGCCTCGGGGAAGCGCTGGGCGAACGCCGCGATGAACGGGATCGAGCCGCCGACGCCGATGTCGACCGGCCCCCGGCCCCACGCGTCCGCGAACGCGGCGCGCGCCTGGTCGTAGACCGGGCCCTCGGCGTCCGCGGCGAACCCCGCACCCTGGTCGTCGAGACCGACCTGCACCTGCGCCCCCCACGGGGTGTGCCTCTCCACGTGGCGCACCACCGCGGCATACGCCTCCATCGGGTCCTCGTCGGGGGCGAGCCGGAAGGAGACCTTCGCCCGTGCGGTGGGAACCAGCGTGTTGGACGAGCGGGCGACCGACGGCGCGTCGATGCCGATCACGGTGGCGGTCGGCCTGCCCCAGATGCGTTCGAGGACGGTGCCGGTGCCGATCGTGTCCACTCCGTCGAGGAGGCCGGACTCCTCACGCAGGCGCGCCTCGTCGTAGTCGAGGTCGGCGGCGCCGCCGGAGCGCAGGCCCTCGACGGCCACGTCGCCCGCGTCGTCGTGGAGGCTGGCCAGGACCCGGACGAGCACCGTCAGGGCGTCCGGCACGGCGCCGCCGAACATCCCCGAGTGGATGCCGTGGTCGAGCGTGGTGACGGTGACGACGACGCGGATCAGGCCCCGCAGCGTCGTGGTGAGGGCCGGCTCGCCGATGGCCCAGTTGGTGGAGTCGGCCAGGACGATGGCGTCGGCGCGCAGCTTCTCGCCGTGGCGCTCGAGGATCGTCGCCAGCGAGTCGGAGCCGATCTCCTCCTCACCCTCGACGAAGACCGTGACGCCGACGGGCAGGGCGCCCCGGTGGGCGCGCAGGGCGGCGACGTGGGCCATGATCCCGGCCTTGTCGTCCGCCGCGCCCCGGCCGTAGAGCCGCCCGTCCCGCTCGGTGGGCTCGAAGGGCGGGCTCTGCCAGTCCTGCTCGTCACCGGGGGGCTGCACGTCGTGGTGCGCGTAGAGCATCACCGTCGGAGCGCCGTCCGGGCCGGCGACGTGCCCGATGACGGCCGGGCGGCCGCCCTCGCGGACGACCTCGACGTCGAGGCCCTCGGCGCGAAGCAGCGCCGCGGTGGCCTCGGCGCTGGCCTCCACGTGCGCCTGGTCGAAGGCGTCGAGGGAGACGCTGGGGATCCGGGTGAGCGCCTCGAGGTCGGCGCGGACCGCCGGCATGAGCCCCGCGACGCGGGCGCGCAGCCCCTCGACCTGGTCGGGCGTGAGTACGTCGTCGGTCACGGTCGCGGAGCCTACCGGCCGCCCCGGGCGCGCAGGCGCGGTGCCGGGCGCGCCGGCCCCACGGCATACAGTTGGGGCGTGTTTGGACGCCACAGGACCCTCAACGACGAGCAGGCGCAGTCGGTCGCCGACGACCGCGCCGCCCGCGAGGGGGCCAAGAACCGCCCGACTCCCAAGCGCCGCGACCAGGAGGCCGCCCGCCGCCGCCCGCTGGTGCAGACCGACCGCAAGGCGGCGCGCACCGACGACAAGGCGCGCCGCCGTGAGGCGCAGCTGGCGATGCGCCAGGCCATGGTGACCGGCGACGAGGCCCACCTCCCGGCGCGCGACAAGGGCCCGGTGCGGCGCTTCATCCGTGACCACGTCGACGCCCGCTGGAGCCTGGGCGAGTTCATGCTTCCCACGATGCTCGTCGTGCTCGCGCTGTCGTTCGTGCGCACCTCGTGGAGCCTCACGGTCGTGTTCGTCCTCGTCTACGGCCTGCTCGTCGTCTCGGCGGTGGACGCGTTCCTCATGTGGCGCTCGCTGCGCCGCAAGCTCGCGGGCAAGTTCGGTGAGGCGCAGATCCCCGGGGGGTCGGCGATGTATGCCGTGATGCGCGCCTTCCAGATGCGCCGCTCCCGGATGCCCCGCCCCCAGGTGAAGCGCGGCAACTACCCCGCCTGAGCGGCGCGGAACCTACCGGCTGGGCTCCCCTGACCCAGCCCTCCCGGCTGGGGACTACCGCTCCTCGCGGAGCAGCTGGCCGAACCCGCGCGGGTCGCGGGTGACGGCGTAGGTCGCGAGGTAGAGCCGCTCCGGCAGGCCGGCGGCGTCACGCTCGACCTCGAGCCGCTCCCCCTGCTCGTAGCCCTCGGCGCTGCGCCAGGTGTCGGCGTCGAGGCGCTCCCACCGGGCGTCCGCGGTCGTACGTCCCGCGAAACGCGACCACAGCTCGCCCTCGCGGACCTCGAAGACGACCTCGCTGCCCTCCATCCACCACGGCCCGAGCAGCTCGGCCACGTGGGACGGTGGCGCGGCCTCGGGCACCCACGCCTCCCCCACCGCCGGGTCGCCCTCGACGACCGTCTCGAGGAGCTCCCAGGCGAGGGCCATGGGGTCCGAGCCCGAGGTCGACGTCGCGAAGACCACTGCGCCGGCGCCGCTGCGACGGTCGACCTGGAGGCCGGTGACGAAACCCGGCATGCCGCCGCTGTGGCCGACGACCGTGCGCTCGCCGTGGCGCAGGACCATGAGGCCGAGCCCGTGCCCGGACTGCCACGCATCGTCGCGCATGATCACCGTCCGGCACATCTCGTCGAGGGTCGTGGGGCTCAGGACGGCCTCGTCCGGTCGGGCGAGGAAGGCGGCGTAGCGCGCCATGTCGGCGACCGAGCTCCACAGCCCACCGAGGGGCGCGGTGGCACCGAGCCGGAACCGCGGCTCCGCGACGGCCGTGCGCGCGTAGGGATGGACGAAGTAGCCCGTGGCGGCGCGTGCGGGGTCCGGGTCGAGGGAGGTGCCCCGCATCCCGAGCGGCTCGAGGATGCGGGCCGTGACCGCCTCCTGCCATCCCTGGCCGGTCTCCACCTCGACGACCCGGCCGAGCAGGCCGTAGGCAAGGTTGGAGTAGTGCCACGCGGTCTGCGGCTCCAGGACCGCCTCGGCCTGCTCCAGACCGGCGAGGAGCGCCTCCATGTCGGGCGCCTCGAGCGACTCCCAGATCCGGCCGACGGGCTCGCGCTGCAGGCCGCTCGCGTGGGCGAGCAGGTCGCGCAGGGTGAGGGTGCTGTGCCGGCTCTCGGGCAGCCACCGGGAGAGGCGGTCGGTCAGGGCCAGCCGACCCTCGTCGCGCAGCTGCATGACGAGGACCGCCGTGAAGGTCTTGGTCACCGAGCCGATCATGAAGGCGGTGCGGTCGTCCGCGGCGCGGGCGGGCTCCAGCACCGCCAGCCCGCGGTGGCCCGACCACGCCAGCGAACCGTCGCGGACCACCCCTGCGGAGACGGCGGGGGCGCCCCAGTCACGCTGCGCCGACGCGAGGGCGTGGTCGAGCCGGCGGGCGACGTCGGGCGTCAGCCGGGCGTGCTCGTCGGTCACTCGGCAGCCCGGAGGCTCATGGGCCCGTAGACCTTCTCGCCGTTGCGGAGCAGCACCACGGCGTCGACGCCGGCATCGGCGAGGTCGTGCCACGCCTCACCGAACCAGCTCTCCGCGTCGGACTGCGACGGGAACTCGCCGGGCGACCGGTCCTCGCCGGTGAGGGGGTTGCCGTCGCCGTCGAGGCAGGTCCACGTCCAGGCATCGGTCATGGCGCCACTGTAGGACGTCGCTGCTCCGGCCTGGGAGCGGTCGGCGTGCGGGCCGGCCGTTCACGCCGCTGCTCACTTTGCGGTCAACGCCTCCTCTTGTGGCCTCTTGTGGCCGCGCCCCGGTCGTGTGGTCAGGCCCTGGTCACGCCGGCGCCGTCGAACGTCGCCACCTCGGCGAGGATGCGGGCCGCGGACTGCACGAGCGGGACGGCGAGCGCGGCCCCGGAGCCCTCACCGAGCCGCAGGCCAAGGTCGAGCAGGGGCGCGATGCCCAGGTGGTCGAGGGCCGCCCGCGCGCCCGGCTCCACCGACACGTGGCCCGCGATCCAGTAGTCCGCGGCCCTCGGGCAGAGCGCACTCGCGACGAGGGCGGCCGACACCGCGATCACGCCGTCGAGCACCACCGGCACGCGCTCCGCGGCCCCACCGAGGAGGAAGCCGGCGAGGGCGGCGTGCTCGAGGCCGCCGACCTCGCAGAGGACGGCGAGCGGGTCGGAGCGCTCGAGCCGGCACAGGGCCTTCTCGATGACCGCGGTCTTCCGGGCCAGCATCGCGTCGTCGATTCCGGTGCCCCGCCCGGTGACCTCGGCCGCCTCGGAGCGGGTGAGCGCCGCCACGAGCGCCGCCGACGCGGTGGTGTTCGCGATGCCCATGTCACCGGTGACGAGGAGGTCCGCCCCCTCGCCGACGAGCTCGCGGGCGATGTCGATGCCGACCTCGAGCGCGGCCACCGCCTGCGCCCGGGTCATCGCGGGGCCCTCGGCCAGGTCGGCAGTGCCGCGAGCGACGTTGCGCTCGCGGAGCATCGGAGCCGGCGCGGGGGCGGACGCGAGCCCGACGTCGACGACCGTCACCGTGGCACCCACCTGACGGGCGATGGCGTTCACCACGGCACCGCCGGCGGCCATGGAGGCGACCATCTGGAGGGTCACCTCCTGCGGCCACGGCGTCACCCGCTGCGCGTGGACGCCGTGGTCGCCCGCGAAGACCGCGATCGCGGGGTGCTGCGGGACCGGCGCGGGGCAGGTGCCCGCGATGCCGCAGAGCTGGGAGGCGATGTCCTCGAGCATGCCCATGGAGCCGAGCGGCTTGGTCAGCCGCGCCTGCCGGGCGTCTGCCTCCTCGATGACGGCGTCGGGCAGACGCTCCACGGCATCGACCGTGCGCTGCAGCAGCGACATCTCTCTCCTCCCACGGGACCGGGCGCCACGATAGGGCACGCCGGCGAGGGCCCCGTCGAGGAAGGGGGCAGGCCGTGGCGCCTCGGCAGCCTCGGGAGCCTCGGCAGCCTCGGGAGGCTCGGCCGCACCGTCGGCCGCGTCGTGGCCGACCCGTGGGGCAGGTCACTTTGACATGGCGGTCGGCGCGGTGGGACGGTTCAGCGGTCGAACCCGCCCTCTGCAGGGGAAGCCGGTCCAAGTCCGGCGCTGTCCCGCAACCGTAGGCCGCCCGTCACCCGACGGGCAGCAAGCCGGAGCACCTTCCCAGGGCCTCGACTCCATCCATTCGTCCGTCGTGGAATGCGGACCGGAGTCAGGGACGAGTGCCGGGCTCCCCGGCCGCGTCTCCTCGCCGGTCGCGAGGAGGAACACATGTCTCGCACCACCCTGCCGTCCCCCACCACCGTGCGTGGCCGCACGACCCAGCCGGCCGCCACCAGCGTGCGCTGCCGCAGCACCCTGCGCCCGGTCCTGGCCGCCCTCACCGTCGCCGCCGCCCTCATGGTGGCCCTCGTGGCCCCCGCCGGCTCGGCGAGCGCGGCGACCTACCGCTACTGGGGCTACTACCAGCTGCAGAACGGCGCCTGGGCGTTCGCCACGAAGGGCCCCGACCAGACCAAGCCGGCCGACGGCGCCGTGGAGGGCTGGCGTTTCGCGATCGGCACCGAGGGGAGCACGAGGCTGCCGCGGGTGAGCACCTCCTTCGACCAGGTCTGCGGCCCGACCAAGGCCGTGTCCGGCAAGAAGCGGGTCGCCGTCGTCATCGACTACGGGCGTCCTGCGGACACCGAGGACGGCAGCGCCCCGCCGGCCCCGGTGGCCAGGTGCGCCTCCGTGGACACCGCGGCAACCGGTGCCGAGGTCCTTGCCGCCGTCGCGACCGTCCGGGCCCAGAGCGGCCTGGTCTGCGGCATCGACGGTGAGCCGGCCACCGGGTGCGGTGGCGAGGTCAAGGACGTCAGCGCGGCCGCCAAGGCGCCCGACACCCCGGTCACCCTCGCCCGGTCCGCCACCGCCACGCAGGCCGCTGCCGCTGCGGCCGCTGCCGACCGGAGCAGCTCGGGCCCGAGCCCGTGGACGTATGCCGGGATCGCCCTCGTCGTCCTCATCGCGGCCGCCCTCGTGGTCACCGCCGTTCGCCGCCGAGGGGAGCACTGACGAGCGCTCCGGCCGCACCCTCGCCCTCGCGGCTCGCGCGCCGAGCCGCGATGCGCCGTCTGCCGCACCCGGCCCCGCTCCCCCGCCTGCTCCACCCTGCGGCCTGGTGGGTGTGGGGCGCCGGCCTGGCGGTTGCCGCCTCGCGCACGACCAACCCCTTCCTGCTCGTCCTCGTGGTCGCCGTGGCCGGCTGGGTCGTCCTCGAGCGACGGGAGAAGGGCGTCCCCAACGCCTTCCTCCCCTTCCTCGTCGTGGGCCTGTTCGCCATCGGGCTCCGGGTCGTCATGGTGGCGCTCCTCGGCGGCGGGGTCACCGGACGCGTGGTGCTCTTCAGGCTCCCCGAGATCCCCTTGCCGCAGTGGACCAGTGGCGTCCGGCTCGGCGGTGCGGTGACCCTGGAGGGGGTCCTCGCGGCGGCGTACGAGGGGCTGCGCCTGGCCGCCATGCTCGCCTGCCTCGGGGCCACCAACGCGCTGGCCAGCCCCCGTCGGCTGTTGCGCTACGTGCCCGCCACCCTCTACGAGGTCGGCACGGCGGTCGTCGTCGCGCTGACCTTCGCGCCCCAGCTCGTCGACGACGCCCTTCGCGTGCGAGCCGCCCGCCGGCTGCGCGGCCACAGTGGACGCGGGCTGGCGGAGATCGGCCGCCTCGCCGTGCCGGTCCTCGTGGGCGCGCTCGAGCGCTCCCTGCACCTCGCCGCCTCGATGGAGTCCCGGGGCTACGGCCGGGCCGTCCGCCGCACCCGCTCCTCGGCGGCCCTGGCGGGGGCGCTCACGCTGCTCGGGCTCTTCGGCGTGGTCACAGGCCTCTACGGAGTGCTGGACGGCACGGCCCCGCTCCTCCTGGGCGCGCCCATGCTCGCCGCAGGCAGCCTGTGCGCGGCGGCGGCCCTGGTCGTCGGCGCCCGCCGCGACCCGCGGACGCGATATCGCCGCGACCCGTGGCAGGGCGCGGAGTGGCTGGTCTCCGCAGCGGGCCTCGTCCCCGGCGTCGTGTTGGCGGTCGCCGCCGCCAGCGGCTGGCCCGGCGTCGTCCCACAGCAGGTCCCTGCGACACTGCCGTCCGTGCCACTCGCCCTCGTCGCCGCCATCGCGGTGGCGGCGCTGGCGGCTCCCCTCGCGCCCGTCCCCCCCGCCCTGGCGCTGGCTCGGGAGAGGGCCTCGTGATCCGCTTCGAGGACGTCGCCGTCTCCTACGACACGGACGCGGGCGCCGGGCGTGGCCCGGAGCGGTTGGTCTTCTCGGGTGCGACCTTCGAGGTCCCCGAGGGCGAGCTCGTCCTCGTGGTCGGTCCGACCGGGTCCGGCAAGTCGACGCTGCTGCGCTGCGTCAACGGCCTGGTGCCGCACTTCTCCGGCGGCACCCTGCACGGACGGGTGACCGTCGCCGGACGTGACACCCGCTCCCACCGGCCGCGCGACCTCGCCGACGTCGTGGGCTTCGTCGTCCAGGACCCGGTGTCCTCGTTCGTCACCGACACCGTCGAGGACGAGATCGCCTACGGCATGGAGGCGCTAGGCGTCGACGCACTCGCCATGCGACGCCGTGTCGAGGAGACCCTCGACGTGCTGGGCCTTGCCGACGTGCGCGCTCGCGCGTTGCGGGAGCTCTCGGGCGGCCAGCAGCAGCGGGTCGCGATCGGTGCCGTGCTGGCCGCCGGCCCACGGATCCTCGTCCTCGACGAGCCGACCTCCGCGCTCGACCCGGTCGCCGCGGAGGACGTCCTCGCGGCCCTGAACCGGCTCGTCCACGACCTCGGGATCACCGTCGTCGTCGCCGAGCACCGGCTCGAGCGGGTCATCCACCACGCCGACCGCGTCGTCCTCGTCGGCGACGGCAGCGTCTCCGGTCTGCTGGACCCGGCGGAGGCGATGCTCAGCTCCTCCATCTTCCCGCCCGTCATCGGCCTCGGCCGCGCCCTGGGCTGGACTCCGCTGCCGCTTTCCGTGCGGGACGCGCGCCGGCGGGCGCATGACCTGCGCCAGTCCCTCGCCAACGCGAGCGGAGCCGCCGTGCCCGGTGCCGGGTCCGCCGCCGGCGGGCTCCCCACGGAGGGGACCGCGAGCACGCTCCCGACCGACGCGTCCCGCGTCGCGCTCCCGACCGACGCGACCGCCGCGACCGCCGTCGCGCCTGCGGCCGTCGCTGCCACCGACTCGCCCCGCGGTCCGGTCGTGCAGACCGACCGGCTCGCCGTGCGCCGTGGTGGCGTGGTCGCGCTGCGGGGCGTCAGCCTGTCGGTCGGCCCCGGGGAGGTCGTCGCGCTCATGGGTCGCAACGGTGCCGGCAAGTCCACGCTCCTGGCCAGCCTCGTCGGCCAGACCAAGCCGGCAGCGGGCACCATCCGGGTCGGCGGCCTCGATCCCACCCGCGCCAAGCCGGCGCAGGTGGTGCGGCACGCCGGCCTGGTCCCCCAGGACCCGTCCCTCCTCCTCTACGCCGACTCGGTCGCGCAGGAGTGCGCGGCTGCCGACCACGACTTCGGCGTCCCGCACGGCTCCACGGCGGCGGTCCTCGAGCGCATCGCGCCCGGCATCCCCCCCGAGCAGCACCCCCGCGAGCTCTCCGAGGGCCAGCGTGTCTCGCTGGCCCTGGCCGTCGTCCTCGCCTCGGCCCCTGAGGCGGTCCTCCTCGACGAGCCGACCCGGGGCCTGGACTACGCCGCGAAGCGCCGGCTCCTGCAGCTGCTGCGCCGTCTCGCGGACGCCGGCCACGCGGTCGTCGTCGCGACCCATGACGTCGAGCTCGCCGCCGAGGTCGCCACCCGCGTCGTGGTCCTGGCCGAGGGCGAGGTCGTCGCCGACGGCCCCGCCCCGTCGGTGCTCTCCGGCTCCCCGGCGTTCGCCCCGCAGGTCGCCAAGATCCTCCACCCGCTGGCCTACCTCACCGTCAAGGACGTCGTCGCCGCCCTCGGCGAGGCCTCATGAGCGGCCGTTCCCGCTGGCGCACCGCCGCCTCGATGACCTTGGTCCTCGCCGTCGGTGTGGCGGCGTTCGGCTGGCCGTTCCTCGCGGCGCCGGGGTCGCAGGTGGGCCAGCTCGGGCACGGCACCGACGCATCGTTCGTCTTCGTCCTGCTCATGGCGCTGATGTGCCTGGTGCTCCTCGCCGAGCTCTCCTCCGGCGGCATCGACGCCAAGACCATCGCCGTCCTCGGCGTCCTGGCGGCAGCCGGCGGCGCCCTGCGCGTCCTGTCCGCCGGCACGGCCGGGCTCGAGCCGATGTTCTTCCTCCTCGTCATCGCGGGCCGGGCGCTGGGCGCTGCCAAGGGGTTCCTCCTGGGTGCGCTCGCGCTCCTGGCGTCGGCGTTCCTCACCGCCGGCATCGGCCCGTGGACGCCGTTCCAGATGATCTGCTGCGGCTGGGTCGCCCTGGGCGCCGGGCTGCTCCCCAGGGCCGCCGGGTGGGCGGAGCGCTGGCTGCTGGCGGCCTACGGACTCGTCTGCGGGCTGCTCTATGGTGCCGTCATGAACCTCTGGTTCTGGCCCTTCATGGGGTCATCGGCCCCGGCCGGTGCCGGCTACGTGCCGGGTGCCGGCGCGAGCGCCAACCTCGGGCACTACGCCGTGTTCTACGTGACCACCTCCCTCGCCTGGGACCTGCCCCGCGGGGTGCTCACGGCTGCGCTGACGCTCGTGGCGAGCCGGCCCCTCCTGCGGGCCCTGCGCCGCAGCGTCCGCCAGGCCCGCTTCGAGGCCCCGGTGAGGTTCGCGCCGTGACGACGACCCTGGTCCTCGGCGGTGTCCGCAGCGGCAAGAGCCGGTATGCCGAGTCCCTCCTCACGGGGAACGGCCCGGTGACGTACGTGGCACCGGGGGCACCGGTCGACGGGACGGACCCCGAGTGGGACGCCCGGATCCGCCACCACCAGGCCTCCCGCCCCGACCACTGGACCACCCTGGAGACCCTCGACCTCGTCGGCGCGCTCGGCCAGGCGAGCCAGCCCGTGCTCATCGACTGCCTCGGCACGTGGATGACGCGGGTGGTCGACGGCCTGTGCGGCTGGCACGCGCCGGCTCACGTCTCCGCCGTGATGGCGCTGGCCACCCACGAGCTCCTCGCGGCCTGGGGCCAGGCGCCCGTCGACGTCGTCGCGGTCAGCAACGAGGCGGGCCTCGGCGTGGTGCCGCCGACGGCGTCCGGGCGGATCTTCCGCGACGAGCTGGGCCGCCTCAACGCCGCGGTGTCGGCCGCCAGCGACCGGGTCGCGCTCGTGGTGGCGGGGCGGGTGCTCGACCTGAGCGGCGCACCCGTCGTCGGCGGCTGAGGCCGCCGCGCCACCGTGAACGTCCTCCGGCTCGCCTTCGGCATGCTCACGGCCGTCCCGGTCGGGAGGCTTCCCACGGTCGAGCGGCGGAGTGCGGCCGCCGCGATGGTGCTGGCCCCGCTGACGAGCGCACCGGCCGCCGTGGCGCTGGCCGCGGGCCACCTCCTCGCCCGACTGGGGCGCGCCGGCGGGCCCACCGCGCCCGCCCTCCCCCTGCTCATCGCCGCCCTGGTGCTCCTCGTCGAGGTGCTGCTCACCCGCGCGATGCACCTCGACGGCCTGGCCGACACCGCCGACGGCCTCTCGGCGGGCTACGACGCGACCACGTCGCTGCAGGCGATGAAGGCGTCCGACATCGGGCCCTCGGGGGTGGCGGCGGTCGTGCTCTGCCTGCTGGTCCAGGCCGCGGGGCTGGCCGTGCTGCTGCCCTCGCTCGGTGGGACGGTCCTCGCCGCGGTCGCGTGGCTCGGTTCACGTCACGTCCTTGCCTGGGCCTGTCGGCGGGGAGTGCCGGCGGCCCGGGCGGGTGGCCTCGGCGTGCTCGTCGCGGGGACGGTCGCACCCGTGGCGCTTGCCGTTGCGGCCGCGCTCGCGGTGCTGGTGTCGGCGGCGGCCGGCGTGGCGCTCCCAGCCGCGGGGTGGTCCGGACCTGTCGTGCTGGCCGCCGCCGTCGCCGCCGGGGTCGTCGTCGTGGCTCACTGCCGCAGGCGGCTCGGGGGGATCACGGGTGACGTGCTCGGCGCTGCGGTGGAGGTGGCCCTCACCGCCGGCCTCGCGTGTGCCGCGATCCTCATCGCGGTGGTGCCGCAGCGCTGACGGCGCGAGGCCCGGCCCCCCCGCCGCGGCCGCGCCCCGGGTCATGCCGGTGGTCCGGCCGCCACCCGGCGGCGGACCTCGGCCAGCCCCTCCTCAGCCGGCGGCACCGTCCACCAGCTCTCGACCCACCACGTCGCCCCCGCGGCCTCCCAGTCGGCGGGGCGCCCTTCCAGGCGCACGAACTCGCCGGTGCTGTCGCCCTCGACGACGACGTCGTAGCCGTCCCACCGCCGGCCCTGCTCCTGCCGGAGCGCGCGCACCCGGCCCACGACCTCGGCGAAGGACTCCAGGTCATACGGCGCCGAGCCGTCGCCGACGTCTGCCGGCGCCTCCGCCGCGGAGGGAACCGGCCGCACGATGCTGGGCAGCAGGCCCTCCCAGCGGGCCGCCCGCTCGAGCGACGGCTGCCGGGCCCGCCCGGGCACGAACGCGCCGACGACCCAGACCGGCGGGTGCGGCCGCTGGACCGGCGGAGGCGGCAGGTTGAAGTCGGTCGGCCGGGCGCGGTAGTGACGGCCATCGAAGGAGAACGGCTGCCCGGCGAGCAGACCGGCGTAGACCTCCAGGCACTCGTCGACCTTCTGCGCCCGCACCGCGCGGCCCTCGTCGGCCTCGAACGCCGTCCAGCCCTCGTGGACGGCACCGAGGCCGGCGCTGAGCACGACGCGTCCGCGGCTGACCCGGTCGACGCTGGCGACCCGGCTCGCGAGGTCCCAGGGACGGATGCGGGAGACGGGCGTGAGCAGCGTGCCGAGGCGGATCCGGTCGGTGGCCATGGCGGCCGCGCCGAGCGTGACCCACGCGTCGACGCCGAACACCGCCTCCCAGGTGAAGACGCCGTCCCAGCCGCACTCCTCACCGAGCACGGCGAGGTCGGCGAACTGCCGCTCGTCGGCGAACGGAACCACGAACCCGTAGCGCATGACAGGACGCTACGACCCGCCACCGACACCCGCAGGAGCCTCCGGCCTTGGCCAGAAGCCGCTCCTCCTCAGCCCTCGCGGACGTCGACCTCGACGAACGGCGGCCTCGTCACCTCGGCGGGCACCTCACGGCCGCGGACGTCGACGACCACCTGGTCACCGGCGGCCACCGTCGGCGCGAGCAGGGCGAGGGCGATCCCCTGCTTCAGGGTGGGCGAGAACGTCCCGGAGGTCACGACGCCGACCACCTCACCGCCCGAGCGCACCTCGCAGGCCGCGCGCGGGATGCCGCGGCCCGTCGCGAGAAGCCCCCACGACACCCTCCGCGGGCCCTGCGCCTTCTCCTTCTCGAGCGCCTCCTTCCCCCAGAACTGCTCCTTCTTCCATCCGACCGCCCAGCCCACGCGGGCCTGGACCGGCGTGATCTCCGGGGTCAGCTCGTGCCCGTGCAGGGCGTAGCCCATCTCGGTGCGCAGGGTGTCGCGCGACCCGAGCCCGCAGGGCAGGCCGGCATACGGCTCGGCAGCGGTGAGCAGCGCGTCCCACAGGCGCGCGGTCGCCTCCCACGGCGCCACGACCTCGTAGCCGCGCTCCCCCGTGTAGCCGGTGCGGCACACGGTGACCGGCACGCCCTCCCACTGCGCGTCGACGAACGACATGTACTCGTGACCGGCCGGCAGCCCGAGGGCCGTCAGGACCTCGTCGCTCTTGCTGCCCTGCACGGCCAGGACGCCGAAGTCCTCGTGCAGGTCGCGCACCTCCACGTCGTCGGGCGCGGCGGCGGCGAGGAGCTCGACGACGGCGGCGGTGTTGGCGGCGTTGGGGATGAGGAAGACGTCGTCGTCGGCCCGCAGGTAGGCGATGAGGTCGTCGACGACCCCACCGGTGTCGTTGCAGCACAACGTGTACTGCGCCTTGCCGGGCTCGATCCGACCGAGGTCGTTCGCGAGGCAGCGGTTGACGAGCTCCCTGGCTCCCGGCCCGCGCACGCTTGCCTTGCCCAGGTGCGAGACGTCGAAGATGCCCACGGAGGTCCGCACGACGGTGTGCTCGCGGACGACGCCGCCACCCGGGTACTCGATCGGCATCTCCCAGCCGCCGAAGTCGGCCATCTTGGCGCCGAGCGCGACGTGGCGGTCGTGGACGGGAGAGGTCTTCAGGGCGCCGTTGCTCATGGCCGAGACGGTACCGCCACACCACGGGCGGTCCCCACCGGCACGGCTATCCTGCGTCAGGCACACCCACCGGACAGCAAGGAACGACACCGTGACGACCGTCAACGTCTCCGACCGCCCCGCCCACGACCTCAAGGCCGACGTGCTCGTCCTCGGCACCGTCACCTCCGGCTCCGGCGCCGAGCTGGCACCCGGTCACGGGCTCCCGAAGGCGTCGGCGGGCCACCTCGAGACCGCCCTGAAGACGTTGGGCGGCAAGGGAAAGCCGGAGGAGGTCCTCAAGGTCCCAGCGGTACCCGGCGTGACCGCGCCCCTGGTCGTCCTGACCGGTCTCGGCTCGGCGGCCGACGGCGCTGTCGACCACGAGGTCCTGCGGCGCGCCGCCGGCAGCGCGGTGCGCGCGCTCACCGGTGTGGCGACGGTCGGCGTGGCCCTTCCCACCGAGGACGCCTCCTCCATGGCCGCGGTCGCCGAGGGCGCCGCGCTCGGTGCCTACCGGTATGCCGGCCAGCGGGCCTCCCGGCCCACGTCCGGGAAGCGCGGGCGCGGGGACGACCGCGAGGCGCCCTCGACGGTGACCGTCGTCGTGGAGAAGGGGCGTGACAAGGCCGTCAAGGCTGCCGCGCGCCGCGCCGCGGTCCTCGCGGAGGCCAAGGCCTATGCCCGGGACCTCGTCAACACCCCGCCGAACCTGCTCTACCCGCAGTCCTTCACCGACTCGGTCCGCGAGCGGGCCGCGGCCTCCAGCGCCAAGGTGACGGTCACCGTCCTCGACGAGAAGGCGCTCGCCAAGGGCGGTTTCGGCGGCATCGTCGGCGTCGGTCAGGGCTCGTCGCGCCCGCCCCGCATCGTGACGGTGAGCTGGTCGCCGTCGCGCGCGAAGGCTTCGCTTGCCCTGGTGGGCAAGGGCATCACCTTCGACTCCGGCGGCCTCTGCATCAAGCCGCCGGCCTCGATGCTCACCATGAAGTCCGACATGGCCGGCGCGGCCGCCGTTGCCGCGACCGTGTTCGCGGCTGCCGAGCTCGGGGTGCCCGTCGCGGTCACCGGCTACCTCTGCCTCGCCGAGAACATGCCGAGCGGGACCGCCCAGCGGCCCGGTGACGTCGTCACCATGCGCAACGGCACGACGGTCGAGATCATCGACACCGACGCCGAGGGCCGGATGGTGCTCGGCGACGGCCTCTGCCTGGCCGCTGAGGCGAAGCCCGACGCCGTGGTCGACATCGCGACGCTGACCGGGGCCCAGATGGTCGCCCTGGGCGCGCGGGTCGCCGGGGTCATGGGCAACGACGACGGGTTCCGGCAGCGCGTCTGCGACGCGGCCGGCTCCGCGGGCGAGGCTGCCTGGCCGATGCCGCTGCCCACCGACCTGCGGGCGCAGCTCGACTCCACCGTCGCGGACCTGGCCCACAAGGGCGAGCGCTGGGGCGGCATGCTGACCGCCGGGCTGTTCCTCAAGGAGTTCGTGCCCGAGGGCACACCGTGGGCCCACTACGACATCGCGGGCCCGTCGTTCAACGAGGGCAGCCCCTGGGGCTACACGCCCCAGGGCGGCACCGGCTTCGGGGTCGGCACCCTCCTCGCGCTCGCCGAGGGTTTCGCCGGCTGACGTCTCGCGGCCGCCCCGCACCCGCCCCCGCCCCCTCGCCCTGCTCCTGCCCCTCCCCCTCCCCTTCGCGATTGGGTGCCCAACTGCTCGCTATGGGCGGCGTTTGGGCACCCAACCGCAGGATCGGGCGATCTCGTGCGCTGCCCCCCTTCGCGATTGGGTGCCCAACCGCTCGGTATGGACGGCGTTTGGGCACCCAACCGCAGGAGGGGCGGCGGTGGCGGTGGGCCGAGGGGTCAGCCGCCGCTCTTGCGCCGGAACATCTGCTGCTGGTGGGCCGGCCCCTTGGAGTGGCCCACCTTCGAACGGTCCTGGTCGTCGGAGACGTCGGTGCCGCCGTGGGCGTGCTTGCGGTCGAGAGCCTCCCGGAAACGCCGCTTGACGTCCTCGCTCGCTGCCGGCCGCTCGTTGCCCTTGCCGCTCGTCATGGTGCCCTCCTCGTGTCCGGGACGCGACCAGCGTCCTCGGGCACAGCGTGTCATCGACCGGCCAGCCGCTCCACTGCATTGACGGCCGCGCGTCGCCCCGGGCGTGGCGCGCCCAGCGCGGCGGCCGGCGAGCTCAGTCCTTGCCGCGCTGTCGAGAGTTCCAGTCGCGCATCCGCTGCGGGTAGCCCGTGAGGTGGACGTCGTAGACCGGGACGCCGAGAGCTCGGGCGAGCTCGAAGGCGGCCTGGCGGGTCCCGGCCGCGCGGCGGGTCCACTCGCCATCGTGGGCGATGAGGATCAGGGTGCTGGAGGTGACGTTGGTCGGGGGTTCGACGTAGGCCTCGACCCCGTGGTGGCTCTGGACGAAGGCCGTGAGGTGCTTGCGGACGGCGTCGTGGTCGACCCGCATGTTGGGGCCGTCGGACGGTCCCTGCCGTCCCACACGTGTCCGGCCGCCCCGTCTCCACCACGCCATGGCGCCAAGGATAGGGCCGCTCCACCAGGCGGACCTGGTTGCGCCGGGCGCCGCGTTCAGTGACAAGATGCACTCTGTCGGCTCGCGCCAAGGCAGGACCTGCCGCTCGGCGGTGGCCGCGGTGTCCGAAGAGCCCAACAGGCAAGGAGCGACGCAGATGTCGGCTGGCGCCGAGGCCCCCTATGACGTCGTCGTCCTGGGCGGTGGCAGCGGTGGGTACGCCTGCGCCCTGCGCGCCGCGGAGCTGGGTCTGCGTGTCGTCCTCGTCGAGAAGGGGAAGCTCGGCGGGACGTGCCTGCACGTGGGGTGCATCCCCACCAAGGCGCTGCTCCATGCCGCCGAGGTGGCCGACTCCGCCCGGGAGGGCGAGAAGTTCGGTGTCAAGACGACCTTCGAGTCCGTCGACATGGCGGGGGTCAACGCGTACAAGGGTGGTGTCGTCGACCGTCTCTACAAGGGCTTGCAGGGCCTGGTGAAGTCGCGCCGCATCGAGTACGTCGAGGGCGAGGGCCGCCTCGCGGACTCCCGGACCGTCGAGGTCGCTGGCCGTCGCCTCGAGGGTCGCGCCATCGTGCTGGCCACCGGGTCGACGCCGAAGACACTGCCCGGCCTCGAGATCGGGGGTCGGATCATGACCAGCGAGCAGGCGCTGCAGCTCGACACCGTTCCTCCCCGCGTCGTCGTCCTCGGCGGCGGGGTCATCGGTGTCGAGTTCGCCTCGGTCTTCCGGTCCTTCGGCTCGGAGGTGACCATCGTCGAGGCGCTGCCCCGGCTCGTCGCCGCGGAGGACGAGTCGCTCTCGAAGCAGCTCGAGCGCAGCTTCCGCAAGCGCGGCATCGCCTTCCGGACCGGCGTCCGCTTCAGCGGCGCGACGCAGTCCGGCGACACCGTGCGTGTCGAGCTGGAGGGCGGGGAGAGCATCGAGGCCGACCTCCTCCTCGTCGCGGTCGGCCGCGGTCCGGTGACCGAGGGCCTCGGCTACGAGGAGGCAGGGGTCCGGCTCGACCGTGGCTATGTCGCGACCGACGAGCGCTGCCGGACGGGGGTCGAGGGTGTCTTCGCCGTCGGCGACATCGTCCCGGGCCTGCAGCTCGCGCACCGCGGTTTCGCCCAGGGCATCTTCGTCGCCGAGGAGATCGCAGGGCTTTCCCCGGCCGTGATCGAGGAGAGCGGGATCCCGCGGGTCACCTACTGCGACCCGGAGATCGCCTCCGTGGGCCTGACGGAGAGCCAGGCCCGGGAGCGCTACGGCGAGGTCGAGACCTACGAGTACAACCTCGGCGGCAACGGCAAGTCCCAGATCCTCCAGACCCAGGGCTTCGTGAAGCTCGTCCGCGAGAAGGACGGCCCCGTCGTGGGCGTCCACATGATCGGTGCGCGCATGGGTGAGCAGGTCGGTGAGGCGCAGCTCATCGTCAACTGGGATGCGCTCCCCTCCGACGTCGCCGCCCTGGTCCACGCGCACCCGACCCAGAACGAGGCGCTCGGCGAGGCCCACCTCGCCCTGGCCGGCAAGCCGCTCCACGCCCACAGCTGATCGCCAGCGACCACGACACCACAGGAGATAGAGGACATGTCTGAACGCGTGACCATGCCAGCCCTCGGCGAGTCCGTCACCGAGGGCACCGTGACGCGCTGGCTCAAGAACGTCGGTGACACCGTCGAGGTCGACGAGCCACTCCTCGAGGTCTCGACCGACAAGGTGGACACCGAGATCCCGTCCCCGGTGGCCGGCGTGCTGCAGGAGATCCTCGTCAACGAGGATGACACCGTGCCGGTCGGCGCAGACCTCGCAGTCATCGGCGACGGTTCCGCTGCGGAGTCGTCCGGGGACCAGGGTGGCGGCGCGGCGGCGCAGGGTGGCCAGCAGCAGGTGTCCGGAGAGGCGCAGCAGGACCAGGCGCAGCAGGCCCAGGCCCCCGAGGAGCAGCCGCAGGAGCAACCGCCGTCGCCGCAGGAGCAGGGCGCCGGCCAGCAGCAGGGCGGCCAGCAGCAGGGCGGCCAGCAGCAGGGCGGCCAGCAGCAGGGCGGCCAGCAGCAGGGCGGCGGCCAGCAGCAGCAGGGCGGCCAGCAGCAGGGTGGTGCCGGCGAGGGCCAGAGGATCACCATGCCGGCCCTGGGCGAGTCGGTCACGGAGGGCACGGTCACGCGGTGGCTGAAGTCCGAGGGCGACACGGTCGAGGTCGACGAGGCGCCCCTCGAGGTCTCCACCGACAAGGTCGACACCGAGATCCCGTCCCCGGTGGCCGGGGTGCTCACGAAGATCCTCGTCAACGAGGACGACACGGTGCCCGTCGGCGCCGACCTCGCGATCATCGGTGGGTCCGCCGGTGGTGCGCAGCAGTCCACCGCGCCGGCCCAGCAGGCGCCGGCACAGCCTGAGCAGCCCCAGCAGGCGCCGGCCCAGCCTGAGCAGCCCCAGCAGGCGCCGACCCAGCCTGAGCAGCCCCAGCAGACACAAGCCGGCGCCCAGCCACAGGCGCCCTCCCAGACCGAGCACGAGCGCCCGGCCCAGGCGGAGCAGCGCGCGCAGGCGCAGGAGGCACCGCAACAGCAAGCGCCCCAGCAGCAGGCACCGCAGCAGCAGGCGCCCTCGCAACCGCAGCAAGCCGCGCCCTCCGGTGCGGGTGGTCAGGGAGGCGACGCGTCGGCATACGTCACGCCGCTCGTGCGCAAGCTCGCCGCCGAGCACGGAGTCGACCTCGGCTCCTTGCAGGGCACAGGGATCGGTGGGCGGATCCGCAAGCAGGACGTCCTCGACGCCGCCAAGGCCCGTGAGGCGCAGGCCCAGCCGGCCCAGCCGGTCCAGGCGCAGCAGCCCGCGGCCGCCGCGGCGGCCCCGAGTGGCGCCGGTGTGCAGGTGTCGCCGAAGCGCGGGACCACCGAGAAGATGAGCCGGCTGCGCAAGGTCATCGCGCAGCGCATGGTCGAGTCGCTGCAGGTCTCGGCGCAGCTCACCACGGTCGTCGAGGTCGACGTCACGAAGATCGCGCGACTGCGTGACCGCACGAAGAAGACCTTCGAGGAGCGTGAGGGCACCAAGCTGAGCTTCCTGCCGTTCTTCGCGCTCGCGGCCGTCGAGGCGCTCAAGCAGCACCCGAGCGTCAACTCGAGCGTCGAGGGTGACCAGATCACCTACCACGGCGCCGAGAACCTCGGCATCGCCGTGGACACGGACCGGGGGCTGCTCGTCCCCGTCATCAAGGACGCCGGGGACCTCAACATCGCCGGGCTGGCGCGGAAGATCGCCGACCTCGCGGAGCGCACCCGCACCAACAAGGTGTCCCCCGACGAGCTCGGCGGCGGCACGTTCACGCTGACCAACACCGGCAGCCGCGGTGCCCTCTTCGACACGCCGATCATCAACCAGCCCAACGTCGGGATCCTCGGCACGGGCGCGGTCGTCGAGCGTCCGGTGGTCGTCAAGGACACCGAGGGAGGGCGCACGATCGCGATCCGCTCCATGGTCTACCTGGCACTGTCCTACGACCACCGCGTCGTGGACGGCGCCGACGCAGCCCGCTTCCTGACGACCATGAAGGCGCGTCTCGAGGAAGGTGCGTTCGAGGTCTGAGAGGTCTGAGGGTTCCCGGGTCTGGGGGCTCTCAGACCCTGGGCGCCACACGGCTGGAAGGAACGGCAGATGTCGCAGCGCGTCGCCATCACCGGTGCGTCCGGGCTGATCGGCGGCGCGCTGTCGGCCTTCCTGAGGGACCGAGGGGACGACGTCGTGCACCTCGTGCGGCGGCCGGCGCGCACGTCTGCGGAGATCTCGTGGGACCCGGCTGCCCACCGGCTCGACCCGGCCGCGCTGTCCGGGGTCGATGCGGTGGTGCACCTCGCCGGTGCCGGGGTGGGCGACGAGCGCTGGAGCCCCTCGCGCAAGCGCGTCATCCTCGCCTCGCGGGTGGACGGGACCGCCACCCTGGCGGCCGCCCTCGCCGAGCTCGGCGCACCGGTGCGGCTCGTGAGCCAGTCGGCGGTCGGCTACTACGGCAGCGACCGTGGTGACGAGATCCTCACCGAGGAGTCAGCGCCCGGCACGGGCTTCCTCGCCGAGGTGGTCCGCGCGTGGGAGGCGGCCGCCGAGCCGGCGCGCGAGGCCGGGCTGCCGGTCGTGCACACGCGCACCGGCATCGTCCTCGCCGCGGGTGGAGGGGCCATGGCACCGCTGCTCAGGCTCGCGCGGCTCGGACTCGGGGGCCCCATCGGGAGCGGACGGCAGTACTGGCCGGTCATCACGCTCCGCGACACCGTGTCGGCGCTGGCCCACGTCCTCGACCGCCGCGAGCTGACCGGGGCGGTCAACGTCGTCGGCCCGCGCCCCGTGCACCAGCGCGAGCTGGCCCAGGAGCTGGGACGCCAGCTCCACCGGCCCGCGGTTCTCCCCGCACCGACCCCCGCACTGCGCGTGGTGGTCGGGGAGTTCGCCGCGGACCTCGTCGGCAGCCAGCGTGCGGTGCCCACCCGTCTGGAGGCGTCGGGCTTCCGGCACCGCGACCAGACGCTGGCCGATGCGGTGGCCTACGTGCTCCGCGGCTGACGCGACGCCACGCCGGCCGCCCCCCGCTCGGCACCTGTTCCTGGCATCGACCCCGGGCTCTCCACCTACCTCCTCGTGGCGTCAACCTGCTCCTCATCCTCGGCAGCCGTCACGCGCTGCAGCCGCCAGCCCTCGGCGGCCCACCGCAGGACGAGGTCGACGGGCGCGCCGCGGGTGGCCGGCCGGACGGTGGTGGTACCTCGGTGATCGACGAGGCGGTACTCCCCCGTGTCCACCTCGGCCCGCACCGTGGCCGAGCCGTCTTCGCGCGCCACCAACCGGGCGGAGCGGACGGTGAGCCTGACACCGGAGTAGCGCCGTTCGCCCCGGAGCTGCTCGACAAGTCTCACGTCGTCCTGGTGCGCGGGTGAGCCCGGGATGTCCACGCCGCGCAGGAGGTGGGCGTCGGCAGCGTTGAGGGCGGCGGCGCGGGCGTCGGCCAGCACCTGCACGAGGCCTCGTGCATCGGTGTCCGGTGCCGCGGCGAGCGCGCGGGGGTCGGTGTGAAACGGATCTCCGGGCCCGGGCGGAAGGGGGCGCGACGATGCGTCGTCGGCTCCGGTGGGCTGGGACGTCGGCTGCGACGCGCGTCGCACCCCGGGACCCTCGGACGCGGACGCCTGCGAAGGCACCGGCGTCCCAGCCGTGGCAACGCTCGGGTGCACGCTCTGCGCCCCGCGCCCGCGCGCTGCACCGCCACCACCACCCCCGCCCGGCAGGGCGATCGAGCCGAGGCCGCCGGCCACAGCCCCGCCTCCGGCCACGAGCACCACGAGCACCAGGAGCCCGGCAAGGCACGCGAGAGCCCCCGCGACGAGGCCCCGCCGAGCCCGACCGCCCAGCAGGCTGAACGCCCGACCCGACCGCCGACCCGTCTCGGCGCCAGGAGGCGGTAGCTGGACACCAGCACGGATCCGGCGGGTCAGCAGCGCGGTGTCGTCGGCGCCGAGGGCCAGCCGGATCGGCTCACAGGGGACGGCGTCGAACAGCCTCAGCGCGGCCTCCGCGGCCGTCGGCCGGTCGCACGGGAACGGAGCCAGGCACTCCTCGACCACCTTCCGCCACTCCTGCGGCAGGTGCGGAGCCAGCACCTGGAGCAGCTGCCGCAGGGCCACCGGTGCGGGGACCGCGCCGGTGACGCACCACCACGTCAGCGCGCCCACGGCATACACGTCACTGGCCGGGCTCGGCTGCTCGCCAGCCATCACCTCGGGAGCGGTGAAGCCCTCTGTCCCGGACGCGGGCCCCGGCTCCTCGCCCGCCAGACGGGCGACGCCGAGGTCGGCGAGCGCGGGGCGCCCGGTGCGGTCGAGGAGGACGTTGCCGGGCGAGACGTCTCCATGGACCACGCCGATGGCGTGGAGCTGACCCAACGTGCGCGCGACCGCGCTCACCACCGTCGTCGCCTCACCGGGGCTGAGGTGGCCGCGCGCGGCCCGCACGGACCGCAGCGAGCCGCCGTCGACGAGGTCGAGGACGAGCGCGACGCCCACCGGTTCGCCGGGCAGCACCACGGCCTCGTGGAAGCCGACGAGGCCCTCGACACGTAGGGACTGGAGCAGGGACAGCTCGCGCGTGACGGTGTCGAGGCTCTCGAGCGTGCCGACGACCCGGACCACCTTGACGGCGACGCGCTCCCCCGTCTGCTCCCTGCGCGCCGCCCACACCACACCGTCGGCACCTGCTCCGAGCCTGCGCTCGAGCCGGTACCCCGGAACCTGGACTGCGTCCATGACACCCACTATGGAGGTGGCCGCGACCGTCGCCGGCCCTTGTCCACAGCCCCGGTCCCTGTCCACGGCCCCGGGCCTTGTCCACGGCCCCGGCCCTTCCCACAGTCCCCCACGACGGCCGTGCCCCGACCGCCCGGCACCCCCGCCCCCCGACCCACCCGGATGAGGGCGACGGCACATTCGCGTCGCCATAAGGTGCACCCATGCCGGCTTCCCAGCCCACGATCCTCGCCACGTCGGGCGGTTACCGATACGGCGAGCGGATCCAGATCGAGTTCAACGCCCTGGTGCGCCACGCCGTCGACCTCTCGGGCGCCCACGCGCGTCCACCACGGGTGACCCACCTCGGGACGGCCTCAGGCGACCAGCGGTACTTCAGCGCGTGGATGGACGACGCCGCCCGCGAGGCCGGCTACCACCTCACCAACCTCAACCTGTTTCCCATGCCGAGCGTGGCGGACATCGAGGGACACCTTCTCGAGCAGGACGTCGTCTGGGTCAACGGTGGCTCGGTCGCCAACCTCCTCGCGGTGTGGCGGGTCCACGGCCTCGACGAGGTGTTCCGCCGGGTGTGGGAGGCGGGCGTGGTGCTCGCCGGCGTGTCCGCCGGGTCGATCTGCTGGTACGAGGGCGGAACGACGGACTCCTTCGGCCCCGAGCTGCGACCGGTGACCAACGGGCTCGGGCTGCTGCCCTACGGGAACGGCGTCCACTACGACTCCGAGGAGCGCCGACGACCCCTCGTCCACCAGCTGGTCGCGGACGGCACGCTGCCGACCACGCACTGCACGGACGACGGCGTCGGCATCGTCTACCACGGCACCGAGCTGGTGGAGGCGGTGACCGAGCAGGACGGCAAGGCGGCCTACATCGTCTCCCGGGACGGTGGGGGGGCGGTCGAGGAGCGGCTCGAGCCGCGTCGGCTCTAGGGTCCATCAGCCCGACGGGATAGACGAACAGACGCCGAGGGACGCGCGACGTGCCATAGAAGCGTGCCAATGCAATTGTGCGAAACCTCACAAAACGGCGGACAGAGCCAGCCACAAGTGTCCGATAAGTCCCATTTGTCACAGCAGTGACATGGACGAGATCCGACCGCGCGCTTCCCGGCATGGCGTGGGTGGACGAGGCGCGGGCAGCCGCTACGGTACTTCGGTCCCGCCGGGACTGGGTTGCAGGGGACCCGGTCGCGGGACGTCTTCATGTTGTCCCCTGTTAGGAGTACTGCCTTGCCCACCACCACTTTCGAGACCTCGCGCGCGGACCGGCGCAAGGGTCGCCGTAGACGACGCGCGACCCTCGGGCTGCTCTCCGCGTTCGCCGTGGCCCTCGGCGGCCTGGCCCTCGGCGTGGCCGGATCCGCCGTCACCGCACCGAGCGCCTCCGCGCTCGCGAAGATCAAGTGCAAGCAGACGACCGGCACGGCCAAGGTCGACCCGATCCGCACGCACAACATGCCGGTGTCGAACATGCAGCACCTGCACGAGTTCTTCGGCAACAACCACTTCCTCTCGCTCTCCAACCCCAACGCTGCGAACTACAGCGACCTCGTCGGCCAGGGGACCAACTGCGTCAACCCCGCCGACACGGCGGGCTACTGGGTCCCGGCGCTGAGCTACAAGAGCACCGGCGCCCTCGTGCCGGTCCAGGCGTTCACCGCCTACTACCGCAGCTGGGACTTCCAGAAGACCGGTGACGGCGTGCCGCTCCCCGAGGACGTTCGGCTGATCGCGACGCAGCACGACTGGACCTGTGGACAGTTCGAGAGCACCGCTCCCTCGCAGTCGATCCCGGACTGCTCCAGCGCCAACGGAAGTCCCGGCTCGACGCTGACCGCGCACATCGACTTCCCCTCGTGCTGGGACGGCGTCGAGCCGAACCACTCGAGCACCGAGGTCGGGGACACCAACGACAACAAGCACTTCGCGTACCGGGTGGGCAGCGGCTGCCCCGCCGGCTTCCCGATCAAGACGGTGGCCCTGCGCGAGACGATCCAGTACGACTACCAGGGCCGCGGCGACGACCTGGTGCTCTCATCGGACTCGATGATGGGCACCAGCGACGGCCAGTCGCTGCACGCCGACTTCTGGAACGCGTGGACCACCGCCGGCATGGCGTCCATGGTCAAGAACTGCGTCAACCCCGGCGGCAACCCCACCGCCGCCGAGTGCGGCTGACGGGCGCACTCCACGCGCGGCCGCGTCCCCGAGACGCCCGCTGACCGGCTCGGCCCGGTCCGGCACCGTCCGGACCGGGCCGAGCCGGCACCGCCCGGCCGGCCCGTCCCGGCACCGTCCGGACCGGGCCGAGCCGCGTACCCTGCGGCTATGCGCATCGAGCACCTCGGCTTCGCCCCGCACCTCGTGGACTACCTGGGCGCCTGGGACCACCAGCGCGCGGTCCACGCCGGTGTGGTCGAGGGCGGCGAGGACGTCGTGCTCCTCCTGGAGCACGCGCCGGTCTACACCGCGGGGAAGCGCACCCAGCCCTACGAGCGGCCCTTCGACGGCACCCCCGTCGTCGACGTCGACCGGGGCGGGAAGATCACCTGGCACGGCCCCGGCCAGCTCGTCGGCTACCCGATCGTGCGCCTGCCGGCGCCGATCGACGTGGTGGCCCACGTGCGCCGGCTCGAGGAGGTCATGATCCGCGTATGCCGTGAGTTCGGCGTCGAGTGCACGCGCGTCGAGGGGCGCAGCGGCATCTGGGTCCTGGCAGACGACCGCGGGCCCGACCGCAAGCTGGGCGCGATCGGTGTGCGGGTCAGCAAGCAGTGCACGATGCACGGCTTCGCCCTCAACTGCGACGCCGACCTGTCGTGGGCGGACAACATCATCGCCTGCGGCATCCCGGACGCGGGCGTCTCGTCGATCAGCCGCGAGGCCGGCCGCGACGTCACCGTGCGCGACGTCCTGCCCTACGCCGAGAAGCACCTCGTCGACGTCCTCGCTCCCGTCTCGGAGCGAGCCCGGGCCTCGGTCCCGGTGGCCCCGGCGTAGTCTTGGCACGCCCGGCGACGTCCGGGCGCGGGTGTGCCACCCGGCATACGGAAGGGCACGCCGCCACGCGGCGCCCGCCGCGACGGCACCCGTCGGAGAGGGCAAGGGAGTCTTCGTGACCATCGCACCGGAAGGCCGCCGCCTGCTGCGCGTCGAGGCGCGCAACGCGGAGACGCCGATCGAGCGGAAGCCGTCGTGGATCCGCACGACCGCGAAGATGGGCCCGGAGTACACCCAGCTGCACTCGATGGTGAGGCGCGAGGGCCTGCACACCGTGTGCCAGGAGGCCGGCTGCCCCAACATCTTCGAGTGCTGGGAGGACCGCGAGGCCACCTTCCTCATCGGCGGCGACGTGTGCACGCGGCGCTGCGACTTCTGCGACATCGCCACCGGCCGGCCGGAGGCCCTCGACCGCGACGAGCCGCGCCGCGTCGCCGAGTCGATCGTCCAGATGGGGCTGAAGTACGCCACGGTCACCGGCGTCGCCCGTGACGACCAGCCCGACGGCGCGGCCTGGCTCTACGCCGAGACCATCCGGCAGATCCACGCGCTGAACCCCACGACCGGCGTGGAGATCCTGCCACCGGACTTCGGCGCCAAGCCAGAGCTCGTGGGCCAGGTGTTCGACGCGCGGCCCGAGGTCTTCGCGCACAACCTCGAGACAGTGCCGCGGATCTTCCGCAAGATCCGCCCGGCGTTCACCTACGAGAAGTCGCTCCGGGTGCTCTCGATGGCCCGCGAGGCCGGGCTCGTCACGAAGTCCAACCTCATCCTCGGGATGGGTGAGGAGGACCACGAGATCGAGCAGGCGATGCGCGACCTCCACGAGGCCGGCTGCGACATCCTCACGATCACGCAGTACCTGCGGCCCTCGAAGCTCCACCACCCCATCGACCGGTGGGTCAAGCCGGAGGAGTTCGTCCACTGGAGCGAGCTGGCCGACGAGATCGGCTTCAAGGGCGTCATGGCCGGACCGCTGGTGCGCAGCTCCTACCGCGCCGGCCGGCTCTACGCCCAGGCGATGCGTCGCTGGGGACGCCCGATCCCCGGGCACCTCGACCACCTCGCCGAGAAGGCCGACCAGCCCGCGCGCCAGGAGGCGGCGGCACTGGTCGCCCGCGCCTGAGCGCGGCGGCGCGTTAGGGCGCCCGACCCGCGCCCACGTATCCTTGCGGCTATGGCCCGCAAGAACGCAACGCAGTCGGACGCGCCCGACAAGAAGCCAGGGCGCCTGGCCCAGATCCGCCAGGTCTACACGGCTGCGCGACAGGTCGACCCGATGATCGGGTGGTGGATGCTGATCTCCGCCGTGGTCGTCCTCGCGGTCGCCGCCGGCGTGGGGCTCATCTTCGGCCGGTGGGTCTACGGCCTCATCCTCGGCGTCCCGCTCGCGCTGCTCGCGGCGACCCTGGTGCTGAGCCGCAGGGCGGAGCGCGCGGCCTACCGGGCCATCGAGGGCCAGCCGGGGGCCGCGGGCGCGGCGCTCGGGGCGTTGCGGCGCGGGTGGTACTTCGACCAGCAGCCGGTCGCCGTTGAGGGCGCCCGCGGCATGCGGCCGGACAACATGGCCGGCGCGGCGTTCGTGTTCCGCGCCGTGGGCCGCCCCGGGATCGTGCTCATCGGCGAGGGCCCTGGTGGGCGCCTCCCCCGGCTCCTCGAGGCCGAGCGCAAGAAGCTCACGCGGGTCGCGCCGGGCGTGCCCGTCCACCTCGTGCAGGCCGGTGACGGCGCCGACCAGGTGCCGCTGCGCAAGCTCAGCAACAAGCTCACGAAGATGAAGCCGGTGCTCACCAAGGCCGAGGTGTCCGTCGTCAACAAGCGGCTCACGTCGCTGGGCGGCATGCGACCGCCGGTGCCCGCAGGCATGGACCCGCTCAAGGCGCGCGTCGACCGCCGCGCCATGCGGGGCCGCTGACGCGGACCGGGTATGCCGGGTGGTGCCCCCTGGGTGGTCACCGCCAGGCGCCACCCGCGCACCAAGGCTGTGCGGCTCCTCGTCCCGCCTGGTCGGGCCGTCAGGGAAGGGCCGCCACGACGGCGTCGGCGAACCTCTCCAGACCTCCCTCGGAGAGCCAGCGGTGCGCGTCGGGGTCGTCGACCAGCTTGGGGCGCAGCTTGTCGGCCTCGGTCAGCACCGCCGCGGCCGAGCGCACCGGCAGCCCGTGGTGGTAGACCGCGTCCCGCACCGGGGCGTTGGCGGGCTTGGCGAAGGCCATGACGAGCTCGCCGAGGGCGGCCGAG
>JAICIN010000004.1 GCA_025924375.1 Dermatophilaceae bacterium | reverse complement strand
TGTTGTCGGCTGCCGGGTCGCCGGAGATGCCCGGCGCTTCCTTGTGTGAAGACATGGCGGTGCCTTTCGGGGCGCGGCGGCGGGCGGTGCTAGGACTGGGTGGCGCGGTGGGCGATGCGTGCGAGCTGCGAGGCGAGGGCCCGGTCGTGGCAGATGATCTCGGTCTCGCCCGCCATGACGGCGATCTCGCCGGTGCGCTGGTTCCGCACGTAGGCCACCACCGCACCGGGCGCTGTGGGGCCGTCACGTTCGCTGTCGGCGTCGGCGCTGCCGGTCAGCAGGACGGGCGCGGCAGCTGCCGCCGCCGCTCCGAGGGAGGCGTGCTTGAGCAGGGTGCGTCGAGATGGTCCGGTCATGGGTCGTGCCTCGTCTCACGTTGGCCATGGCGCCGCGGTATGCGCTCGCCAGCCGGCCGGCGGCACTGCCCTGCGCCGCGGGCCGACCAGGGCAACCGGAAGGAGGAAAGGGGTTTGCTCGGCCGTGCCGCGTCGGGCCGCTCGCCCAACATTGCCACTGTCGACCTCTCCGGAGGCAGGGGTCAAGAGTCAGTTTGCAGGCCCCGGAGCTGTGCCTCACGCTGGCCTCTTAATGCGCCTGTGGCGTCGTCGTGGGCTGCCCGGTTGCTGGTCACCGGCGTCCCCTCACCTCGCAGGTCGGCACACAGCACTCCTTCGTGGAGGTAGGCGGCCCAGCGCATGGAGATGTCGGTGGTGATCCCGTAGAACCTGATGAACGCGGCTGCCGAGACCACGAAGGGTCCGCGGCCGCTTCCTGTGGCCGACCGCACGGGATACCCGTGCTCACAGCTCAGCGGTACAGCGCGAAGGCCCACGATGCGCTCGTGGGCGGCGAAGAGCAGCTCAACGGCGTCAGGGGCGGCCAGGGCCACGTAGGCGGACTCGTTCATCGAGATGGTGCCCCGCCGTTGGATGGTCAGGCGCGGCTCCTTTCCCAAGGGCACCAACCGGCGCGTGAACGTCTCGAACTCTGGCATGCCGTGTTGACCTTCCTTCGTGCCTTCCATGCCGTCTATGCACGAGTTCGGGGCCACGGCGCGCGCGGATTGGTGCAGTGTCGCGGGACGCTGGCAAGGGCGGCAGCCCGGCGGAGCTCGGTCCGGTCCTCATCGTCAGCGACGTGCTGGCCGCCAGGTGACCGTCGCCACCGACGCCCCGAGACCTCCGAGCCGGACCTCGAACGAGAGCGGGCTGTCCCACCACAGCCCCTCACCGTTCGCCAGGCCCTGACCCGTGCCGTCCGCCTCGACATCCGCCCGGTCGCCGACCGAGAGCAACAGGCCTGCGTCGGCGACGAGCGTCGTGTCGGTGCGGTGGACGGCGAGGGTGGCGCTGCCCCGACCGCGACGCACCATGAGGTTGACGCTGGTCGAGGCACCGCCGAGGAGTGTGCACTCGAGCGGTGCATCGCCCGAGAACCCGAAGGGGACAAGGGGTTCGGCGAGCACATGGTCGACGGCGTGGGCGGGATCAGTCGAGCGAAGGTGCACGCCGTCGCCGTCGAGCAGCATGATGGTCCGCTCGATGCCCACGAACTCCGAGAACGGCCCGTCCGCGGCGATGGTCGCGACGCTGACCCGCCAGTCGAAGGAGCCGATGCCGGCGCCGAGGGGTAGCGACACGACCTCTCTCGTGGTCCCGCCACCGTTGCGCCACGGGGTCGCCGGCAGGTCGTCGAGCCGGAACCGGTGCAGTGCCATGGGCCCCACCGTCCCACAGCCGCGGAGAGTGCCCAGCCACGCCTCGACCGAGGCACCCGCGGAGCTGAGACCATGGGTGGGTGGCCGAAGATGCGTGGCAGGCGTTGGCCGCTCCGTTCGTCGAGGGCGCGTACGTCACCGTGAAGGGGCAGGTGCGGACCTACGTGCTGCACCAGCAGCTGCTGCGACACCTCCCACGACCGCCGGCCTCGGTCCTGGATGTGGGGGGAGGTGCCGGGCACCAGTCGTTGCCACTGGCCCGGCTCGGTTACGACGTCACGGTGCTGGACCCGTCGAGGGCGATGCTCGAGAAGGCACAGGAACGGATCGCCCACGAGTCCCACGAGGTCCGGTCGCGCGTGCATCTCGTCGAAGCGGCGGGCGAGTCCGCTGTCGAGGTCCTCGACGGGCGGCGGTTCCCCGTGGTGCTCTGCCACGGCGTCCTCATGTACCTTCCGGCCCCTGAGCCGCTGCTCGAGGTCCTGTGCCGTTGTGCAGCACCCGGGGGAGTGGTGTCCATCATGGCGCTCAACGCCGCGACGATGGCCGTGCGGCCCGCCCTCCAGCACCGGTGGGCGGATGCGCTGGCCGCGTTCGCCACCGACCGCGAGGTGGGCGTCCTGGGGACGTCGACGCGCGGCGACACCGTCGAGCACCTGTCGGACCTGCTGCGGCGCGGGGGTGTCGAGCCGACGGCGTGGTACGGCGTGTGGCTGTTCTCCGACTGGGTGGACCTGCCCCTGGCGGACACCGACGTCGGTGCCGTCGCGGAGGTCGAGCTGCAGGCCAGTCTCCGCGACCCCTACCGACAGCTCAGCCGCGTGTTCCACCTCGTCGGCACCAGCGGCCGTACCTCGAAGGGGGAGGGAGTGCGCGCAAGGGGTCGGTGACATCCTCGTCCCATGTCGCGTGAGATCTGGACCATCGGGCACTGGACGTGCTCCGAAGCGACCTTCAGCGGCCTGCTCGGGGCGCAGCGGGTCGACCTCGTGGCGGACGTCCGCGCCCAGCCCGGCTCACGCAGGAGCCCGCAGTTCGGTCGGGACGCCATGCCCGGTTGGCTGGGCCGGGAGGGCATCGACTACGTCCACCTCGACGAGCTGGCTGGGCGGCGCGGGAAGCAGGACGTCGGCCCGGAGGTCAACGGTGGCTGGCAGAACGCGAGCTTCAGGAACTACGCCGACTACAGCCTCTCCCCGGCATACGAGCGCGGGATCGAGATGCTCTCGGAGCTCGCCCGGAACCGTCGCGTGGCCATCATGTGCGGCGAACCGACGCCGTGGCGCTGCCACCGGCTCCTCATCGCCAACACGCTGACCGCCCGGGGCTGGACGGTGCGGCACATCATCGGCGACGGCGCGCCGCGCGTGCACGAGCTCGGCCAGTGGGGTGCCGTCCCGAGCGTCGAGCACGGCCGGGTCACCTACCCGCGCCCGTCGACGTTCGCCGGCACTGGCGTCGGCGCGGCATCGCGCGGCGCCCACCACGACCCTGCCGGATGAGTCGGCGACCTGGTGGCAGGACGCACCCGCACCGACCGGACAGGAGACCCGTGGCCTACTTCGAACGCACCGGCCCCACCAGCTTCCGCGCGACCGAGCACGTCGGCGGCGCATGGTCGCTCCACGAGCAGCACATCGCCCCGGCGCTGGGCCTGCTCGCGCACGTCATCGAGGTCGACCGTGACGCGCGCCGCAGCGACGGCCTGGTGGTGGCCCGGCTGTCCTACGACATCCTCGGCACGCTGCCCATCGACGAGGTCGACACGACGGCCACGGTGTTGAGGCCCGGGCGCACGATCGAGCTGGTCGAGGCACGGCTGAGCCATGGCGGGCGGGACGCGGTCCTGGTGCGGGCGTGGCTCATGCAGCCGCGCGACACCAGGGCCGTGGCGGGTACGGCGCTGCCCGCGATCCCGCTGCCGCGCGAGATGCCGGCATGGGATGCGTCGACCGTCTGGCCGGGAGGCTTCATCGCCAGCGCGGAGGTGCGACGGCTGCAGGCGGGGCCCGGCCGGGCCATGTTCTGGGTCCGCACCGCGCTCCCGCTGGTGGCCGGTGAGGAGACCAGCGCGCTGGCTCGGGCGGTTGGCCTGTTCGACATCGCCAACGGCATGGCGGTTCGAGCCGACCCGAGCGAGGTCGCGTTTCCCAACGTCGACCTGACGGCCCACCTGTTCGACCAGCCCGAGGGCCAGTGGGTCGGCTTCGACACGACCGTCAGCTTCAGCCCCGAGGGGATCGGCCTGACCAGCAGCGTCCTCCACGACGAGCGCGGACCGGTGGGCACCTTGGCGCAGGTGCTCACCGTCCGGCCGGCACAGGCCGCTACTTCGAGGGCACGACGACGGCGGAGCTCCCCGAGGGCCAGCAGCTGAAGCCGGCGGGCAGCGTGACCTTCCCGGTCTCCACGAGGTCGAGGCACTTGCTGACGAGCACGTTGGGGTCCTTGGAGACCGAGCCGGCGAGGACCTTGTTGGCCTGGGCCTGGGCCTGTGACGTCTTGATCGCCTGCTGCGCGATGCGGGTCTGGGCGACCTGGGCCAGCAGGGCGTTCACCTTGCCCTGGGTGTTCGCGTCGAAGTTGACGACGGGGATGATCACGCTGAGCACGTCGATCTGGGTGCCGATCTGCTGCTGCATGGCCTGGGTGACCTGCGCGCTGAGCGTCGCGAGCGGCGGCGTGGTCGCGTTGCCGTTGTCGTCCACCGACAACGGGTCGTAGTCCTCGAAGGCGGCGTTGAGGGCGGCGTTGAGGTCGCGGGTGACGAGGGAGTCACGGATGTTGGCGAAGTCCCGGTAGTTCTGGTAGAGGCTGTCGGTCGCGCTGTCCTTGATGCGCCACCGGATCGAGGTGTCCACGCACGCGGTGGCCTGGTGGGCGATGCGGACGTTGATGCAGCTGTGGCCGTCCGAGGTGTGGTTGTCGGTCTGGATCGCGGCGTCGATGGTGACGACCCTCTCCCACGGCGCCTTGAGGTGCAGGCCGTTGGACAGCGTGCGCACCGGGCGGCCGAAGGACGTCACCACGCCGAACTCCTTGGTGGGCACCTGGATCACGCAGCTGCTCACCGCCGCGACGACCCCCAGCACGACGAGCGTGGCCCCGCCGGCCGCGAGCCACCCGGCCGTGGTCGGCGACGGACCGGTCGCCGTCCTGGTGGCCCAGCGGCCCACGGGCCGGCCGTCGCCCCCGGCCCCCGTGTCCGCGCCGTCCGCCGGCCCCGTGGGCTGCGCTGCGCTCGCGCCGCGCCGCCAGCGCGCGCTCAGCGCGAGTGCGACAGCGCCGAGGACGAGCAGGATGACGCCCAGCGTGATCATGTGCGGCTGCTTTCGGTGACGGCGGCGATGGCGGGTACATCATGGTCGATCCCAGCGCCGCTGGTTGCCGATCCGCTGAACGCTCGTGCTCGGTGTCGGCGGCCGCCTCCATGCCGAACCCGCGACAACGGCGCGCCGCCCACCAGTGCTGAGGAGGCCGGCATACCCGACTGGCACGCCCTGTTCGTCCCCACCGTCCCGTCGCGACGATCCTCTTCTGGAGCGTGGCGGTCGACGCGGTGGCCTATCGCTTCCCTGCCGCCGCACGGGTCCTCAAGGCACGACCTCGCGTCCTCGTGGAGGAGGGCCGCACCAAGGACCGGGTCCTCCGCCGCGAGCTCATGACGGAGGAGGAGGTGCTCACCCAGCTGCGGCTCCACGGGATCACCGACCTGCGGGAGGTCCACCAGGTCCTCATCGAGCCCAACGCCATGGTGAGCGTGCTGCGCCGCGACGGTGGCGAGCCGGCCGAGCCGGCGAAGGCGCCGGTGGCCGGCTGAGCTCGCGACGCTCAGGCCGTCCGGGCTGCGGAGGTGGGTCCGCCACCGGTCGGGCACACCGTCGAGAGGGCGTCGTCGAGACGGGTCCGCAACGTGTGGCTGTCCGCTGCGACGGCCACCACGGACTTCCCGCCGTGGGCAAGCTCCAGGACCGCGCAGTCGGGGTCCTGGCCGGCCGGGGCGCCGGCCCGGGCGCCGGCCGGCGGCGTGACGGCCTCCCAGCCGACGGCGAGCAGCGAGCCCACCGCCTTGCGGCCGCCGGTGACCGCCGCGCCGTCCCAGCCCGGTTCCCCCGGCCCGACCACCAGCTCCTGGTGGTGGTGCGGGGAGCCGGCCCGGGTCACCCTGAGCCGTTGGCGCACCCGGCCGGGGAGCTCACCGTGGCGGCCGAGGATGAGCTCCTCGCGCAGGAGCAGCCGGGCGCCCGTGCCAAGGGCAACGGACGTGCCGGCGTCGTGGTCGCAACCGGCGGCCGCCACCAGCGGCTCGGGCAGCCACACCAGCGTGCCGCCCGATGCGACCTCCGCGCACACGCGCATCCGGGACCGCTCGCCACGGGGGCCGGGGAGCACCACGCTCGCGGCGACGGTGAGGAGCACCAGCGTCGCGCCGGGGCCGATGCGCACGGTGAGCTCCAGGTCGTCCCCGCCCACCGGCCCGCCGGCCCCGGCGGCCACCGCGACGCGCACCGTGCGCCTGGGGTCGGACCGCGGCGCCGGTCCATAATCTCCGGTCCTGATCGTGGGGCGCAGCACGAGGGGCGGGTCGGAGTGCAGCGTCGTGACCACCGCCCGTCCGGCGCTGTCGAGCCCGACACCGAGCGCCGCACGGGCCCGCATCAAGCGCGGCTCGCGGCAAGCCGTTCCCGCACCCAGGCGGCGACCTCCGTCGCGCCCGGGTCCTCGGTGAGGGAGGTGAAGAGGGTCGGCAGGCTCCCGCGCTTCTCGAGCGCGTCGCGCTCCATGACGGCGAGGTCCGCGCCGACCCTGGAGGCGAGGTCGGTCTTGTTGATGACGAGCAGGTCGGACCTGCTGATGCCCGGCCCGCCCTTGCGCGGCACCTTGTCGCCCCCCGCGACGTCGATGACGAAGATCTGGTGGTGGACCAGCCCCCGGCTGAACGTCGCCGTCAGGTTGTCACCGCCGCTCTCGAGGAGGATGAGGTCGAGCCCCGGCAGGTGCCCCTCGACGTCCTCGATGGCGTCGAGGTTCGCCGAGATGTCGTCCCTGATCGCCGTGTGCGGACACGCACCGGTCTCCACGGCGCGCACGCGCTCGGGCGGCAGGACGCCGTTGCGCAGCAGGAAGTCGGCGTCCTCGGTCGTGTAGATGTCGTTGGTCACCACCGCGAGGTCGAGCTCGGGCCCGAGTGCCCGGCACAGCGCCGCGACAAGGGCCGTCTTGCCGGAGCCGACCGGGCCCCCGATCCCGATTCGCAGCGGTCGTCCGGGGGAGTGCGCGAGCTCGCTCGCGTGGTCGTGGTGGACGTGGGGCGTGGAGCCGTCGTGGTGGTCATGAGGCAAAGAGACGCACCTCCCAGAGCGCGTGTGCTTCGGCGGACAGGTCGAGCAGGGGCGCGCTCGGCGCCGGGAGGTCGCATGGCGGGAGCTTCGCGAGGGCGGCCGCCTCCGCGGCGGTGCGCTCCACCTCCGGGCCGAGGTCGGCGACCAGCGCGTGGGTGCCGAACGGGTCGAGGCCCAGCAGCCGCACCGCGGCCGTGGCAGGGCCCAGGAGCGCCTCGTGCGCGCTCGCCACCGCCGCCTCCTCCGGCGAGAGCCCGGCGGCTGCGGCCACGGCTCCGAGCGCGAGCGGCTGGTGCGGTCCGCCGGTGCTGCTGGCGACGACCGCCTCGAGCACCGGGTGCGGCCAGCAGGCCCAGCCGGCCCGGAGCGCCTGACGCCCCAGGGCCCGTGACGTCCGGCGCTGGACCGGCGACGGCATACGGGCGTCCAGCTCGGCGTCGAGCACTACCAGCGCCTCCCGCATGGCTGCGTCCTCGAGCGCCGCCGTGGCGGCCGCCGCGGCGGCGACCGCGGCTCCGAGGAGCCCGGCGGTGCGCAGCCGGCCGAGGAGGAACGACCGCAGTCTCGTGAGGTCGCCCACGCCCTCGCGGGCCTCGGCGGCCTCGAGGCCGCCGGAGTGCGCGTGCCCGCCCGAGGGGAAGCGCCCGTCCGTGAGACGGAGCAGCGCGGCCGGTATGCCGGGTGGCCGGCTGCGGTACGCGGTGCGCGGTTCCAGCCGGCGCATCAGAAGAGCCTGCGCATCAGAACAGGAAGTACCGCTGGCCCATGGGCACCTCCGCGGCCGGCTCGTGGTCCACCAGCTCGCCGTCGACGCGGACGCTGTAGGTGTCGGGGTCCACCTCGATGCGTGGCAGCGCAGTGTTCTCCGGGAGGTCCGCCTTGGTGCGCCTCCGCACATCCGCCACCGGCACCAGCGGCCGGGCGAGACCCAACCGGTCCGCGAGCCCGCGCTCGAGGGCGCGGGGCGCCACGAACGCGACGCTGCTCGCCGCCGCGGCAGGGCTGTGGACGTTGAACCCCATCCGGGGCAGCACCGGCTGCGGGGTGGGGATCGAGGCGTTGGGGTCGCCGAGGGCGGCCGAGGCCACCATGCCGGCCTTGAAGACGGCGGTCGGGCGGATGCCGAACAGGGCCGGCTGCCAGAGCACGAGGTCGGCCATCTTGCCGACCTCGACCGAGCCGATCTCGCCCTCGAGGCCGTGCGCCACGGCCGGGCAGATCGTGTACTTCGCGACGTAGCGCCGCGCCCGGTGGTTGTCGGCGCGGTCGTCGCCGGGCAGCGAGCCACGGAGCTTCTTCATCTGGTGCGCCGTCTGCCAGGTGCGGATGACCACCTCACCGATGCGGCCCATGGCCTGGGCGTCGGAGGACATGATGGACAGCGCCCCCAGGTCCTGGAGGACGTCCTCGGCCGCGATGGTCCCCGGCCGCACCCGGCTCTCCGCGAAGGCGAGGTCGTTGGGCACCTGCGGGTTGAGGTGGTGGGCGACCATGACCATGTCGAGGTGCTCGGCAACGGTGTTGTGCGTGAACGGGCGGGTCGGGTTCGTCGACGCCGGAAGGACGTTCGGCTCGCCGGCGATCCGGATGATGTCTGGCGCGTGGCCGCCGCCGGCGCCCTCGGTGTGGAACGAGTGGAACGTGCGGCCCGCCACCGCGGCGATGAGGTCCTCCACGAAGCCGGCCTCGTTGAGGGTGTCGCTGTGGATCGCCACCTGCACGCCGGTCTCGTCCGCCACCGACAGCGCCGCGTCGACGGCCGCCGGGGTGGCGCCCCAGTCCTCGTGCACCTTGAAGCCCCCCGCTCCCGCGTCGAGCTGCTCGAGGAGCGCCTCGCGGGAGACGGTGTTGCCGCGGGCGAGGAGGAGCACGTTGACCGGCCAGGGCTCGAGGGCCATGAGCATGCGCTCCAGCCACCAGGCCCCTGGTGTCGCGAGGGTGGCCTTCGAGCCCTCGGTCGGCCCGGTGCCGCCGCCGACGAGCGTCGTCGTCCCGGCGGCGAGGGCCTCCTCGATCATGTCGGGCCCGACGAGGTGGACGTGGGTGTCGATGGTGCCGGCGGTGAGGATCAGCCCGTTGCCCGCCGCGATCTCGGTCGAGGGGCCGATGACGAGGTCGGGGTGGATCCCGTCCATGGTGTCGGGGTTGCCGGCCTTGCCCAGCGCGACGATCCGCCCGTCCCGGATGCCGACGTCCGCCTTGACGACCCCCCAGTGGTCGAGCACCACCGCGCCGGTGATGACGAGGTCGGGCGTGCCCTCCGCCCGGGTGGCGGTCGACTGGCCCATCGACTCGCGGATCGACTTCCCGCCGCCGAAGACGGCCTCGTCGCCGCCGACGCAGCGGTCCTCCTCGACCTCGATGAAGAGGTCGGTGTCGGCCAGCCGGATGCGGTCACCGGCCGTCGGGCCGAAGGACGCGGCGTACTCCGCGCGGCTGACGTCACCCATCGAGCGGTCCTCCGCACAGTCCGCGCAGGCCCGGTACGACGCGCGCCCCGCGGATGGGGATGAGCTCGACGTGCTGCACCGCCCCCGGCTCGAAGCGCACGGAGCCGCCGGAGAGCACGTTGAGCCGGCGTCCCCACGCCGCCTCGCGGTCGAAGTCGAGACCGGCGTTGACCTCCGCGAAGTGGTAGTGCGAGCCGACCTGGACCGGGCGGTCCGCAGTGTTCGCGACGCGCACGGTGATGACGTCGGCACCGGCGTTGATGACCACCGGGTCGTCGCCGTAGAGCACCTCGCCGGGGACCATCGCCCGCTCCGCCTCGGGTGTGGCGCCGGTGTAGTGCTCCCGCGGCGCCTGGCGCTCGCCGGTGCCCGGGCGGCGGGGCGGGCTGGCCGCGCTCGGGCCGCTCGAGGGGTGGCGCTCGATGTCCTCGCCGTGCCCCTTCAGGTGGCCCGGGTCGTCGCTCTGGTGGCTGCCCCGCGTCATGGGATCGGCGCCGTGACGGTCACGAGCTTGGTGCCGTCGGGGAAGGTGGCCTCGACCTGGACCTGCGCGAGCATCTCGGGGACGCCCTCCATGACCTGGTCGCGGCTGAGCACCTGGCGCCCCGCGTCCATGAGGTCGGTGACGTCGCGGCCGTCACGTGCGCCCTCGAGCAGGAACGAGGTGATGACGGCGGTGGCCTCGGGGAGGTTGAGCCGTAGACCGCGCTGCTGCCGCTCCTCGGCGAGCTTTGCGGCCAGGTAGATCATGAGCCGCTCACGCTCGTGCAGGCTCAGCAGCATGCGACCCTCCTGACCGGGCTCCGGCGTCGGCACCTCGCAGTCAAGCACCTCCCCGTGGGGGTGTCCACGGATGGGAGATGGCGGGCGGGGTACCGGGTCACGGTGGGACCTCTCATCGAGCTGACGGCCACGGACCCGGCTCCCGGCCCGACGGCATACTCGGTCTTCTTCATCGGCAACGCGACGATGCTCGTGCGCTACGCCGGCTTCACCATCCTCACGGACCCGACGTTCGTCCACCGGCACGAGAAGGTGTCCCTGGGCTACGGGATGAGCACCACGCGCCTGACCGACCCGGCGCTGGACATCGCGGACCTGCCGCCCGTCGACCTCGTCCTGCTGTCGCACTTCCACGGCGACCACTTCGACCAGGTGGCACAGCGCGACCTCGACAGGTCCCTTCCGGTCGTCACCACGCCGCAGGCCCGGGACCAGCTCGTCGAGCTCGGCTTCTCGCAGGCCGTCGGGATCCGGACGTGGGAGAGCGCCACCGTGGCCAAGGGGGGCCGGCGGCTGCGGATCACGGCGTGCCCGGGCCGGCACGGGCCCGGCGTGACCGACCTCGTGCTGCCCGACGTCATGGGCAGCGTGCTCGAGGCCGAGGACGGCCCGGCACCCCGGGTGTACATCAGCGGCGACACGCTGGTGTACGAGGACCTCGCCGAGATCCCGCGGCGCTACCCCGAGCTGGACGTCGGCGTCTTCCACCTCGGCGGCACGAGGGTGCTCGGCATCCTCGTGACCATGGATGCAGCGCAGGGCGTCGAGGCGGTCCGGATGATCAACCCCCGCACCGCCATCCCGGTCCACTACGACGACTACGACGTCTTCACCTCGACGCTCCAGGAGTTCCTCGACGCCGCGGAGGCGGCCGGCCTGTCCGCCAGGGTGCGGCCGCTGCAGCGGGGCGAGGCGCACACGTTCTGAGGGCCCCGCCGAGTCGGGGCTCGGTCAGCCCTCCTCGCCGATGTCCTCCCACCACAGCTGCGGGTTCTCGCGGATGAACGCCGCCATGAGCCCGCGGCACTCCTCGTCGTCGACGACGTCGACCTGCACCCCGTGGTCGCGCAGCAGCGACTCCGAGGCCTCGAACGTGCGGTTCTCACCGACCACGACGCGCGGGATCCCATAGAGGAGAACCGTTCCCGCGCACATGAAGCAGGGGGAGAGGGTCGTGTACAGCACGGAACGGCGGTAGACGGTCGCGGCGAGGCGGCCGGCGTTCTCGATGCAGTCGGTCTCGCCGTGGCGGATGGCACTGCCCAGCTGGACCCTGCGGTTGCGGCCCGTCGCGAGCACGCGACCCTCGTGCACGAGCGCGGCGCCGATCGGCACGCCACCCTCCTCGCGTCCCGTCCTCGCCTCCGAGAGGGCGGCCTCGAATCCCTGCCGGTCCTCGGTCCTCAACGGGTCTCCTCGGGTCGCTCGTCGTGGTGGCGGCGGCGCCCCGGGTCGGTGTCAGGCGGGCCGTCGTCGTCGGCGCCATCGTGGCAGGTGCGGGGCCAGGTGCCGAGGTCCGGTGCGGGGGCGGGGTGCCGAGGTCAGGTGCCGAGGACCCCTTGGCGGCGGGCCCGTTCGAGCTCGACGGCGAGGCCGATCGCCGCCCACCGGTCCGAGCCGGGCTCGGGGTGGCCGAGGAGCGCCAGCACCCGCTCGAGGCGCTGGTAGAGGCTCTGCCGCTGCAGGTGGAGCGCCGCGGCGGTGTCCGTCTTCCGGCCCGACTGGCGCAGGTAGGTGGCGAGGGTCTCGAACAGCTCCCCGCCGCGCCGGCGGTCGTGGGCGAGGAGGTCGCCGAGCTGCTCCTCGACCAGCTCGGTGACCAGCGCTGAGCGGTTCACCGCCGCCACGAAGCGGGGGATCCCCAGCGCGAGCGCGTCGAGGACGAACTCCTGCCCGTGCTGCTCGTGCAGGTCGAGGGTCAGCTGCGCCTCGCGCAGGCACCGCCCGATCGCGTCGAGGTCGCGGGTGCCGGGACCCACGGCGATGCGGATCTGCGGCGGCAGGGGAGTGTCGCGCAGGTCCTGGACGACGCGCCGGCGCGCCTCGGCCAGCGGTGCGTCGTCGTGGCCGAGAGCCACCACCGCGAGGTAGCGGTCCTGGCTGATCTCCGTCACGGCCGTCCGCCCCGCTCGGTGCAGGGCGGCGTCGATGCCGCCGGTCGCCGCCCGGCCCTCGCCGAGCCGCGCCACGACGCCCACCCACGAGTGGTGGTCGCGGATGCTCAGCCGGTCGGCGAGCTCGAGCAGCCGCCGCGGGGAGCGGTTCCCGCGGACGGCGGTGGAGAGGAACTCGTGCGAGTCCCGCTCCAGCTGCGAGAGCGGGCGCCAGCGCAGCAGGGCCAGGCCGAGCGCCTCGGGGGCGCGGTCGCGGGCCGCCTGGAGCAGCAGCAGGTCGCTGTCCTGGCTCGGGGTGAGGGCCAGGATCGCGACCGTGACGCCGGCGCTGCTGACCGGAGCGGTGACAGGCTGCCCGGTGGCCACGTGGGGTCCCGGCTCGACGGCGTGGTGGGCCTCGCCGACGAGCTCACCGCCGGGAGTCGTGAGCGACACGTGGGCCTGGGTCACCCGGGCTAGCACGCCGAGCAGGCCGGCGATGTCGAGCCCGTCGGCGAGGCCCGCGGCGAGCGCGTGGGACACCCGGTCGGCGAGCTGGAGCCGGCGGACCGACTCGTTGACGAGGGCGCCGTTGACGGCCTGGGTCACCTCCACGAACCGGACGACGGCGTGCAGCTCCACGAGCGGCAGCCCCCGGGCGCGGGCCTCCTCCACCATCTCCGGAGGCACCGCCGGCAGCCGGGTGCCGGTCTCGAGCGCGAGCCCGGCGACGCCCCGCTCGGCCAGCTGGGCGACGTAGGTCCGACGCTGCTCCTCGGTGGCGTCGGCGAGGCTGGCCCCACCAACGAGCAGCAGCTCACCGCCGCGCAGCAGCGGCGCGATGTCGAGGACCTCGCTGGTGTGCACCCACCGGACGGGCGTGGACATCCGGTCCTCGCCGGCGTGGACGACCGGGTCGGACTGGGCGAGGGTGGGGTCGGCGAGCAGCTCGCTCAGCGGCAGGGGCATGACATTCCGTCCACAAACTGGTCGTCTTGACTGACAGAACGTATCTTGTCACGGGGGAGTGGCGCGGGTCACGATTCTCGGCGACCCCCTCCACGGACGGAGAACCACCCATGAGCTCAACCGCCCCCGCCGCCAACCAGCACGACGTCGAGAACGTGCTGCAGCCCATCCCCGAGTCGGCGCGCACCAAGAGCGTCTCCGGCCAGTTCTGGATCTGGGCCGGCGCCAACATCGCCCCGATCAACTGGGTGCTCGGCGCCCTCGGCATCAACCTCGGTCTCGGGCTGCGCGACACCCTCATCGTCCTCGTGATCGGCAACCTCATCGGCATGGCCCTCTTCGGGCTCTTCGTCCTCATGGGCCAGCGCACCGGCGTCACCGGCATGGTGCTCTCCCGCGCCGCCTTCGGACGGCGGGGGGCCTACCTGCCGGCCACGATCCAGGCGTTCCTCGCGATCGGCTGGTGCGCCGTCAACACGTGGATCATCCTCGACCTCGTCATGGCGCTCCTGGGCAAGCTCGGCGTCGTCGACCCGGCCAGCCACAACTACGCGGCGAAGATCCTCGTCGCCGCCGTCATCATGGGCATCCAGGTGGTGATCTCCTGGATCGGCTACCGCGCGATCGCCGCCTTCGAGAAGTGGACCGTGCCGCCCACCGTCGTCGTCCTCGTCGCCATGTCGCTCGTCGCGTGGTTCCACCTCGGGGTGAACTGGAGCTACGCCGGCCCGGTCGGCCACATCCTCACCGGGGGCGCCCGCTGGACCGCGATGACGGCCGTCATGACCGCCATCGGCATCGGATGGGGCATCACCTGGTTCACCTACGCTGCCGACTACTCCCGCTTCGTCAGCCGCACCATGCCGCGCCGCCGGCTCTACGCCGCCAGCGTCCTGGGCCAGTTCATCCCCGTCGTGTGGCTGGGTGTCCTCGGCGCCACTCTCGCCACGAAGAACGGGCAGGTCGACCCCGGACAGCTCATCGTCGCCAACTACGGCGCACTCGCGGTCCCGGTGCTGCTCCTGGTCGTCCACGGCCCCATCGCGACGAACATCCTCAACATCTACACCTTCTCCGTGGCGGCCCAGGCCCTCGACATCAAGGTGGAACGCCGCAGGCTGAGCCTCTTCGTCGGGGTCTTCTCGATGCTGGCAGTGGTGTTCTTCGTCTTCCAGGCGAACCTCGCCACCGTGCTCGACACCTGGCTGGTCGGCATCGTCGCCTGGGTGGCGGCCTGGGGCGGCATCATGCTCGTCCACTACTTCAAGTTCGAGCGCGGCCGCGTCGACTCGGCCCGGCTCTTCGCGCCCGTCGGCAGTGGCCGGATCGCGGACGTCAACTGGGCGACGCTGGCCTCCTTCGCCATCGGCGTCGCGGCGACGTGGCTGTTCATGTACGGCATGACGCCCGCGCTCCAGGGCTTCGCCTCCCGGGCCATGGGCGGGGTGGACCTGTCCTGGCTGGCCGGTGGCCTGGCTGCGGCCGGCAGCTACGCCCTCCTGGGCGGCCGGGTGCACGCGCGGTATGCCGGGCAGTCGCCGGCCGTCGCGGCCGCCGGCGCCGGCGAGGTCCCCGTAGCCCAGAGCACGCTGGTCACCCCCGCCGTCGCGGAGCTGCAGTCGTGACGGCACAGCAGCCGGCGCCGGTCTTCGACTGGCCGCAGGGTCACCGGGCGGCCGCCGCCTTCACCTTCGACGTCGACGCCGAGTCCTGCGTCCTCGCCCACGACCCGAGGGCAGCCAGCCGGATGTCGCTGATGTCCCACCAGTCCTACGGGCCGAGGGTGGCAGTGCCCAAGCTGCTCGCCATCCTGGAGCGACAGGACGTCCGGGCCACGTTCTTCGTCCCCGGCTTCACCGCCGAGTGCTACCCCGAGATGGTGCGCTCCATCGTCGACGCCGGCCACGAGATCGGCCACCACGGCTACCTCCACGAGCAGATGCAGGGCATCTCGCGCGAGGACGAGGCCCGCTACCTCGACCGCGGGCTCGAGGCCCTCCACCGCGTCGCCGGCGTCGTGCCCGTGGGCTACCGCGCCCCGTGGTGGGAGATGAACTGGCACACGCCGGCGCTCCTCGCCGAGCGCGGGTTCCTCTACGACTCGAGCCTGCTCGACGGCGACGCTCCCTACCGCTTCTCGGTCGCACCGGACAGCGCCGAGGACCTCGTCGAGATCCCGGTCGACTGGGCGCTCGACGACTGGGAGCAGTACGCGTTCTACCCCGGGTGGACCGGCAGCGGTGTCATCGAGAGCCCCAACAAGGCGCGGGAGCTGTGGCTGCTGGAGGCCGAGGCGCAGCACCGCCAGGGCGGCTGCTGGGTGCTGACGAACCACCCGTTCATCTCCGGCCGGCCCTCACGGGCGCACGCGCTCGAGCAGCTCATCGAGTCGGTCAAGGCGCTCGAGGGCATGTGGGTCACCACCCTCGAGGACGTCGCGCGGCACACGGCGGCCACCTGCCGCGAGGTGCGGACCCACGACCGCTTCGAGGTGCCGTCCTTCCCGGAGGTGCCCATCCTGCGCAACGGCTCGGTCGTCGGGGCGGGCAGCGCGCCGCGGAGGTTGGCGACCGCCTGACGTGCCGCCACTCGCCGCCGCCCGCCGTCCCCCCGCGCACGGCGGGCGGCGGTCTGCCGCTCAGGCAGTGCTGCCGGACCCGGCGCAACCGGTGGCTTCACGCCGATGGTTGTCGCGATCCTGCCGGGCCCGGCGCAACGGGTGGCCTAACGCCGATGGTTGCCGCGATCCTGCCGGACCCGCCGCAATGCGTGGCCTCAGGCCGATCGTTGTCGCGATCCTGCCCGACCCGCCGCAACGCGTGGCCTCACGCCGATCGTTGTCGCGCTCGTGGCGGAGTCGGCGCAACGCGTGGCCTCACGCCGATGGTTGCCGCGATCCTGCCGGACCCGGCGCAACGCGTGGCCTCACGCCGATGGTTGCCGCGATGCTGCCGGAAGCGCTGCAACCGGTGTCAGGTCAGGAGCTGCCGAGCCGGGCGGAGATCTCCTGCGCGCACTGGGCCACGTCGCGGGCGAGCACCTCGAGCAGCGCCGGGGGCACCCGGAACCGCGGCGCCGACAGCAGCGCAGCGGCGACGACCTCGCCGCGGTGGTCGCGGATCGGGGCCGCGACGCCGACCTCCTCGACCGAGGTGCGGCCGTCGTTGAGCGCGTAGCCCTGCTCCCGGACCTGCTGGAGCTCGGAGACGTAGCTCTCGACCGTGTGCTCGTCGTAGGTGCCCGCGAGCAGCCGCCGCTCGAAGAGCCGGTCGACCTCCGCCACGGGCAGGTCGGCCAGGAACACCTTGACCGAGGAGCTCTCGTAGGTGTCGTAGCGCGTGCCGATGGTCGCGGTGTGCTTGACCTGCTTGGGGCTCGGGACCTGCTCGACGACGACGCTCTCGTGGCCGTTCCACACCATCAGCGCGGTGGTCTCCCCGGTCCGCTCGGCGAGCTGCCGCAGCGACGCCTGCGCGACCCGGCGCACGTCGAGGTCGGCGAGGAGCGGGCCGGCGAGGGCGATGAGCCCCAGCCCCAGCCGGAACCGGCCGCCGGCGTCCTCCCGCTCGACGTAGCCGGCCTGCTCCAGCGTCGCCAGGATCCGCGACACGGTGCTCTTGTGGAGGTTCACGCGTCGGGCGATCTCGGTGACGCCGAGCACCGGCTGGTCGATCGAGAACGCCTCGAGGACGTGCAGCCCGTTGAGCAGCACCGAGGCCGAGCCTCGTGTGTCCACCGCGTCGGTCACTTCGCTGACCACGAGATCCGTCCTCCTTCAGGGGTTGCCTGCAGCGGATCGTATGCCGGGAGGTCGGCTGCGGTGGCTCCCAGGGCCTCCTCGAGGTGGACCGGCCGGCAGATCACGAGCGCACCCACGGTCATCGGGACCAGCGTGCAGAGCAGGAAGAGGAAGGACGCGCTCCAGCCGCCGGTGAGGGAGTGCAGGATGCCGGTGGCGAGCGGTCCGGTGGACGCCAGGAGGTAGCCCACGCCCTGCATGAAGCCCGAGAGCGCGACGGCGCCGTCGTGGCTGAGGGTGCGCAGGTTGACCAGGCAGAGGGCTAGCGGGAAGCCGACGGCCGCCAGGCCGACGAGGACCGTCCACAGCAGGGGAGCCCGAGCCGGGGCCAGGGCGAGCCCGGCGTAGCCGCAGACGTAGCAGGCGAGCCCGGCGACCACGACCGGGAACGGGTTCCTGAGCCGGATGGCGAGCCAGGGCACCCCGAAGGCCAGCGGCAGGCTCATCAGCGAGTAGACGCCGAGCAGCGAGCCGGCGACGGTGCGGTCGACGCCGGCGTCGGCGAGGATGCGGGGGAGCCACGTGAAGACGGGGTAGGTGTTGAGGGAGGTCGTGCCCATGAGCAGGACCGCGCCCCAGGCCAGCCGGGAGCGAAGCAGTGCGCGAAGGGGGATGGTGCTGGGGGCAGCCGGCTCGCCGTGCTCCAGCCGCCCCTGCCGGCCGAGGAGGAGCCAGGGCACCACCGCCATGAGCGAGAGTGCCGACCAGGCGCCGAGCGAGGTCCGCCAGCCGGCGGCGTCCGCCAGCGGGACGGCGACGAACGCCGGCACGGCCGTGCCGAGCTGGAGGCAGATGCCGTAGAGGGCGGTCAGCGGGCCGATGTGGCCAGGGAAGTGCCGCTTGACGAGGGGTGGCAGCAGGACGTTGCCCATCCCCATCCCGACGAGCGCCACGACCTGGGCCGTGAGGAAGCTCGGCACGCCGGGCGAGAAGGCCCGGGCCAGGGTCCCGGTCGTGGCCAGCGCCATCGCCAGGACAGCGGAGCGGTCGGCCCCGAGCCGCCGGATCACCGCAGGCGTCGCGATCCCGCCGACGCCGAACACCACCGGTGGCAGCGCGCCCAGGACGCTGGCCTCCACACCGGTCAGTCCGAGCCCGCGGGCCAGCTCACCCAGCACCGGGGCGACCGAGGTGATCGCCGAGCGGAGGTTGAGGGCGAGCAGGGCGATGGCGAGCAGCGCGAGGAGACGGGGGAGCACGGCGCCGGCCCCGGCCCTCGAGCGAGGGCGGGGGCCGGCACCGGTGCGGGGTGGTGACGTGATGGTCAGACTCCGAGGATGTTGTGCTCCGGCCCGAACGGGAACTTCGTGATGTTCTCCACGCCGTCCTCGCCGACGACGAGGATGTCGTGCTCACGGTAGCCACCGGCACCGGGCAGGCCCTCGGGCACCATGATCATCGGCTCCATCGACACGACCATGCCCGGCTCGAGCACCGTGTCGATGTCCTCGCGCAGCTCCAGGCCGGCCTCGCGGCCGTAGTAGTGCGACAGCACGCCGAACGAGTGGCCGTAGCCGAAGGTGCGGTTGGGGAGCAGGCCCTCGGCCTCGTAGATCTCGTTGAGCTCGGTGCAGATGTCCTTGCACACCGCGCCGGGCTTGATGAGCTCGAGGCCCCGGCGGTGGACCTTGACGTTGACCTCCCAGAGCCGCAGGTGCTCCGCCGACGGCTCGCCCCAGAACAGGGTGCGCTCCAGCGCGGTGTAGTAGCCGGCGATCATCGGGAAGCAGTTGAGCGACAGGATGTCGCCGCGCTGGACCTGGCGGGACGTCGCCCAGTTGTGCGCGCCGTCGGTGTTGACGCCGGACTGGAACCACACCCAGGTGTCGCGCAGCTCGGCGTGGGGGAAGGTGCGGGCGATCTCACGGATCATCGCGTTCGACCCGGCGATGGCGACCTCGTACTCCGGCACGCCCTCGTAGATCGCCTCGCGGATCGCCTCGCCGCCGAGGTCGCCGATCCGGGCGCCGTGCTTGATGACCTCGATCTCCTCGGCCGACTTCACCATGCGCTGGCGCATGACGCGCTGCGAGACGTCGACGAGCTCCATGCCGGTGTAGTCGGCGACCTGGGCCCGCAGCAGGCCGTTGATGTGGTCGTCCTCGACGCCGAGGCGACCACCGGTGATGCCCTGCTTCGCGAGCACCTGCTGCACGGCATACAGGTGGTTGTCCCGCTGCCAGTCGGTGTAGACGACGTTCTCGCCGAAGGTGCGCCGCCACGGCATGCCGGCGTCGATGTTGGCCGACACGGTGGTCGAGCTCTCCGGCGTCACGACGAGGTAGTAGTTGCGGCCGAAGGAGGTGTAGAGGAAGTCGGAGTAGTAGTTGATGTTGTGGTAGCTGGTGAAAAGGACCGCGTCGAGGCCCTCGTCGGCCATCACCTTGCGCAGCCTGGTCAGCCGGCTCTCCATCTCCTCGGCGGAGAAGGTGGGCCGCACCTTCTCGCCGTTCGGGATGTCCTTGAGACGCTCGAGGTTCACTGGGGTTGTCCTTTCGGTGGGTCGTGCGGTGGGAGGGAGGTCAGTCGTCGGCCAGCGGCCGGTTGCAGGTCTCGCGGGCGAGGAACATCGAGACCATCGCGACGAGCGCCGCGACGACGAGGTAGGCCGCCGGGGCGAGCTTGCTGCCGCTGAGGTGGATGAGCAGGGTGGCCACGAAGGGCGCCGTGCCGCCGAAGAGCGCGTTGGCGGTGTTGAAGCTGAACGCGAAGCCGCTGTAGCGGACGCGGGTGGGGAAGATCTCGGCGAGGAAGACCGGCAGCGTGCCGTCGTTCATGGTCAGCAGGCCGCTCAACGCGATCTGGATCAGGACGATGCCGACGATGCCGACGGTTCCCAGGGCCGCGAACAGCGGGATGGTGAGCACCGCGAAGCCGATCGACGCGGCGATGAGCACGCGCTTGCGGCCGAACCGGTCGGACAGGGCGCCCATCCCGAAGATGAAGCCGATGTAGCAGGTCAGCGTGATCGCGGAGGCGACGAAGGACGCGGTCTCGCCGACGCCGAGCTCGGTCGAGAGGTAGGTCGGCATGTAGCTGAGCAGCAGGTAGAAGCCGACGGCGTTGAGGCAGGTCACGCCGAAGGCGATCGCGATGGCGCGGCGGTGCTTGGTGAAGAGGATCCGCAGGGGTGCGTTGGACTGCTCGCGCAGCTCGAGCTCGTGGAACTTGGGCGTGTCCTCGAGCCGGAGGCGGATGTAGCGGCCGATGAGGCCGAGTGGCGCGGCGAGCAGGAAGGGCAGTCGCCAGCCCCATGAGTCGAGCTGCGCGTGGCTCATGACGCCGGTGAGCAGTGCCGCGAGCAGCGAGCCGAAGAGCAGGCCGGCGGCCGTGGAGGCGGGCACGACGCTGGTGTAGAGCCCGCGCCGGTTGTCGGGGGCGTACTCGGCGAGGAAGGCGGAGGCGCCGGCGTACTCGCCTGACGCCGAGAAGCCCTGTACGAGGCGCACGAGGAGCAGCAGCACCGGCGCCAGCAGCCCGACCTGGGCGTAGCCCGGGATGAGCGCGATGCAGAAGGTCGCGCCCGACATGATGAGGATGGACAGCGAGAGCGCGGTGCGGCGGCCGATGCGGTCACCGAAGTGGCCCCACACCAGCCCGCCGATGGGGCGGATGACGAACGAGATCGCGAAGACCGCGAAGGTGGCCAGCAGCCCGGTGGTGGGGGAGGTCTCGGGGAAGAAGACCCGCGCGATGACCGTGGCGAGGTAGCCGTAGACGGCGTAGTCGAACCACTCGACGAAGTTGCCGATGAAGCTCGCGGCGACGACCCGCCGCAGGATCAGCGGGCTCGCCGTCGGGTGGGACGGCTGCGTGGGGGTCCCCCTCGTGGGCTGCACGGGCAGCGCTGGCGGTGGTGGCCATGGATTCTCCTTGGGGGATCTGCACCGACGAGCCGGTGGAGCTCTCGGGAGTTGCTTCAGATGCAACTCAATTGCAGCGATTGCGAAACGGTAGGAGTGGCATGAAGGCGCTGTCAACCCCTAGGGCCGCAGCAATTCACCCGCCGACGCCACCCCGTGACGCCCTGGCGCGCTGCCGATGCTCCGCATCTTCCGCCGTGGAGACGCAACACTGTTGACAAGTACGCAACCCGGATGCACGCTTGGTCGCAATCCCCTCCCAACCCCCTCCCTTCCGAAAGGACCCCGACATGGCCGTGACCGCGGGCCCTCGCCACCAGTCCCTGCTCGACACCCCGTTGTCGGCGCTCGACCCCGAGGTGGCCGACGCCCTCGAGCTGGAGCTGCAGCGGCAGCGCGGCACGCTCGAGATGATCGCCAGCGAGAACTTCGCCCCGCGCGCGGTGATGGAGGCCCAGGGGTCGGTCCTCACCAACAAGTACGCCGAGGGCTACCCGGGTCGCCGCTACTACGGCGGGTGCGAGCACGTCGACGTCGTCGAACAGCTCGCCATCGAGCGGGTGCGGGCGCTCTTCGGCGCCGAGGCGGCCAACGTCCAGCCGCACTCCGGCGCGCAGGCCAACGCCGCGGCCATGTTCGCCCTGCTGCAGCCGGGCGACACGATCCTCGGCCTCGACCTCGCGCACGGCGGGCACCTCACCCACGGGATGCGGATCAACTTCTCCGGCAAGCTCTACCGGGTCGTGGCCTACCACGTCTCGGAGACCGACCACCGCGTCGACATGGCGGAGGTCCGCCGCCTCGCCGTCGAGCACCGTCCGAAGCTCATCGTGGCGGGCTGGTCCGCCTACCCGCGCCAGCTCGACTTCGCCGAGTTCCGCCGCATCGCCGACGAGGTCGGCGCCTACCTCATGGTGGACATGGCGCACTTCGCCGGGCTCGTCGCGGCGGGGCTGCACCCGAGCCCGGTGCCGCACGCCCACGTCGTGACGACCACGACCCACAAGACGCTGGGCGGGCCGCGAGGCGGGGTCATCCTCTCCACCGCTGAGCTGGCGAAGAAGATCAACAGCGCCGTCTTCCCGGGACAGCAGGGCGGACCGCTCGAGCACGTCATCGCGGCCAAGGCGGTCGCCTTCAAGGTGGCGGCGAGCGATGAGTTCGCGGACCGCCAGCGGCGCACCCTGGAGGGAGCCCGCATCCTCGCCGACCGGCTGGCGCAGCCGGATGTCGCGGCAGCCGGCGTGAGCGTGCTGACCGGCGGCACCGACGTGCACCTCGTCCTCGTCGACCTGCGTCACTCCCAGCTGGACGGCCAGGAGGGCGAGGACCGGCTGCACCGCATCGGCATCACGGTGAACCGCAACGCCGTCCCCTTCGACCCCCGGCCCCCCATGGTGAGCTCGGGGCTGCGCATCGGCACCCCCGCGCTCGCCAGCCGGGGCTTCGGCGCCGAGGAGTTCACGGAGGTGGCGGACGTGATCGCCGCCGCACTGCAGCCCACCCTCGACGACGCGGCCGCGGACTCCCTGCGGGCACGGGTCACCGCACTGGCCGACCGCTTCCCCCTCTACCCCGACCTCGACGGAGACCTCTCATGACCGCCCCCCGCACACCGGGCGCCGACCTGCCCGACCACCCCGACTTCCTGTGGCGCAACCCGGACCCGAAGCCGTCCTACGACGTCGTCATCGTCGGTGGCGGTGGCCACGGCCTCGCCACGGCCTACTACCTGGCCAAGAACCACGGCATCACCAACATCGCCGTCCTCGAGAAGGGCTGGCTCGCCGGCGGCAACATGGCGCGCAACACGACGATCATCCGCTCCAACTACCTCTGGGACGAGAGCTCAGGGATCTACGAGCACTCCCTGAAGCTGTGGGAGGGCCTCGAGGAGGACCTCGGCTACCCGATCCTCTTCAGCCAGCGCGGTGTCCTCAACCTCGCGCACAGCCTCCAGGACGTGCGCGACTCGGTGCGCCGGGTGCACGCCAACCGGCTCAACGGCGTGGACGCGGAGTGGCTGGACCCCCAGCAGGTCAAGGAGGTCTGCCCGATCGTCAACATCAGCCCCGACGTGCGCTACCCCGTGCTCGGTGCGACCTACCAGCCGCGGGCCGGGATCGCCAAGCACGACTACGTGGCGTGGGGCTTCGCCCGCAGGGCCAACGAGCTGGGCGTCGACCTCATCCAGAACTGCGAGGTGCAGGGACTCGACATCGAGGGTGGCCGGGTCACGGGGGTCCGCACCAGCCGCGGCACCATCAGGGCCGGGCGCGTCGCCCTCGCGGCTGCCGGGCACACCTCGGTGCTCGCCGAGATGGCGGGGCTGCGCCTTCCGCTGCAGTCCCACCCCCTGCAGGCGCTCGTCTCCGAGCTGCTCGAGCCTGTCCACCCCACCGTGGTCATGTCGAACGCCGTGCACGTGTACGTCTCCCAGGCGCACAAGGGAGAGCTCGTCATGGGGGCCGGCATCGACGGCTACAACGGCTACGGCCAGCGCGGCGCGTTCCACATCATCGAGCGCCAGATGGCTGCCGCCCTGGAGCTGTTCCCGATCTTCGCCCGGGCCCACCTGCTGCGCAGCTGGGCGGGCATCGTCGACACCACGCCCGACGCGTCGCCCATCGTCGGCCTCACCCCGGTCGAGAACCTCTACCTCAACTGCGGCTGGGGGACCGGTGGCTTCAAGGCCACGCCCGGCGTCGGCTGGTGCTTCGCGCACACCGTTGCGACCGGCACGCCACACCCCTACAACGCCCCCTTCACCCTCGAGCGCTTCACCACCGGCGCCCTCGTCGACGAGCACGGCGCCGCCGCCGTCGCCCACTAGGAGAGACCATGCAGCTCATCGCCTGCCCGCACTGCGGGCCACGGGAAGAGACCGAGTTCCACTACGGCGGCCAGGCCCATGTCGCCTACCCCGCCGGCAACGCGACCCTGTCCGACGAGGAGTGGGGGCAGTTCGTCTTCTTCCGCGACAACCCCAAGGGGCCCTTCGCGGAGCGCTGGGTCCACAGCGCCGGCTGCCGGCGGTGGTTCAACGCGGTGCGCGACACGGCGACCCACCAGATCCTCGCGGTGTACCGCCAGGGCGAGCCGAAGCCGGTGGTCGCATGACCTCCTCCTTCCGCCTCCCGACCGGCGGGCGCGTCGACCGCTCCACCGAGCTGGCCTTCACCTTCAACGGTGAGGCGCTGACCGGCCACCGTGGTGACACGCTGGCCTCCGCCCTGCTGGCCAACGGCGTCCACCAGGTCGCCACGAGCGTGAGGCTGGGTCGTCCCCGCGGCATCGTCGCGGCCGGCGCCGAGGACCCGAGTGCCCTCGTCCAGGTCGAGGAGCCGTTCCCGGAGCCGATGCTCACCGCGACGACGGTCGAGCTCCACGACGGCCTCGTGGCCCGGGGCCTGCCCGGGCAGGGCCGCCTCGCCGACGAGCCGGACCCCGCGCGCTACGACGCCGTCCACGCCCACTGCGACGTCCTCGTCGTGGGCGCCGGCCCGGCCGGCCTGACCGCGGCGCTCACCGCGGCCCGCGCCGGCGCCCGGGTCGTCCTCGTGGACGAGCAGCGCGAGGCGGGCGGCTCCCTCCTCGGCGCCCCCGAGCGCCTCGACGGCGCCCCGGCGCTCGACTGGGTGGCCGCTGCCGTCGACGAGCTCACCGCGCACCGCGACGTGCGGGTCCTCCAGCGCACCACCGCGTTCGGCCACTACGACGACGGCTTCGTCCTGGCCCTGGAGAAGCGCACCGACCACCTCGGTGCCCAGGCACCCGCGAACCGGGCCCGCCAGCGTGTCTGGCGGATCCGTGCCGGCCACGTCGTCGTCGCCACCGGCGCGCACGAGCGGCCCATCGTCTTCGCCGGCAACGACCGGCCGGGCATCATGCTCGCGGGGGCGGCGCGCACCTACCTCAACCGGTATGCCGTGCTGCCGGGCTCCGAGGTCGTCGTCTTCACCTCCGACGACGCGGCCTACGCCGCCGCCGTGGAGATCGCCGACGCGGGCGGCCACGTCGCCGCCGTCATCGAGGCGCGGGCCAAGGCGCCGGCCCACTGGGCGGAGGAGTGCGCCCGGCGCGGCATCGAGGTCCGCACCGGCCACGTCGTCACCGGCACGAGCGGCACCGACCGGGTCACCCGCGCCCACGTCGCCATGCTCGCGGACGGGGTCGTGGGGCCGCGCACGGGCATCGCGTGCGACACGCTGCTCGTCTCCGGCGGCTGGAACCCGACCGTCCACCTCTACAGCCAGGCGCGCGGCCGGCTGCGCTACGACGCGGCCCTCGGCGCCTTCGTCCCGGGAGAGGAGATCGACCGCGCGAGCGTGGCCGGCTCCGCCACCGGCGAGTTCACCCTCGCAGGGGCGCTGCGCAGCGGCCATGACGCGGCCCGTCGCGCACTGGCCTCGGCCGGCCTGTCCACCGAGGGGCTCCCGGCCGAGCCGGAGCTTCCGGTGACGGACCCGGAGCCGCCGGCACAGCCCACCAGGGTGCTGTGGTCGGTGCCCGACCCCGATCCGGACGCCGGGCACGGCGACCAGCGCTTCGTCGACCTGCAGCGAGACGCCACGGTCGGCGACATCCTGCGCGCCACCGGTGCGGGGATGCGATCGGTGGAGCACGTCAAGCGCTACACCACCATCGGCACCGCCCACGACCAGGGCAAGACCTCGGGGGTCATCGCCTCGGGCATCGTCGCGGAGGCGCTCGGCGTCGACGTCGGCGAGCTCGGCACGACGACGTTCCGTCCGCCCTACACGCCGGTCGCCTTCGCCGCCCTCGCCGGGCGCGACCGCGGCGTGCTGCACGACCCCGTGCGCGTCACCGCCGTCCACGACTGGCACGTCATGCACGGCGCCGAGTTCGAGAACGTCGGCCAGTGGAAGCGGCCGTGGTACTACCCGCAGGACGGTGAGGACCTCGAGACGGCCGTGCTCCGCGAGTGCGCCGCGGCGCGCGAGTCCGTCGCCATGATGGACGGCTCGACGCTGGGCAAGATCGACGTCCAGGGGCCCGACGCCGCCGAGCTGCTCGACCGGCTCTACACCAACCTCATGAGCAGCCTGAAGGTCGGCTCGGTGCGCTACGGCGTGATGTGCGGCCTCGACGGCATGGTCATCGACGACGGCACGGTCATCCGCGTCGCGGACGACCGCTTCCTCGTCACCACGACGACCGGCAACGCGGCGAAGATCCTCGACTGGATGGAGGAGTGGGTGCAGACCGAGTGGCCGGAGCTGCGCGTGCACCTCGCCTCCGTGACCGAGCAGTGGGCGACGATCCCGCTCGTCGGGCCGCGCTCGCGGGACGTCCTCGCGGCGGTGGCGCCGGACCTCGACGTCTCCAACGACGCGTTCCCGTTCATGACGTGGCGCGACACCGGTGTGGCCGGGGTCCCGGCACGCGTCTGCCGGATCAGCTTCTCCGGCGAGCTCGCCTACGAGGTCAACGTCCCGGCCTGGGACGCCCTGGCCGTGTGGGAGGCGATCTTCGCCGCGGGAAGGCAGTGGGGTATCACCCCCTACGGCACCGAGACGATGCACGTGCTGCGGGCCGAGAAGGGCTACCCGATCATCGGGCAGGAGACCGACGGCACCGTCACCCCGCAGGACCTCGGCATGGCGTGGGTCGTCTCCAAGAAGAAGGACGACTTCGTCGGGAAGCGTTCCTTCAGCCGGCCCGAGAACCTGCGCCCCGACCGCAAGCAGCTCGTGGGCCTGCTGCCCGTGGACGGCGACGTGCTGCTGCCCGAGGGCGGACAGGTCGTCGAGGTCGACGCCCTGTCGCAGCCGCCGGTGCCGATGCTCGGCCACGTGACGTCGAGCTACCGCAGCGCGGCCCTGGGCCGCACCTTCGCCCTGGCCCTCGTGCGCTCCGGCCGCGAGCGGGTCGGGCAGACCCTGTACGTGCCACTCGAGGACGAGCTCGTCCCGGTCACCGTGACCGACAGCGTCCTCTTCGACAAGGAGGGCAGCCGCCGTGACGGTTGACATCGTGAGCAGGACCGTGCAGGACAGTGCGCGCAGGAGCCCGTTGGGCACGTATGCCGGGCAGCTGGCCGCCGTGCCGAAGGGCGTCAGCATCCGTGAGGTGCCCTTCCTGACCCAGCTCGACCTGCGCGTCGAGCCGGGCGGCGAGGCAGCCGCGGCGGCGGAGCGGGTGCTCGGCGTGGCCCTGCCCACGACGGCGTGCACCGCCGTCTCCGGGGTGGACGGCGCCGAGGTCCTCTGGCTGGGGCCGGACGAGTGGCTCGTCGTGGCGCCCGCCGGGCAGGACGCCCTCGAGGGGGACCTGCGGGCTGCCGTCGGCCAGCAGGGCGCCGTGGTCGACGTCTCCGCGCAGCGGACGACGATCGCGATCTCCGGACCCCGCACGGCCGACCTCCTGGCGCACGGGTGCTCGCTCGACCTCGACCCGCGGGTCAGCCCGAAGGGGACCTGCGTGCAGACGCTGCTCGCGCTCGCCGGGGTGGTCCTCGTCGTGCGCGACGAGCACGCCGGCGACGTCTGGGTCCTCGTGCGCTCGTCGTTCGCCCGCTACCTGGCGGACTGGCTCCTCGACGCCTGTGCCGAGTACGAGGACGACCCGTCGTGGCGGTGAGCGCCTTCGACCTGTTCAAGGTCGGCATCGGGCCGTCGAGCTCGCACACCGTGGGCCCCATGCGGGCGGCCTGCTCCTTCGCGAGGTCGCTGGAGAAGGACGGCCTGCTGGAGTCGGTGCGCGCCGTGCGGGCGGAGCTGTTCGGCTCGCTCGGCGCGACGGGCCACGGCCACGGCAGCGTCAAGGCGGTCGTCCTCGGGCTGCAGGGCGAGGTGCCGGACGAGGTCGACCCGGTCGCGGCCGACCCCTCGGTACAGCAGGTGCGGGGGAGCGGGCGGCTGGCCCTCCTGGGTCGCCACGTCGTACCCTTCGACGTCGACACCGACGTCGTGCTTCACCGCCGGAAGCGACTGCCCTTCCACAGCAACGGGATGCGCTTCCGGGCGTCCGGCCCCGACGGGGCCGTCGTCGCGGAGCGCGAGTACTACTCCGTCGGTGGCGGCTTCGTGCTCGACGAGTCGGAGATCGGCGCGAAGCGGCTGGTGCCGGACACGACGCCGGTCCGCTACCCGTTCACGACGGGCGCCGAGCTGCTCGCCCACTGCCGGGAGAGCGGGTTGCCGATCAGCCAGGTCATGCTCGCCAACGAGCAGTCGTGGCGTTCGGAGGAGGAGGTCCGGGGTGGCCTGCTGCGCATCTGGGCCGTGATGCAGGAGTGCGTGCGCCGCGGGTGCGCGACCGACGGCGTGCTGCCGGGCGGCCTCCGGGTCCGTCGCCGGGCCGCCCAGCTGCTCCGCGGGCTGGAGGCCGGTGGAGACACCGGCGACCCGCTGCGCGCGATGGACTGGGTCACCTTGTTCGCGCTCGCGGTCAACGAGGAGAACGCGGCCGGCGGGCGGGTCGTCACCGCGCCCACCAACGGTGCCGCCGGCATCATCCCGGCCGTGCTGCACTACTACGAGAAGTTCGTGCCGTCGTTCAGCGAGGACGGCGTGGTGCGCTTCCTCCTCACCGCCGCGGCGGTCGGCCTGCTGTTCAAGGAGAACGCGTCGATCTCGGGTGCCGAGGTCGGCTGCCAGGGCGAGGTCGGCTCGGCGTGCTCGATGGCCTCCGCCGGGCTGGCCGAGGTGCTCGGCGGGACGCCCGAGCAGGTGGAGAACGCCGCGGAGATCGGCATCGAGCACAACCTGGGCCTCACCTGCGACCCGGTGGGCGGGCTCGTGCAGATCCCGTGCATCGAGCGCAACGCAGTCGCCTCCGTGAAGGCGATCACCGCTGCCCGCATGGCGATCCGCGGCGACGGACGGCACCACGTCTCCCTCGACAAGGCCATCAAGACCATGCGGGAGACCGGGGCCGACATGAAGGACAAGTACAAGGAGACGGCGCGGGGCGGCCTGGCCCTCAACGTCGTCGAGTGCTGAGAGGGGCCTGCCAGCCATGACCCAGCGGTTCGTCCTCACCCTGACCTGCCCCGAGGGGCCCGGCATCGTCCACGCGGTGACGTCGGTGCTCGTGCAGCACGGCTGCGACATCACCGAGCACCAGCAGTTCGACGACCCCGTGCACGGGCTGCTCTTCCTGCGCACGTGCTTCGTCTCTCCCACCGCCGGGCACGAGGAGATGGAGGCGGCCTTCGCGCCGGTGGCCGCGGCATACGGCATGAGCTGGCAGCTCCACGACGCGAGCCGGCGCACCCGCGCGCTCGTCATGGCGTCCCGTTTCGGCCACTGCCTCAACGACCTGCTCTACCGCTGGCAGGCCGGCAGCCTCGGTGTCGACATCGCGCTCGTGGTGTCCAACCACGAGGAGCTGCGCCCCATCGTCGCGTCCGCGGGCGTGCCGTTCATCCACGTGCCGGTCACCCGCGACACCAAGGAGGCGGCGGAGGCGCGGCTCCTCGAGCTCGTCGACCGGCACGAGGTCGACCTGGTGGTGCTGGCGCGCTACATGCAGGTGCTCTCGAACGACCTCTGCAAGCAGCTCGAGGGCCGGGCCATCAACATCCACCACTCCTTCCTGCCGAGCTTCAAGGGCGCCAAGCCCTACCACCAGGCGTTCGCCCGGGGCGTAAAGCAGGTCGGCGCCACGGCCCACTACGTGACCCCGGACCTCGACGAGGGACCGATCATCGAGCAGGAGGTCATCCGCGTCGACCACACCTACGGGCCGGAGGAGCTCGTCACCGCCGGTCGCGACGCGGAGTGCCTGGCGCTCGCCAGGGCGGTCCGCTGGCACGGCGAGCACCGGGTGCTCCTCAACCGCGACCGCACGGTCGTCTTCCGGTAGGCGCTGCTCGTCCCCGCGAGGTCAGGGGCGGGTGCCGACGAGGTGGGCGAAGGCCACGACGTTGTCCACGTAGTGCCCGCTCGCGTGGTCGAACGCGCCGCCACAGGTGATGAGCCGCAGCTCCGCCCGGTCCGTGGTGTTGCCGTAGACGGCCGCGGTCGGGAAGTCGTCCTTGGCGTAGCGGCCGACGCGGTCGACGACGAACACCGCGACCGAGCCGTCGGCGCGCGTCACGTCGACGCGCGCGCCCTTCGCCAGTGCGCCGAGCCGGTAGAAGAGGGCGGGGCCGGCCTTGCTGTCGACGTGGGCGCCGATCACGGCCGGCCCGAACTCGCCGGGTGCCGGGCCGCCGGCGTACCAGCCCGCCTTCTCGAAGCTCGTGGGCGGCTCCAGCCGGCCGGCCGGGTCGAGGGCCAGCTGGACCAGGCCCGTGGTGTGGACCCCGAGGGAGGGCACGTCGAGGGCGACCGGGGCGGAGCGGTCCAGCAGTGGCCCGAAGTCCGGCGCGGCCGGTGCCGGTGTCGTGGTCGGTGTCGGTGTGGGCGTCCCCGGCGTGGTGGTCCGTGACGTCGAGGCGGGCGGCGGCGTGCCGCGGCTCGTCGCGGTCGACGTCGCGGCGGGCGCTGCCGCCGGTTGCGGCGGTGGTGCAGGTCGGGTCACGGCCCGGAGGAGGACGACCCCGGCCAGGACGAGCAGGACGACGGTGACCGCCGCAGCCACGAGGGCGCGGCGGTCACCGGTCGGTGCGCTGGGCACGCTGTGCGAGGCCCCGGCTCAGGCGCGGCCGCGAGCCCGGGTGCGCCGGACGGTCCACGCGCCACTGCCTGCGGCGGCCAGCGTCAACCCGCCACCGAGCAGGAGCAGGGAGGCGTCGGAGCCGGTGGAGGTGCCGCCGCCACCGGTGTCCATGCCGCCGACCGGGGCGGCTCGCAGGACACCGCACACCGCCGGGTCGGTCGCCTCGGCGGGGAGCTTCGGGTCGAGGTCGCTCTTGGCGGCCCCGTCGTACTTGCCGTCACCGTTGTGGTCCACGCCGTGGATGACGACGACCGACTCGCCGGCGAGGATGGCCGACGCGACGCCGTCGGAGATCGGGATGCTGCCGCGCTGGTAGTGGATGGTCCCGCCCGGGGCGGTGTCGAAGCGGTCGACGGCGAGGCCGCTCTTCGGCGAGGTGTCACCCGTCTTCGTGAGGGAGACGACGATGTCGCCGTAGGCCGGACCGCCCTCGGTGGTGCTGAGGCGGCCGTCCTTGTTGGTGTCGTCGGTCACGCGGGGGCACTCGTGGCGAGCCGCCTGCGCGAAGTGGATGTGGGCGGCGTGCGGGCTGTTCGCCAGCAGGCCCGAGGCGACCATGGTGACGGTCAGGGTGTTGCCGTGGACCTCCGCCATGGCGGTGCCGCTCGCCGGCACGTTGTTGACGGCCACGGGCCGCAGCGTGGCGGTGGTGCCGCCGTCCGCCGCGTGGGCCATCCCGGCGCCGGCGAAGGGCAGCAGGGCCCCTGATCCCAGTGCCACCGCTGCGATTCTCGTTCTCGTGCGCACGTCGTGTTCCTCCTGTGGTCGTGGTGCGGCTGCCGTTCGTGACGACCGCTCTGACACGACTCCTTCGTCGCCGGCGCACGTCCGGATTGGCCCGAGGTGTCCAGCCCTCGGCGGACCCGGCCGGTGCTGCGGGCAGAGTGGGAGACTCGGCGGCGCCGACCCGGGAACGGACAGGATGGAGCGACAGGGATGGCTGAGGGCACCGCCGATCCGTGGGTGGGTGACGCACACCCCCGCGAGCTGCGGCAGGACATCCGCCTGGTGACGTCGCTGCTGGGCGACGCGCTCGTCCGGACCGAGGGCGCCGAGCTGCTGGCCCTCGTGGAGGACGTGCGCACCTCCGCCAAGGAGGGCTCGCTCGACGAGCTGCCCCGCCTCGAGCCCGCCACCGCCATGACGCTCGCCCGCGCGTTCGCGTCGTACTTCCACCTGGCGAACATCACCGAGCAGCACCACCGGGGGAGGGCGCTGCAGCGGGACCGCGGCGAGCGGGGCGGCCCGCTGGCCCGGACGTTCCAGCGGCTCGCTGAGAGCGGCGTGCGCGCGCCCGACCTGCGCGACATGGCGGCCCGGCTCTCGGTCCGCCCCGTCTTCACCGCCCACCCCACGGAGGTGGCGCGACGCACGAACCTCGACAAGCTGCGCCGCGTCGCGGCCCTGCTCGACGAGCCGGACGGCCCGGACCGGCTCCGGCGGCTCGAGGCAGCGGTCGACCTCTTCTGGCAGACCGACCAGATCCGCATCGGCCGGCCCGAACCGCTCGACGAGGCGCGCAACGGGGTCTACTACCTCGAGGGCCTGGCCGGCTCCGCCGTGGGCGACGTGCTCGACCGGCTGGGCGAGCACCTCCGCGAGCAGGGGGTGCAGCTCCCGGTGACCACGAGCCCGCTGCGGTTCGGCAGCTGGATCGGCGGCGACCGCGACGGCAACCCCAACGTCACCCCCGCCGTGACCAGGGAGGTCCTCTCGCTGCAGTCCCTCCACGGCATCGCCGTGACCCGCCACAAGGTCGACGACCTGCGCCGTGACCTGTCGGTGAGCGAGCGCCTCACCTCGGTCGACGACGCGGTGCGCGCCCGCACCCGGGCGATGCTCGAGGAGCTGCCGGAGGTGGAGCCGCGGTACCGAAGGCTCAACGCCGAGGAGCCGTACCGCCTCTTCCTCACGTGCGTCGACGTGCGGCTGCGCCTCACGGAGCAGCGGATCCGCGCGCGTGCCGCCCACGTCGAGGGCCGGGACTACCGCGACGACGCCGAGCTGCTGGAGGACCTCCGGCTGCTCCACGCCTCCGTCGAGCGCAACCAGGGCGCGGTCGTGGCGGGCGGCGACCTGCAGCGGCTCGTGCACGGCGTCGCGACCTTCGGGCTGGCCCTTGCCACGCTCGACGTCCGAGAGCACTCGGCCAAGCACCACGCCGCCGTCGGGCAGCTCCTCGACCGGCTGGGGGTGCTCGACGCGCCCTACGCCGACCTCGACGGCCCGTCGCGGATGAAGGTCCTCAGCCACGAGCTGGAGCAGCGCCGGCCCCTCTCGCACCAGCCGCCACCGGTCGACGGCGCGGCCCGGGTCACGACGGACACGTTCGCCGTCATCAGGGAGGCCCTCGACACCCTGGGCCCAGGGGCGGTTGAGAGCTACGTCATCTCGATGACGCACGACGCCGACGACGTCCTCGCTGCCGTCGTCCTCGCCCGCGAGGCCGGACTCGTGGACCTCGCCGACGGGTGTGCCCGCATCGGCTTCGTCCCCCTCCTCGAGACGGTGGAGGAGCTCGAGCGCGTCGAGCCGATCCTCGACGCGCTCCTCGGCGACCCGTCGTACCGTCGCCTCCTCGCCCTCCGCGGCGACTTCCAGGAGGTCATGCTGGGCTACTCCGACTCGAACAAGGCTGGCGGGATCACGACGTCGCAGTGGCAGATCCAGCGCGCCCAGCGCACCGCCCGTGACGTCGCGCGCCGGCACGGCGTGCGGATCCGCTTCTTCCACGGCCGGGGCGGCTCCGTCGGCCGGGGCGGGGGACCGACCTACGAGGCCATCCTCGCCCTCCCGTTCGGCACGGTCGACGGCGACGTCAAGCTCACCGAGCAGGGCGAGGTCATCAGCGACAAGTACAACCTGCCGGTCCTCGCCCGTGAGAACCTCGAGCTGCTGCTCGCGGGCACGCTCGAGGCCAGCCTGCTGCACCGCAGCAACCGGCGGACCGCGTCCCAGCGCGACCGGTGGGACGGCCTCATGGACGCCGTCTCGGACGCGGCCCACGATCGCTACCGCAGCCTGGTCTCGCAGCCGGACCTCCCGGCATACTTCACCTCCTCCACGCCGGTGGACCTCCTCGGGGCCCTGCACATCGGGTCGCGGCCGGCCAAGCGGCCGCTGGAGGGTGCCGGTCTCGAGAGCCTGCGGGCGATCCCGTGGGTGTTCGGGTGGACCCAGTCCCGGCAGATCATCCCGGGCTGGTTCGGCGTCGGCACCGGGCTCGCGTCGGCGCGCGACCACGAGGACGACCTGCGCGAGATGTACCGCTCCTGGCCCTTCTTCCGCTCGTTCCTCGACAACGTCGCGATGACGCTCGCCAAGACCGACCTCGACATCGCGGCACGCTACGTCGCGGCCCTCGCGCCGCCCGGGACGCGGCACCTCCTCGACGAGATCCGTGACGAGCACACGTTGGCCGTCGAGGGGCTGCTGCGGGTGACGGGCGACGCCGTCCTCCTCGAGCGTGAGCCGCTGCTGAAGACGACGCTCGAGATCCGTGACAACTACCTCGACCCGTTGCACCACCTGCAGATCCAGCTGCTCCAGCGCTACCGCGACGGGGAGGACGACCCCGACCTCGAGCGCGCGCTCCTCACCACCGTGAACGGCATCGCGGCGGGCATGCGCAACACCGGCTGAGCGCGTGCCGGTGGCCCGGCGTGGGTCTACCCCTGTCCGCCGGCGCCCTCGGGGGCTCTGCCGCTGCCCTCGGGGCCGATGATGCGCAGCCGCTCGAGGAGGAAGAGCAGCGCGGCGGCGAAGTCGTTCTCGGCGGTGACTCGGCGCACCTCGTCCCAGTCGACCTGCTCACGCAGGGCGCGGGCCACGGGGAGCTGGGCGGCGAAGTCGCAGTAGTGCTCGCGCATGGCGTTCAGCCGCTGCACCACGAGCTCCGTCGCCGGCAGGACCGGCATCTGGACGGAGAGGACCTCCTCCTCGGTCGCCCGGGCCAGCAGCTCGCGGTCGGCCGGGACGCCCGAGGCGCGGAAGATGACGTCGACGAGGGCTTCGTCGACGAACACCTTGAACAGCCAGTCCTCCGCCGGGTGGACGACGTGGAACCCACCCTCGGCGAGCACCCGTGCGGCTTCGCCCGCGTCCTCCTCCGCGACGAGGATGTCGACGTCGTGGTCCGGCTCCGGGCCGCCACGGGCCCACACGGCATACCCGCCCATGAGCGCGAAGGGCACCCCCTCGCGCTTGAGGGCCACGGCCACCGCCTTGAGCGCCTCCCGCAGGTCCTGCTGTCCCTCGTCGGCCATGCCGGCCCCCTTACCCCGGACCGGCGGCTCGACGCGACGCCGGGGGCTGGGGTGGTGAGCTCGCGGGCGAGTGGCCGAAAGTTTCGGCGAGCCGGGGGCTGGGGTGGTGAGCTCGCGGGCGAGTGGCCGAAAGTTTCGGCGGGCCGGGGGCTGGGGTGGTGAGGTCTCGGGCGAGTGGCCGAAGTTGGCGGACGCGCATGCGCCCCGGCACCCGGGCGCCGGCTCAGGCCCTCGGTCGAGGGACACTGCTGGGTTGCCCGAGTCACCAGCCTGGCGCGGGGTAGGGGCTGCCGGTGCGGGTAGCGACGTTCAACATCCTCAACGGACGGGTGCCGACCGACCAGCACGTCGACCTCCCCGGGCTGCAGGAGTCGGTGCGCCGCCTCGACGCGGACGTGCTCGCGCTGCAGGAGGTGGACCGCAACCAGAGCCGGTCGGACCACGCGGACCTCACGACCATCGCGGCCGAGGCGATGGGTGCGCAGGAGCACCAGTTCGTCGCGGCGCT
>JAICIN010000003.1 GCA_025924375.1 Dermatophilaceae bacterium | reverse complement strand
GGTCCACGCCTGGTCGACCTGGGTGAGGGTCCCGGGCGGCAGGAGGACGACCGCGACCACGGCGGCCGCCACCCAGCGGGGGCCCGTCGTGGACCCGTGGGCCGCCCGGCCACGCGGCAGCCTCGCGGCCAGCAGCCAGGCGCCGGCGGCCGCGACGACGGACCAGACCAGCAGCGCCCACCGGACGTCGCCGCCGAGCCAGCGGCCGGGCGCGAGCAGCACCGCCGTGACCGGGAGGTAGGTGATGGCGTCCTGGATCCCGGGTGAGCCGGTCCACGTCATGGCGTAGATGTCCTGCCCGCGGGCCAGCCCGTCGCTTGCCTGCTGCAGCGTCACCCAGACGTCGATGTGCGGGGCGCGATCGGTGAGGACCGCGACGGCCGACACCACGGCATACAGGAGCAGGGCGAGCAGCGCGGCGGGCACCGCGCGCCGCTCCCCGGCCCACAGGAGCGCCGCGCACAGCAGCGGTCCTGCGACGAGAAGCGTGCTGGCCACCGCGAGCCCTCCCGGCGGCAGGTACGTGAACAGGGGGACGAGCAGGGTGGCGAGGGCGCTGCCGGCCAGGGCGGTGGCGGCCGCGGCGGGGGTGAGCTCGACCCGCCAGCCCCGCCACTGCCACAGTGCGAGGAGGACGGCGCTCGCGGTGAGGACGAGCACGATGGGGACGCGGAACCGCACCACGCTCCACTGGAGGACGCCGAAGTACGCGAGCCAGACCAGGGCGAGGCCGACGCCGCGGCGGGCGGGGGTGCTCAGGGCTTCGGGCGGGAGTAGAGCGCTTCGACCTCGTCCTCGAAGTCGCGCATGACGACGTTGCGCTTGAGCTTCAGGGACGGCGTGAGGTAGCCGTTCTCCTCGGTGAAGTCACCGTCGAGCACGGCGAACGAGCGGATCGACTCGGCACGCGACACCGCCTCGTTGGCCTCGTCGACCGCCCGCTGGAGCTCGGCGAGGACCCCCTCGTGCTCTCGCGCCCGCTCGATGGTGACGCCGGCCAGCCCGTTGTTGGCCGCCCAGGCCGGGTACATCTCCGCGTCGAGGGTGATGAGCGCGCCGATGAACGGCCGCTGGTCACCGACGACGATGCACTGGGACACCAGGGGGTGCGCCCGCAGGCGGTCCTCCAGGACAGCCGGCACGACGTTCTTGCCGCCGGCGGTCACGAGGATCTCCTTCTTGCGGCCGGTGATCCTGAGGAACCCGTCGTCGTCGAGGCTGCCGAGGTCACCGGTGTGGAACCACCCGTCCTCGATAGCGGCGGCCGTCGCCTCCGTGTTGTCGTGGTAGCCGCGGAAGACGTTGACGCCCGTGACGAGGATCTCGCCGTCCTCGGCGATGCGGATCCCGACGCCGGGCAGCGGTGGGCCGACCGTGCCGATCTTGACCAGCTCGGGGGTGTTGACCGTGGCCGGCGCCGTCGTCTCGGTGAGGCCGTAGCCCTCGAGGATCGTCACGCCGACGCCGCGGAAGAAGTGGCCGAGGCGGGTGCCGAGCGGGGCTCCCCCAGAGACGGCGTAGCGGACCTGCCCGCCCATGGCGTCACGGAGCCTGCTGTAGACGAGCCGGTCGAACACGGCGTGCCGCACCCGCAGCCCGAGGCCCGGGCGGCCGTCGTCGAGGGCGGTCGACCACGCGATGGCGGTCTCCGCCGCAGTGCTGAAGATCTTGCCCTTGCCCTCGGAGGTCGCCTTCTGCTCGGAGGAGTTGTAGATCTTCTCGAACACGCGGGGCACGGCGAGGATGAAGGTCGGCCGGAACGTCGCGAAGTCGGCCAGCAGGTTCTTGATGTCGGCGCTGTGCCCCATGCGCGCCTGGGCCGTGACGCAGAGGACCTCGATGAACCGGGCGAAGACGTGGGCCAGGGGCAGGAACAGCAGGGTGGAGGCGTCATCGCTGGAGACCACCGCCGAGAGGCGCTCCACGGCGTTCTCCGAGAGCGCCATGAAGTTGTCGTGTGTCAGCTCGCACCCCTTGGGGCGGCCCGTCGTGCCGGAGGTGTAGATGACCGTCGCCACGCACGTGCGGTCGACGCCGTCGCGGGTGGCGTCGAGCTCGGCGTCGGAGACGCCAGATCCGCCGGTGCCCAGCGCCGCGAGCGCGCCGCCGTCGATCTGCCACACCGACCGCAGCCCCACCGCGTGGTCGCGGATGGCCTCGACGGTCGCCTCGTGGGCGGCCGTCTCGACGACGATGGCGACCGAGCCGGAGTCCTCGAGGATCCACGCGACCTGGTCCGCCGACGAGGTCTCGTAGATGGGCACCGTCACCGCGCCCACGGTCCAGATCGCGAAGTCGACGAGGGTCCACTCGTAGCGCGTCTTGGACATGAGCGCGACGCGGTCGCCAGGGGCGACACCGGCTGCGACGAGGCCCTTGGCGAGGGCCCGGACCTCCTGGTGGAACTCCGCGGCAGTGACGTCGACCCACCGGCTGCCCTCCCTGCGCGAGAAGGCCACCCGGCCGGGCGCGGCAGCGGCGTTGCGCCCGGGAAGGTCCGCCAGGGAGCCCACCGTGCTCGGCGGCACGAGCGGCGGAACGACGAGGCTCTGCACGGGAGGACTCCTTCGACACGGGCTGCTTCCGTCACGCCGAACCTTACCCAGCGGTAGCGGGGGGCGGGAGGGACCACGCTGTAGCCTTCCCGCCATGGCCGACCGCACCGAGTCCAGCATCGAGATCGCCGCCGCGCCGGGCGAGGTGCTCGACGTCATCGCCGACTTCGACAGCTACCCGCAGTGGGCCACCGAGGTGAAGAAGGTGACCGTCCTCAGCGAGGAGGGCGACGGCTGGCCCGACCAGGTCGAGTTCACCCTCGACGCGGGCGCCATCAAGGACACCTACACCCTCGACTACGACTGGGACGTGGCGTCGAACGGCACCGGCGTCGTCTCCTGGACGCTGGTGCAGGCCACGGTCCTGAAGGCCATGAACGGCTCCTACACGCTGGCCCCGGCGGGCGGTGGCACCACGGTGACCTACCGGCTGGCCGTCGACGTCAAGATCCCGATGCTCGGGATGCTCAAGCGCAAGGCGGAGAAGGTCATCATCGACACCGCGCTCAAGGAGCTCAAGAACCGCGTCGAGGGCTGAGCGCGGCCGCCAGCGATGCGTGTCCTCCTCTTCACCGGCAAGGGCGGTGTGGGCAAGACGACCACGGCCGCCGCGACCGCGGTGCGGGCCGCCCGCGCCGGCGTCAAGACGCTCGTCATGTCGACGGACGCCGCGCACTCCCTCGGTGACGCCCTCGACACGGACCTGGCCTCGCCTCGGGGGCCCGTCGAGGTCGAGCCCGGCCTCTTCGCCCTCCAGGTGAGCGCGACGAGCTCGGTCGGCCCGTCCTGGCGGCTCGTGCAGGACTACCTCCTGCAGGTGCTCGACACACTCGGTGTCGACCCGGTCGTCGCGGAGGAGCTGACGTCGCTGCCCGGCGCCGAGGAGGTCGCCGCGCTCGTCGCGCTCGGCGAGCAGGCGGAGTCGGGCCCGTGGGACCTCGTCGTCGTCGACTGTGCGCCGACCGCAGAGACGCTGCGCCTCCTGGCCCTCCCCGAGGCGCTCGCCTGGCACCTCGAGCGGCTGTTGCCGGGGCAGCGCAGCCTGATCCGCACGCTGCGGCCGGCTGCCGCGGCCGCGGCGGGGGTCCCGCTGCCGGCCCCCGCGGTCCTGTCGGCGGTGTCGCGCTGGCAGCAGCGCCTCGGGGAGGTCCAGCGGCTGCTCACCGGCCCCCAGACCTCGGTGCGGCTGGTGCTGACGCCCGAGCGGGTCGTCATCGCGGAGTCCCGGCGCACGTGGACCTCGCTCGGGCTCCACGGGTTCGTCGTCGACGGGGTCGTCGTCAACCGGGTCTTCCCGGGTGCTGGCGCAGACCCGTGGCGCACCGCGTGGAACGACGCCCAGCAGGCGGGACTGCGGGAGGTGCGGGAGTCCTTCGCCGGGCTCTCCGTCGCCGTCGCCCCCTACCTGCCCGCGGAGCCGGTCGGCCCCGACGCCCTGGCGGGTTTCGCGGCGGCCCTCGAGGGCGGTCAGCCCGTCGACGACCTCCTCGCACCCGTGGCCGGAGGGGGACTGCGCGTCGAACCGGTGGACGGCGGCTTCGCGCTGCGGCTGTCCCTGCCCCTCGTGACCGCTGGCGAGGTGTCGCTGCAGCGCCGCGGCGAGGAGCTGCTCCTCGAGGTCGGGGGCCACCGCAGGGTGCTCGCGCTGCCCTCCGCGCTGCAGCGCTGCCGGGTCACCGGCGCCGCCGTCCGCGGCGGCGACCTCGAGATCGGCTTCGAGCCCGACGAGGCGGTGTGGCGCCGTGGCTGAGGAACCGTCCCGCCCGCCGGTGGGGACCGTGGCGGAGGAGACCGCCCGCCTGCTGCAGGCCCTCGGTGCGTGGCGGCAGGACCCGTATGCCGACGAGCCCGAACCGGGGACCACCGCCGGACCGGAGGAGGTCGGGGAGGCGGGGCCCGAGGAGGTCCCGGACGCCGGGCGCGCCGGGTCGTGCCCGCACTGCGGCTCCTCGGCGGGTGCTCCCGGCGCGCCGGCTGCCACGCAGGCCGGTGGCGTGTGCGCCGTCTGCCCGCTCTGCCAGGGGATCGCGCTGCTGCGGACCGTCCGGCCCGAGACGGTCGAGCGGATCGCCGACCTGGCGGTCGCCGTCGCCGACACCCTGCGCGACCTCGCGCACCAGGGCCGCCGGGAACCGTCCGCCCCGCCACGGCCCGACGTCGAGGACATCCCCGTGGCCGACGGCGACCACACCGGCGCCACGGGTGCCACCGGTGCCACCGGTGCGACCGGTGCCACGACCAGCCAGACGACCGCAGGGGAGCGCGCCCGATGACGACAGCGACGATCGGCCTCGACATCGGCGGCACCAAGATCGCCGGTGGCCTCGTCGCCGGCGACGGCACCATCCTCGCCGAGGCCCGCACGGAGACACCGGCGAGCGACCCGGACCGGATCGCCCACGAGGCCGCCGACCTCGTCCGCGAGCTCGCAGGCAGGACCGACGACGAGGTGGTCGCGGTGGGCGTGGCGTGCGCCGGCTTCGTGGACCGCACGGGCTCGACGGTCCTCTTCGCCCCCAACCTCGCCTGGCGTGACGAGCCGCTCAAGCGGCGGCTCGAGGCGCTGGTCGACTTCCCGGTCACCATCGAGAACGACGCCAACGCCGCCGCCTGGGGCGAGTTCCGCCACGGCGCCGCTCGCGACGCCGACGACATGGTGCTCATCACCGTCGGCACCGGCATCGGGGGCGGCGTCGTCGTCGACAAGGTGCTGCTCAAGGGGGCCTACGGCGTCGGTGGGGAGCTCGGCCACATGCGGGTCGTCCCGGACGGCATCCGCTGCGGCTGCGGCAACCGCGGCTGCTGGGAGCAGTACGCCTCGGGAAACGCCCTGCTGCGGCAGGCACGCGAGCTGGTCTCCTCCGGGAGCCCCCACGCCGCCGCCCTGGCCGAGCGGTGCGGCGGCGACCCGGCCGGCCTGCGCGGGCACGACGTCACGGCGGCGGCGCAGGCAGGGGACCCGGCGGCCGTCGAGCTGCTGACCGACCTCGGCACCTGGCTCGGTGAGGGGGCCGCCTCGGTCGCCGCCGTGCTCGACCCCGAGCTCTTCGTGGTCGGCGGCGGCGTCGCCGAGTCCGGCGACCTGCTCCTCGAGCCCGCCCGCACGGCATACGCGCGCAACCTCACCGGCCGCGGCCACCGACCGGTCGCCCCCATGGTCGCCGCGTCCCTCGGCAACGACGCCGGGCTCATCGGCGCTGCCGCGATCGCAGCGGAAGGCGTTGGTGCGGAAGGCGTCCGGACGTGACCGGCGCGGCGGGTGCCCTCGCGATCGGCATCGACATCGGCGGCACCAAGGTGGCCGGCGGCGTCGTCGACGAGTCCGGGCGGGTGCGCGCCCGCGCCCGCAGGAGCACGCCGCACCGCTCGACCGAGCCCCGGGTCGTCGAGGACACGATCGTCGAGGTCGTCGAGGCGCTGCTCGCCGACACCTCGGGCGACGTCGTGGCGGTGGGGATCGGGGCGGCGGGGTTCGTGGCAGCCGACCGCGCGACCGTCGTCTTCGCACCGCACCTGTCGTGGCGCGACGAGCCGCTGCGCGAGGCGCTCCAGCGCCGCGTGGCCCTGCCCATCGTCGTCGACAACGACGCCAACGCCGCCGCCTGGGCGGAGTGGCGGCACGGCGCCGCCCGGGGTGAGAGCCACGTCGTCATGGTCACCCTGGGCACCGGGATCGGCGGGGCGCTGCTCGTGGACGGCGAGGTGCTGCGCGGACGCTTCGGCATCGCAGGCGAGTTCGGCCACATGCAGGTCGTCCCCGGCGGCCACCGCTGCGAGTGCGGCAACCGCGGCTGCTGGGAGCAGTACGCGTCGGGCAACGCCCTCGTCCGGGAGGCGCGGTCCCTGATGCAGGCGGGCAGCCCGCTCGCGACCGACCTGCTCGACCGCGTGGGTGGCGACGCGTCGGCGCTCACCGGTCCCCTCATCACCGAGGCCGCGCAGCAGGGCGACCCGACGGCCACCGAGCTGCTCGCCGACGTCGGCCTGTGGCTCGGGGTGGGGATCGCCGGGCTCGCCGCGGCGTTCGACCCCGGCACGTTCGTCATCGGGGGCGGGGTGAGCGCGGCCGGTGAGCTCCTGCTCGGGCCTGCCCGCGACGCCTACCGGCGCCACCTCACCGGCCGCGGCTACCGGCCCGAGGCCCAGGTCGTCGCGGCGCGGCTCGGCAACGAGGCGGGGCTCATCGGGGCGGCCGACCTCGCGCGGACGGCCGCCCGGCCGGGGTCATGACGCGGCTGCGGGTCGCGAGCTACAACGTCAAGGACCTCACCGCCGACCCGGCCGCGGCCGCCCGCGTCGTGCGAGCCCTCGATCCCGACGTCCTGTGCCTCCAGGAGGTGCCCCGCCGCGCGTTCGCCGGGCGCCGGGTCGCCTCCTTCGCGGGCGCGTGCCGGCTGGCGTGGCCCGGGGGCCACCGCGGCAGCGGCGGCACGACCGTCTTCCTCGGGCGCCGGGTCGCGCTGCTGGGAGCCGTCCACCGCCGGCTCCGCGTCCGCTTCCCGGACCGCACGCGGGGGTATGCCGTGGTGCGCCTCGCGCTCCCCGGTCGCCCGCCGCTGACCGTGGCGAGCGTCCACCTCGGGCTGCGCGCAGCGGAGCGGGTGCACCACGCCCGCGCCGTCCTCGCGGCCGTCGGCGCGGACGAGGGGCCCATGCTGGTGGCGGGCGACCTCAACGAGGCAGGGGGTGGGGCCGCCCTGGCGCTGCTCACCGGCACGCTGCGCCTGGTGTCGCCGGCCGAGCCGACGTTCCCCTCCTGGGCGCCGCGCTCGCGGCTCGACGTCGTCTTCGCCTCACCCTCGCTCGCGGTGCTGCCGCACCAAAAGTTGCCACTGGACGAGGCGGACCTGCGGGCCGCCAGCGACCACCGCCCGGTCTGGGTCGACCTCGAGCTCTGAGGGGTCAGACGCGGGCGCCGTCATCGGGGTCGTCCCCGTCGCGGGTGTGCGGCTGCCGCAGCACGAGCAGGGCGAAGCCGCCGACGGTCAGGCCGAGGGCGCCCAGCGTCCACCAGCCGCTGACGTCGGGGCGGAAGATCACGAGCCACAGCAGGAGCAGCGGCCCGGCGACGAGGCCGACGATGATCCCCCAGAACGAGAGGTCCTCCTGGGGGGGAAGCGGGGCCGTCGGGCCCGGCTCGAAGTGCTCGTCGTCGTCGACGTCCTCCAGCGAGCCGGCGTCCACGGCGTCCTCCGCCGGCGGGCCGGGTTCCGCGGGGACGGCGGCGCCGCGCCACACCGGCCAGCCGCCGAGCTCGCCGGGAGGAGGGTTCACGGGGGAGACGGGCGGGGGGTTGGCCGGGGAGAGGGGGGAGGGGTTCACCGGGGAGCGGCCCTCGGGAGGCCCGCCCCCGGCATACGGGTGCTCCCGCTCCGGGCCCGGGCCGGCAGGCGAGGGGCCGCGCTCGGTCGGCGCCACCACGTCGTCCCAGTGCGCCACGATGTCCGCGAACTCCGCGTCCACGTCCCGCTCGCTCATCGCTGTCCCGTCCCCGGCTCAGGTGGCCACGCCGCGAACGCGCTCGACGAACGCCGCGGACTCCTCAAAGATACGCGGCGCGTCGTGGTCGAGGGTAGCGACGTGGTAGCTGTCGTGGAGGACGACCTCGGTGACGTCGGCGCTGGAGATGCGCTCCAGGACCAGGCGTGAGCTCGACGCCGGCACGACGTGGTCCTCCGCCGAGCGCAGCAGCAGGACCGGCTGGGTGACCCGGCCGAGGTCGGTGACGACGCTGGACCACCCACCGAGCTGGGAGTGCAGCGCGCGCAGCGGGGTGCGGGTGTAGGCCAGCTCGGTGACGCCGGGCTTCTTGATGTCGCTGCCGATGCCCGCCAGGCTCGGCACGCCGTGCTTGAGCACGGGCAGGAGGCGCAGCCGCCAGTCGTCGACGCGCACCGCCGGGTTGACGAGCAGCAGGCCGGCGACAGCCGTGCCGTGCTCCTCCGCGAGGCGGAGCGCGAGCCCCCCGCCCATCGACAGGCCGCCGACGAAGACGTCGTCGCAGCCGTCCCCGAGGTCGCGGAAGGCGGCGTCGGCGGCGGTGTACCAGTCGGCCCACGTCGTGCGGTTCATCTCCTGCCACGTCGTGCCGTGGCCGGGCAGGAGCGGCAGGCTGACGGTGTGGCCCCGTGCGGCGAGGTGCTCGGCCCACGGGCGCAGGCTCTGCGGAGTGCCGGTGAAGCCGTGGAGCAGCAGGACCCCGGTCCGGGAGCCGGCGTGGGTGAAGGGCTCGGCGCCGGGAAGCACGGGCACGCGGACTCCTGTCGTCGGCGAGGGCAGGGACTGGCTGTCGCGGGTCCGGCGACAGGGGCGGCCGGCCGTTGTCGCGCATCCTCGCATGCGGGGTCCCCGACGTCGACGGTGCCGTAGAGTTCACGCGTCGAAGGAGGTGTGCTGGTGTTCTACTGGGTGCTCAAGACCCTGCTGCTGGGACCGCTGCTCAAGCTGCTCTTCCGGCCCTGGGTCGAGGGCGAGGAGAACATCCCCGAGGAGGGGCCGGCGATCTTCGCCAGCAACCACCTCTCCTTCTCCGACTCCGTCTTCCTGCCGGTGGTCGTCCCGCGCCGGATGACCTTCCTCGCCAAGTCCGACTACTTCACCGGGCGGGGCGTCAAGGGCCGGCTCACCGCGGCCTTCTTCAAGGGCGTCGGCCAGCTCCCGGTGGACCGCTCGGGCGGCCGGGCCGGCGAGGCCGCGCTCCGCTCGGGCCTGAAGGTGCTGCGCCGCGGGGAGCTCCTCGGCATCTATCCCGAGGGCACCCGCTCACCCGACGGCCGGCTCTACCGCGGCCGCACCGGCGTTGCCCGCATGGCGCTCGAGGCGGGCGTGCCGGTCGTCCCGGTCGCCATGATCGGCACCGACAAGGCGCAGCCGACCGGCAAGAAGGTGCCGCGGATCATGCGGATCGGCGTCAAGTTCGGCACGCCGCTCGACTTCTCCCGCTACGACGGGATGGAGGACGACCGGTTCGTCCTGCGGTCGATCACCGACGAGATCATGTACGAGCTCATGCTGCTGTCGGGCCAGGAGTACGTCGACATGTACGCGACGTCGATGAAGGACCGCATCCTCGCCGCCGCGCGCACCAAGGCCCGCGAGCTGCAGGAGGCGGCGCTGCCCGGCACCGCGGCGAAGGAGCTCGAGGAGGCGCTCGACGCCGGTGACGAGCCGCACGGGCCCCAGGTGCTCGACGCCGCGGCCGACATCGACGAGCGCACCCCGTCGTCGGCGACCCTTGTCGACGGGGAGCCGGAGCCGGAGGTCGCCGAACCGGTGGGCGACGGCGGCGGCGACCCGGTCGCCGAAGCTCGCCGCGACCCCGGCGAGCGCGCCGCCAGCTAGCGCCGTGGTGCGGGGGGACAGCTCGGACGGCACGCGTCCGGGCGGCTCGGACGGCACGCGTCCGGGCGGGGCGCTGCCCGTCGGCGAGCCGGCGGTGGTCACCGCCTTCTGGAAGGGCATCGACGTCTTCCGGCCGCTCGCCCTCGCCTACGCCGTCTACTCCCTGCTCGACCGGCGTGAGGAGCTGGTCCGGCCGCTGCTCGCCTGGGGGGTGCTGGCGGTCCTGGCCCTCTGGACCGTGCTGCTGCTGGTCGTCCGCCGCCGCTCCCAGGGCCTGGTCGTCGCGGAGCTCGTCCTCGCCGCCGCCGCGGTGCTGGCCACGCGGCTCGTCGACAGCCACGAGGTGATCGTCTCGGGGTCCCGCACGCTCCCGGCCTTCTGGCCGGCCGCCGGCGTCGTCTCGGCCGCGGTGGTCGCCGGGTGGCGCGGCGGACTGCTCGCCGGGCTGTTCATCGGTGTCGTCGACATCGTCGAGGTCCGCAGCGCCACGCCCAACACCGTCAACAACGTCGTGCTGCTGCTCCTCATCGGTGGGCTGGTGGGCTACGCCGTCGACCTCGCCCGCGAGGGGCACGCCAGGCTGCGTGAGGCGCTCGTGGTCGAGGCGCGACTGCGGGAGCGCGACCGGCTGGCCCGCACGGTGCACGACGGTGTCCTCCAGGCGCTCGCCTTCATCCACCGGCGCGGTGAGCAGCTCGGCGGCGAGGCGAGCCGGCTCGGCGCCCTGGCGGCCGAGCAGGAGCGGTCGCTGCGAGCCCTGGTCACCAGCGCCCTGGTCACCGGCGCCCCGGAGGGCGAGGGGCACGACGGCGGCGAGGCGGACCTGCAGGCCCTGCTCGCGGGCCTCGGGACGGACCGCGTCCACGTGGCCGGCCCCGCCGGCCCCGTGGTGGTGGCCGGCTCCGTCGCCACGGAGGTCCTGGCGGCCGTCGGAGCCGCCCTGCACAACGTCCACCAGCACGCCGGCCAGGGCGCGCAGGCCTGGGTTCTCCTCGAGGACCGGGGCGCGGACGTCGCCGTCACGGTCCGCGACGACGGCTGCGGTATGCCGGCCGGGCGCCTCGAGGAGGCCGCCGCGGCCGGGCGGATGGGCGCCTCGTCGAGCATCGTGCGCCGGGTGGCAGACCTGGGCGGCACGGCGGAGATCGTGGGACGGGAAGGATCCGGGGTGACGGTGCGGCTGGTCGTGCCGAGGTCCGGGACGACGGGGAGAGGCAGGACGTGATGACGGCAGGGGATGAGCGGGCGGTGAGCGTGGTGGTCGCCGACGACCACCCCCTGTGGAGGGACGCCGTGGCCGACGACCTCGTGGGAGCCGGGATGACGGTGCTCGCGACCGCGGACGACGGGCCGTCGGCGGTGCGGCGCACCCTCGCCGTGCGACCCGACGTCCTCGTGCTCGACCTCAACCTGCCGGGGATGCAGGGCCACGAGGTCTGCTCGGCCCTCGGCTCGCTCGCCACGCGGGTCCTCATCCTCTCGGCGAGCGGGGAGCAGGCCGACGTCCTGGCCGCGGTCAAGGCGGGCGCCACGGGCTACCTCGTGAAGTCGGCGTCCCGGGCGGAGATCGTGGCGGCCGTCGAGGCGACCGCGCGCGGGGAGGCGGTGTTCACGCCGGGGCTGGCCGGGCTCGTGCTCGGGGAGTTCCGGCGCATCGCCGCGGAGCCGGAGCCCGACCCCGGCCGACCGATCCCCGAGCTGACCGAGCGCGAGACCGAGGTGCTCCGGCTCGTGGCGACGGGCATGTCCTACAAGCAGATCGCCGCGGACCTCTTCATCTCCCACCGCACGGTCCAGAACCACGTGCAGAACACGCTGGGCAAGCTGCAGCTGCACAACCGGGTCGAGCTGGTGCGCTTCGCGATCGCCAAGGGCCTCGAGACGCCGTAGCGGCAGTGCCGGCGGACGGCGGACGGCTGCCGGTGCTGGGGCACTGTTGCCGGCGGACGGCGGACGGCTGCCGGTGCCCGGCATCCGGGCCGGGCCGTGGCCGTGGGAGGTGCGGACCTATCCTTGAGCCCGTGAGCACCACCCCGTCCCCGGACCCCCGCGCCGGCCTCGCGGCCGGCGCCGACCTCCCGGCTGCGCAGCAGCCGGCCTGGCCGGACCCCGCGGCACTTGCCGACGCGGTGGCGGAGCTCGCGACCTATCCGCCGCTCGTCTTCGCCGGCGAGTGCGACGTGCTGCGCGACCGCATGGCGGCCGCGTCGCGGGGCGAGGCGTTCGTCCTCCAGGGTGGGGACTGCGCCGAGACCTTCGCCGCGGCGACGGCCGACAACATCCGCGACCGGGTCAAGACGATCCTCCAGATGGCGGCCGTGCTCACCTACGGCGCGTCGGTGCCCGTGGTCAAGGTGGGCCGGATGGCCGGCCAGTACGCCAAGCCGCGCAGCAGCGGCGACGAGACGCGCGAGGGGGTGACCCTGCCGGCATACCGCGGTGACATGGTCAACGACTTCGCGTTCTCCCCGCAGGCACGCACTCCCGACCCGCTCCGGCTGGTCCGGGCCTACCACGCGAGCAGCGCGACGCTGAACCTCGTGCGGGCGTTCACCCAGGGCGGCTTCGCCGACCTGCGCCACGTCCACGACTGGAACAAGGGCTTCGTCGCCAACTCGGCGAACTCCCGCTACGACCGACTGGCCCGGGAGATCGACAAGGCGATGCGCTTCATGCTCGCCTGCGGTGCCGACTTCGAGGCGATGAAGACCACCGAGTTCTTCTCCGCCCACGAGGCGCTGCTGCTCGACTACGAGCGCCCGCTCACCCGGGTCGACAGCCGCACCGGCCGGCTCTACGACACCTCGGGCCACTTCGTGTGGGTCGGTGAGCGCACCCGCGACCTCGGCGGCGCCCACGTCGACTTCGTCTCGCGGGTCCACAACCCGATCGGCGTGAAGCTGTCGGCCACGGCCGACGTCGACGAGGTGCTGCGGCTCATCGAGGTGCTCGACCCCGAGCGGCAGCCCGGCCGGCTCACCTTCATCACCCGGATGGGCGCCCAGACCGTCCGGGAGGCGCTGCCCCCGCTCGTCGAGAAGGTCACCGGGTCCGGTGCGCACGTCACCTGGATCTGCGACCCCATGCACGGCAACACCTTCGAGTCGGCCAGCGGCTACAAGACGCGGGACTTCGAGGACGTCGTGGAGGAGGTCCGCGGGTTCTTCGACGTGCACCGCGGCCTGGGCACCGTGCCCGGCGGCATCCACGTCGAGCTGACCGGCAACGACGTCACGGAGTGCCTCGGCGGCTCCGAGAAGATCCTCGACACCGACCTCACGAAGCGCTACGAGAGCCTCTGCGACCCGCGGCTGAACCACCAGCAGAGCCTCGAGCTCGCGTTCCTCGTCGCGGAGATGCTCGGCCGCGACTGACCGTGGGTCGGCCGCCGCGGGGTGGGCGAGGGGACCGCCCCCGGGCGTCAGACCTCGTGGTGGAGCAGCTCCGCGGGAGGGTCCTCGACGGCCCTCACCAAGGGCCCGCGGCGGCCGAGCAGCTCGACGACGTACATCGCGGCGAGCACCAGCGCCCCGCCCGCGAGCATCCGTGCGGTGAGGGACTCGCCGCCGAGCGCGACGGCGAACCCCGCAGCGAACACCGGCTCCAAGGTCATGACCACCGCGGCCCGCGTCGCGGGCAGGTGCGCCTGGGCCCAGGTCTGCGCCCACAGCGCGCCGGCGCCCGCCACGACCGCCATGTAGAGCAGCGACAGCCACTGACCGCGGTCCTGGGGGAGCGCCACGCCCCCCGGGGCGGCGGCTCCCAGGCAGACCACCGCGATGACGGCCGCCTGCACCGTGGCCAGGCCCGTGGCGGCCCCTGCGGTGGAGAACCGGCCGAGCAGGACGATGTGCAGTGCGTAGAGCGCCGCCGCGCCGAGGGTCAGCGACTCCCCGAGCCCGACCGTCAGCCCGCGCAGAGAAAGAAGCGCGAGCCCGGCCGTCGCGAGCACCACGGCCGCCCACGTGGAGCCCGGCACCCGGTCGCGGAAGAGCAGCGCGGCGAGGACCGGGGTGAGCACGACGTAGGTGCCGGTGACGAAGCCCGAGACGCTGGCGTCGGTGTGCTCGAGCCCGACCGTCTGCAGCAGCTGGGCGGCTGCGTAGACCGCCCCGAGCCCCACGCCGGTCAGCACCTGGCGCCGGCTCAGCGCCCGCAGCTGCCGCCTGAACGCGAGCGCCATCCCGGCCGCCGCGATGGCGAACCGCACGCCGAGGAAGTCCGCGGACGGCACGTGGGCGACGAGGTCGCGGATGAGGAAGAACGTCGACCCCCAGACCGCGGTGACGCCGACGAGCAGCAGCGTCGCGAGGCGGCCGGCCGGCAGGGCGGGTCGCACCTGCTCAGACGACGACGAGGGTGATGACGGTGCCCTTCGGCTGCTTGGACCCGGCACCCGGGTCCTGGCTGCGGACCGTGCCGAAGATGCCGCCCATGAACCGGTCGACCTTCACGTCGAAGCCGGCGTCCTTGAGGATCTTGCGCGCCTCGTCCTCCTGCTTGCCCTGCACGTCCGGCACGGCGAACAGCTCGGGGCCCTTGGAGACCACGAGGGTCACCTGGTCGCCCTGGTGCAGCGTGCCGGTGCTGGGTGCCTGCGAGATGACGCTGCCCTTCGGGACGGTGTCGTCGTACTGCTCCTTCGACGCGTCGACGGTGAGGCCGGCGGCCTCGAGGGCCTTGACGGCCTGGTCTGCCGGCTTCCCGGTGAAGTCCTGGACGGGGACCGGCTGGGGGCCCTTGCTGACGACGAGGGCGACGGCCGCGCCGCGCTTCAGCGGTGTGCCCTCGGCGGGGGAGGTGCTCACGACCTGCCCCTCGGCGACCTTCTCGTCGTAGGCGCCGGTGACCTTGCCGACCGTGAGGTGGTCCTGGGTGAGCTGTGCCCTGGCCTCGGCGAGGGTGCGGCCGGCCAGCGACGGCACGGCATACCGCTCCTGGCCCTTGGACACGGCCACGTCCACGGCGGTGCTGCGCCCCACCTGCTTGCCGGCGACCGGGTCGGTGGAGATCACCACGTCCTTGGGGACCTTCTCGTCGAACTGGTCGACGCGGTGGGCCCGCAGGTGGGCGCGCGCGAGCGACTGCTGCGCCTGCTCGTAGGTCAGCCCGCCGACCCTGGGCACGGTGGTGGGGGCGCCCGGGCCGGCGACGAGGTACCAGGCGCCGGCCCCCGCGAGGGCGAGCAGGAGCAGGGCCTGGAGCAGCCACCGCCCTGCGCCGCGGCGGCGGGCCGGCGGAGCCGGCGGCTGGGGGGTCGGGCCGACGACCGTGGTCGCCGAGGTGTGGCCGGCCGACGGGGCTCCGGCCGCGACCGGCAGCGCCGTGGTGCGGTCGACGGCGACCGTGCTGACGCCGGCAGCCTCGGCGGTGGTGCCGCCGGCCCGCAGGTCGAGCTCGGCGGGCGTGAGCGCCGCGCGGGCCTGGCGGACGCCGGCGAGCATCGCGGCGGCGTCGGCCGGCCGCTGGTCGGGGTCGCGGGCGGTCGCGTGGGCGACGAGGGCGTCGAGCTGCGGCGGCCCGGTGCCGCCGCGCGACGAGGGGACGGGGACGGAGCCGTGGACGTGCTGGTAGGCGACGTGGATCGGGGTGTCGCCGCTGAAGGCCTTGGTCCCCGTGAGCATCTCGAAGAGGATCAGGCCCGCGGCGTAGACGTCGCTGCGCGCGTCGGCGATCCCGCGCTCGACCTGCTCGGGGGAGAGGTAGGCGACGGTGCCCAGCAGCACCCCGCTCTGCGAGGTGGTCGTCTGCGTGGTGACCGCTCGCGCCAGGCCGAAGTCGGCGACCTTGACGACGCCGTCCTCGCGCAGGATGACGTTCTCCGGCTTGACGTCGCGGTGGATGATGCCGGCGCGGTGGGCCGCCGCCAGCGCCTGGAGGACGGGGTCGAGGATGTCGAGGGCGGCCCGGGCGGTGAGCGGCCCCTCCGCGCGCATGACGTCGCGCAGCGTCTGGCCGGGGACGTACTCCATCGCGAGGAAGATGTGCCCGTCGTCCTGCCCCTGGTCGAAGACCGCCACGACGTTGGGGTGGGAGAGCCGGGCGGCCGAGCGCGCCTCCCTCCGGAAGCGGCTGACGAAGACGTCGTCCTGGGCCAGACCGGGCCGCATGACCTTGAGCGCGACCTCGCGCTCGAGGCGGGTGTCGAGCGCGAGGTAGACCGTCGCCATCCCGCCGTCCGCGATGTGCGAGAGCACGCGGTAGCGCCCGTCGAGCTGACGCCCGACGAGGGACTCGGTCACACCGGAGGACACCCGGAAAGTCTACGTACCCCCCGCCGGGAACCCCGTGAGGCGCCCCGGGCGCCCCCTGCCCGGGTCACATGCGGGCGCGGTGCGCCTTGACGGCGGCGACGTACTGCTTGGTGTCCGCGTACATCCCGTGGCTCTGCACCGAGCCGAGGCCCTGGTAGTAGCCGGCGATCGCCTGGTCCACGTTCTTCGCCGACCGGGTGAGCGAGCGGATGATCGCCACACCCGCGGTGATGTTGTCCTGCGTGCTGAGCAGGTTCAGCCGGCGGCCCACCATGGAGGACGCCCACTCGCCGGAGGACGGGATGACCTGCATGGTGCCGATCGCGTTCGCGACCGAGACCTGCGACTGGTTCCAGCCGGACTCCTGCCACCCGATCGCCAGCGCGAGGCGCGGGTCGACGCCGTGGCGCCGGGCCGTGCTGACGATCATCGAGCGGATCTGGGTGCGGCTCGGCAGGTGCGCGGCGCGCAGGGCGGCGCGGTTGCGGTTCGCCGCGGCGACGGTGCTGTCGGGGTAGGTGCGCCCCGCGAAGGTGTTGCTCGCGGAGGTCGTGGCCGCCCGGGCGGCCCGGACCGGGATGCGGAGCACCTGGCCGACGACGAGGTGGTCGGCGTCGCGCAGGTGGTTGAGCTTGAGCAGGGCGGCCTGGGTCGTGTGGTGGTGCACCGCGAGGGCGCTGAGGGTGTCGCCGGAGCGCACCGTGTGGCGCGTCACGGAGCCCTGCGAGGCCGCGCTCCTCGGCTTGGCCGGCGCGGGCCCGGTGCCCGGCACCCGCAGGCGCTGGCCGGGCTGGATGACGCTGGCGGCCGAGAGCCGGTTGAGCCGCAGGATCGTGGCCAGGCTGGTGCGGGTCCGCTGCGCGATGGCGCCGAGCGTGTCCCCGGACCTGACCGTGTATGCCGTGGTGCTGGGCGTGCGGCTTGCTCTGGCCTTGGTCGCGGAGCGGCCGGGAGCGACGTGCAGGCGCTGCCCGACGTAGATGGTCGAGGTGAGCCTGAGGTGGTTCACCTTGAGGACGGTCGCCAGGCTCACGCCGCGCTTGGCGGCGATCCCGCTCAGGGTGTCGCCGGGCCGGACGACGTAGGTCGCGGCCCGGATGGCGGCCGCTCGCGTGGCCGCTGCCCGGGCGCGGGCGGCCTTGGCCCTGGCCCGCTCCTGGGCCGCCATCGCCGCGGTCCTGGGCACCGACAGGCGCTGGCCGACCTGGAGGAAGCTCCCGCCGTGGCGCAGGTGGTTGCGCGCGATGATGGTCGAGGTGCTCGTCCTGTAGCGCAGGGCCAGGTCGGCGACGGTGTCGCCGGGGCGCACGACGTGGGTGACCCAGCCGTGGGGCGCGGGGTTGCTCCGCTGGACGACCGCGACGGCGGCGGCGGCCGGGACCGGGGCGGCGGGGACTTGCGCGGCGAGGGGGGCCATGGGGCGGGGTTCCTTTCGTGCGCGTGCGGGACTCCGCGGCCGGCACGCGAGGTGGTTCCTGAGGTCTGTGGGCCTGCTGTGACGCATGTGAACGTACACCACTGGCGCCCGGTTGCATCGACTTACATCGATGTAATTTGATTTGCCTCGCGCTTTTGGCAGGCTGGTCCCGTGAACGCCACTGCTGAGCTCGAGTCCCTCGTCGGAGCCTGGCTCCCCGTGCCTGACGTCGCCGAGCGGCTCGGGCTGCGGCTCTCGGCGGTCCGGCAGCTCGTCGAGGACCGCGAGCTGCTCGCCCTGCGGATCGGGGAGCGGCGGGTCGTCGCGGTTCCGGCGCGCTTCGTCGAGCCCACGGTCATGCCCTACCTGCGGGGCACCTTCACCGTCCTCGCCGACGGGGGGATGGACGACGCCGAGATCGTCGAGTGGCTCTTCACGCCCGATCCCACCCTGCCCGTCGAGGGTGCACCCGTCGACGCCCTCGCGGCCGGCCACAAGACCGAGGTCCGGCGGCGCGCCATGGAGCAGGCCATCTAGCTCCGGGCGCCCCCGCGCTCAGGCCGAGCGGGCCGTCGAGACGTCGACGAGCGCGTCGAGCACGTCGACGGCGGCGGGGGCCAGCCCGGGCGCGGACTTCAGGGCCATGCGTGCGCTCCCCGCGAGCCGGCCGATCTCGGCCTCGACCGCGTCGACCGCACCCGAGCGGGAGATGGCGTCCCTGAGCCTGGCGACGTCCTCCTCGTCGAGGTCCGGGCGACCGAGGCAGGCGGTGAGGTCGGCCGCCTCCACCGGTCCGGCGCCCGCCAGGGCGTGGGCCAGCAGCACCGTGCGCTTGCCCTCGCGCAGGTCGTCACCCGCCGGCTTGCCGGTCGTCGCCGGGTCGCCGAAGACGCCCAGCAGGTCGTCGCGGAGCTGGAAGGCGTGGCCGAGGTCCAGGCCGTAGCGGGACAGGGCCGCGACGTCCTCGGGCGCAGCGCCGCCGGCCGTCGCGCCGATGAGCAGGGGGTGCTCCACGGTGTACTTCGCGCTCTTGTAGCGGATCACCCGGTTGGCCCACGCGAGGCGCTCCTGGGTGCCCAGCTCCTCCCAGGGCCGCACCGAGGCGACGACGTCGAGGTACTGCCCTGCCATGAGCTGGGTGCGCATGCGGTCGAACACCTCCCGGCCACGCGCGAGGTGGTCGGTGGGCAGCCCGGAGGTGGAGTAGAGCTCCTCGGTCCAGCCGAGGCAGAGGTTGCCGGCCAGGATCGCGCCCGCCAGGCCGAACCGGCCCGCGTCGCCGGCCCACGCCCGGCGCTCGTGGTGCGCCGCGAGCGAGCGGTGCGCAGCCGGCATACCGCGTCGGGTGTCGCTGTCGTCCATGACGTCGTCGTGGATCAGCGCCGCGGCCTGGAAGAGCTCCATCGCCGTGGCCAGCCGGACGACCGCGGGCGAGTCCGGCTGCCCCGCGGCGCGGTAGCCCCAGTAGGCGAAGGCGGCGCGCAGCCGCTTGCCCCCGGACAGGAGCGCGGCGACGGCCGCCAGGAGGTCCTGCGTCTCGGGGCCGACCTCGGCGAGCACCCTGGCCTGGTGGGCGAGGGTCGCGTCGGCGCAGGTCTGCACGCGGTCCCTGAGGTCCGCGACGTCCAGGGGGCTCGCGGCGTCGGGCTGCGCGGCCACAGCGCCACCTCCGGCTCTCGGGGCCCGCCGGCGAAGGGGGCCGTCTCATCAGGCTGTTCAGCAGAGCCTACGTGCTCACCGCTCGTCTACGCTGCCGGCATGGCACTCGGCCAGCCCTCGCGCCTGCGGCGACCGGAGCACGTGACCCGGTCGATCCCGCGGGTGCTCGCGGCGCACGCGCCGGCCATGAGCTTCGAGTTCTTCCCGCCAAAGGACGACGCCGGCGAGGCGGCGCTCTGGGAGGCGATACGGCGGCTCGAGCGGGTGCGCCCCGGGTTCGTCTCCGTCACCTACGGCGCCGGGGGCTCGACCCAGGACCGCACCGTCCGGATGACCGAGCGGATCGCGCTCGAGACCACGCTGACGCCGCTCGCCCACCTCACCTGCGTGGGCGCCTCGGTGGACGACCTGCGCCGCGTCGTCGGGCAGTACGCCTCCGCCGGGGTCCGCAACATCCTCGCGCTGCGCGGCGACCCGCCCGGCGACGTCCGCGGGCCCTGGGTCCGTCACCCCGAGGGCCTCGACCACGCCGAGGACCTCGTCCGGCTCGTGCGCAGCCTCGGCGACTTCACGCTCGGGGTCGCCGCCTTCCCCGACGTCCACCCGGAGTCCCCCGGGTTCGACCACGACGTCGAGGTGCTGGTCCGCAAGGCCGACGCCGGCGCGAGCTTCGCCATCACCCAGATGGTCTTCGACGCGGAGAGCTACCTGCGGCTGCGCGACGCCGTCGCCGCCCGGCGCGACCTGCCCGTCACGCCGGGGCTGATGCCGGTCACCAACCTGCGGCAGGTGCACCGCATGTCCGAGCTGATGGGGACGCCGCTGCCGGCTCCGGTGCTCGCCCGCCTCCACGACGTCGCGGACGACCCCGCGGCGGTCCGGGAGGTCGGGGTGCAGATCGCCACGGAGCTCGGCCGGCGCATGCTCGCCGAGGGTGCGCCCGGGCTGCACTTCATCACCATGAACCGCTCGACCGCGACGCTCGAGGTGTGGGACAACCTCGCCGCGAGCAGCCTGGCCGGCTGAGCCGGGCATCGGAGGCGGCGCGCTCCGGTAGGTCAGCGGGACAGCCCCCGAGGAGCCTGCGGCGACCGGCCGTCCTCAGGGCGTGCCGCGCGGCCGGCCCGTGCCGCGCGGGCCGCCGATGCCGTGGCGGGCGCCCCAGGCCAGGTAGCGCCGCCTGACGCGCGCGAGCCGGCCGAGGAGGACCACGACGAGTGCCGCGCCGACGACCAGGAGGACGGCCGCGATGCCGGCGGCCACCCAGGGGTTGGCGAAGGCGATGCCGACCACGCCGAGGACGGTGGCGTCCTCGGCGGTGCTGACGACGACGTTGCTCGCCGGCTCGGGCGAGGTGTTCACGCCGGCCCGGATCCCGGCCTTGACGAGGTGGGAGAGGAGGGCTGTCGCCCCGCCGGTGGCGGCGGTGAACGCGGCGTCCAGGGTCGTCGAGTCGTGGCCCATGAGGTAGCCGAGGGTCGCCCCGACGGCGGGGCGGATGACGGTGTGGGCGGTGTCCCAGGCGGAGTCGACGTAGGGGATCTTGTCGGCGACCAGCTCGAGCACGAAGAGCACCGCTGCGGCGGCGAGCACGTCGGTGCGCGCGAGGGCGTCGGGGACCTGCGTGAGGTGCCCGAACCGGTCGGCGAGGCCGAGGACGAGCACCACGGCATACGCGTTGACGCCGCTCGCCCACCCGGACGTGAACACCCACGGCAGCAGCTCGGCTCCCACGCGGGCCCCTCAGGCCACTTCCATCGCGTGGCCGCCGGTGACCCTCAGCAGCTCCTCGTAGGTCGTGCGGAAGACGGTGTGGCTGTGGCCGGCCGCGGCCCAGACGTAGGGGTGGCGGCTCAGGGAGACGTCGACGATGGTCGCGAGCGGCGTGGTGTGGCCGACGGGTGCGACGCCGCCGATGGCGAAGCCCGTGGTGTCGCGGACGAACTGCGCGTCCGCGACGTCGAGGTGGTCGATGGCGTCGACGAGGTCGGCGACCTTGTGGACGTCGACGCGGTGCGCGCCGGAGGCGAGGACGAGCAACGGGGTCACGGCACCGTGCTCGTCGTGGGCTCGGAAGACCAGGGAGTTCGCGATCTCGTCGCGGGTGACCCCCAGGGCCTGGGCCGCCGCGGCGGCGGTCCGCACGGCGTCGGGCAGGGTGACCACCTGGGGGGTGACGTGCTGGGCGGCGAGCGCGGCGAGCACCCGCTGCACGCCGGGGTGGGTGGTGCGGTCCGGCGCGGTGGTGCCGGGCACGGTGCGGTCCGGCGGGGTGCTGGCGGCCGGGACCGGGACGTCGGGCGGCGTCATGGACGAAGACTAGGGGCGCCCGGCGGGGTTGTCAGGAGGTGTCCCGGGGTTCCTCTTGACGCGGTGTCGGGACGGCGGTGTAGCGTGTGACGTGTTCGAACTGATGTTCGAAGTTGGGCTCCGGCGTCGCGCCGGTCCCGCGGTCCTGGCCCCGCCGGGCGCCTCGACCCCGCTCGGGCGGGCCAGGACCGCACCCTACCTCTGCGGAAGGAGCCGGCCCGTGGTGCGCCGTTACGACGAGACCATCGAGACGCGGACGGCGCGGGGCACCCCCGACGCCTTCGTGTGGCGCGGCCGGCTCTACGTCGTGCGCGGCGTCCTCGACCACTGGCGCGAGCGCCGGGCGTGGTGGCGCACGGCCCTCGACGAGCCGCTCCCCGCGCAGGGCGGTGTCCTCGACGGCGCCCGCGAGCTCCATGTGTGGCGGGTGGAGGCCAGCGCCGGTCGGCTCGCTGCCGCGGGTGTCTACGACATCGCCGCCGAGGACCGCGTGCCCTCGGCCTGGCGCCTGCTCCGGGTGGCGGACTGATGGGTGCGCTCGCCATGCGCCTCCGCGGCGGCGAGCCGGGCCCGGCGCCGGGCAGCGGTGGTGCGCCGGGCACGGCGCCGGGTAGCGGTGGTGTGCCGGTGGTCCCGGGTCACGGGCGGGACGCGACGCGGCCCGGCTCGGCGGGCGCGGCCCTCGACCTCCTCGACGCCGCGCGCCAGAGCCTGCTCCAGGCCTGCCAGAGCGCCGAGGCGTCCCAGCGCTACCAGCACGCGCAGCTGGCGGCGCTGCGCGCGGCGGCAGCGCTCGTCGTCGCCCGCGAGCGCCGGACGCGTCGGGCCGCGAGGGGCGGCAGGAGCGGGAGCGTGTGGGACCTCCTGCCCGTCCTCGCCCCGGAGCTGGGGGAGTGGGCGCAGTTCTTCGCCCTCTGCGCGGCGCGGGTCCCCGGGCTCGCGCAGGGCACGGGCCGGGTGAGCGCGCGCGAGGCCGACGACCTGCTGCGGCAGGGCGAGACCTTCCTCGACCTCGTCTGCCGGGGCCTCGGCCTGCCCACCGGGCTGGCCGGCGGCGACCTCCTCGTCCCGGTTCCCGTGGCCGGTGGCGGCCCGCCCTGACCCGGGGCTTCCCGCAGCACCCCTGAGCCAGCAGATCGCGCAGGTCCATGAGCACTGACTTCGTCCACCTCCACGTCGCCTCGGGCTTCTCGATGCGCTACGGCACCGCGATGCCGGCAGCCCTCGTCGAACGGGCCGCGCAGCACGGCCAGCCCGCGCTCGCCCTCACCGACCGCGACGGCCTCTACGGCGCGGTCCGCTTCGCCGCCGCGGCGGTCGAGGCCGGCATCGCGCCGGTCCTCGGTGTCGACCTCGCGGTGGCGTCCGCTGCGGGTCGGCCGGCAGCGGGTCGGCCGGCAGCGGGCGGTCACGCTCCGGCGCGCACGCCCGCGCGCGGCGGGGCGATCCGCGACCCCCGCCACCCACGCGTCACCGTCCTCGCCCGCGGTCGAGCCGCCGGCGTGACCCCCGGCGCCGGCTGGGCGTCGCTGTGCCGCCTCGTCACCGACACCCACCTCGCCGGCGAGCGGGGCGAGCCGGTGAGCAGCCCCGCGCTCATCGCGCAGCGCTGCGCCGGCGCCCTGCCGGGCGCCAGCCCGCTCGTCGTCCTCCTCGGCCCGGACTCCGACGTCGGCCGGGCGCTGCTCGCGCGCCGGCACACGCAGGCGCGGGACCGGCTCGCGGCCTGGCAGGCGGTGCTGCCCCGGGAGTCCCTCGCCATCGAGGTCGTCTGCCACGGCGGGCCGGAGGGCACGCCTGCCTCCCGGGGCCACGCCGCGCGGCTCCTCGGGCTCGCCGACGAGGCCGGCGTGCCGGCAGTGCTCACCGCGGCGGTGCGTCACGTCGAGCCGGGGGAGAGCGCTGTCGTCGACGTCCTCGACGCAGCCCGGCGGCTCGTCGTGCTCGACCCCCGCCACCTCGACCGGGTCACCGACGCAGCCCACCTCGCGAGCACCGCGGCGATGCACGCCATCGCCCGCGAGGTCACCGGCGACCGGACCCGCGCCGACGCCCTGGTCGCGCGCACCGTGGCGATGGCTGCGGAGTGCACCCAGGACGCCCGGCGCGACCTCGGCATCGGTGCGGTGCACCTCCCCGAGCCGGAGGCCCTCGGCATCGAGTCCGGTGTCTCCCCGCAGGCCGTCCTCGAGCAGCGCTGCCGCGACGCCGTCCCGACCCGCTACCCGGGGCTCGGCGAGCGCGAGCGGTACGCCGTCGAGGAGCGGCTCGTCGACGAGCTCAAGGTCGTCGCCGAGCTGGGCTACCCGACCTACTTCCTCACCGTCGCCGCCGTCGTCGACCTCATCCACGAGATGGGGGTGCGGGTCGCGGCGCGCGGCTCCGGCGCCGGCTCGCTCGTCAACTACCTCCTCGGCATCAGCGGTGTCGACCCGATCCGCTACGGCCTGCTCATGGAGCGGTTCTGCAGCCCGCTGCGCGCGGAGCTGCCCGACATCGACATCGACGTCGAGTCGGCCCGGCGCACCGAGGTCTACGAGCGGATCCTCGAGCGCTTCGGCGCGCAGCGGGTCACCTGCGTCTCGATGATGGACACCTACAAGGTGCGGCACGCCGTCCGCGACGTCGGTGCCGCGCTGGGGCTGCCGCCCGTGGAGATCGACGAGATCGCCAAGGCCTTCCCGCACATCCGCGCCCGCGACGCCCGCAGCGCCATCGCCGAGCTGCCCGAGCTGCGCAGCCGCGGCCTCGACAGCCCGCGGCTGCAGGTGCTGTTCGACCTCGTCGAGCGCCTCGACGGCCTGCCCCGCCACATCGCCCTGCACCCGTGCGGGGTCGTCCTGTCCAACGCCGGGCTGCTCGAGCGCACCCCGGTCGAGGCCAGCTGGCTCGGCTTCCCGATGAGCCAGTTCGACAAGGACGACGTCGAGACGCTCGGCCTGCTCAAGCTCGACGTCCTCGGCATCCGGATGCAGTCGGCGATGGCCCACGCCGTCCACGAGGTCGCTCGGGTCGACCACGTGGAGGTCGACCTCGACGACCAGGCGCAGGTCCCGCTCGACGACGACGCGACCTTCGAGCTCATCCGCTCCACCCACACCCTCGGCTGCTTCCAGATCGAGAGCCCCGGCCAGCGCGAGCTGCTCGGGAAGTTCGCGCCGGTGCGGTTCGAGGACCTCATCATCGACATCTCGCTCTTCCGGCCCGGGCCGGTGAAGTCCGACATGATCACGCCGTTCCTCGAGGCGCGCCACGGCTGGCGGGAGGTCGAGCACCTCCACCCGACGCTCGTCGGCGCGCTCGCCGAGACCGAGGGCGTCGTCGTCTTCCACGAGCAGATCCTGCAGCTCGTCGCCGAGACGACCGGTGTCTCGCTCGCCCAGGCCGACGAGGTCCGTCGCGCGCTCGGCAGCCCGGCCGGGCAGGAGGAGGTCGAGGCGTGGTGGCGGCCCGCCGCGGCCGCCCGCGGCGACACCCCCGCCGAGGTCGACCGGATCTGGGGGGTCCTGAAGTCCTTCGCCTCCTTCGGGTTCTGCAAGGCCCACGCCGCGGCCTTCGCCCTGCCGACCTACCACTCCGCCTGGCTCAAGGCGCACCACCCGGCGGCCTTCCTCGCCGGCGTCCTCACCCACGACCCGGGCATGTACCCCAAACGGCTCATCCTCGACGACGCCAGGCGGCTCGGCATCGCGGTCCTCGGCCTCGACGTCAACGCCTCCGAGGAGGCCTACCGGGTGGAGCGCACCGACGACGGCTACGGCATCCGGCTCTCCCTCGCCGACGTGCGCGGGATCACCGAGGCGGAGGTCGCGCGCGTGGTCGCGGGACGGCCCTACGCGTCGCTGAGCGACTTCTGGCACCGCGCACAGGTCTCGCGGCCCGTCGCCGAGCGGCTCGTGCTCGCGGGCGGGTTCGACGGCCTCTACGCCATGGGCAGCGGCGCGGCGGGCCTCTCCGGGCTCGGGCGGCGCGGGCAGGTGACCCGGCGCGACCTCCTCCTGCACGTCGCGGAGCTCGACCGGTGGTCCCGTGCGGTGACGCCCCGCCGGGGGCGCCGGGCACAGGGTGCCGGTGCGGGAGGCGGCGCGGGGCCCGGTGCCGGAGGCGGCGCGGGGGCCGGTGCGGCAGGCGGCGCGGTGCGCGCCCAAGCCGCGGCGCAGTCCCAGGCGGCACGTCCGGCGCGCCCGCCCTCGCAGCAGCCGGTCCAGCTCGCCCTCGAGCTCGGCGACGCGCCGCAGCTCGCCACCGGGTCGGGACTGCCGGAGATGACCGGCCCGGAGCGGGTGCGGGCCGAGCTCGACATCCTCGGCCTCGACGCGAGCGCCCACGTCGTCGACTTCTACGCGCCGATGCTCGAGGCGCTCGAGGTGACGCGCAGCGCCGGCCTCCTGCGCGCCCGGAGCCAGTCCACCGTCTGGGCCTGCGGGGTGAAGGTCGCCACCCAGACCCCGCCGGTGCGCTCGGGGCGGCGCGTCGTGTTCCTCACCCTCGACGACGCGACCGGCCCGGTGGACGTCACCTTCTTCGAGGACGTCCAGGGGCCGTATGCCGCGACGGTGTTCCACTCGTGGATGCTCCTCGTGCGCGGGGTGGTCCGGCGGACCGGTCCGCGAGGCGTCTCCCTGCGCGCGACCGGCGCCTGGGAGCTGTCGCGGCTGTGGGAGGCCTGGACCACCGGCGGTCTCGAGGCGGTCCACGCCACCATCTCCCGCGAGGAGGCCGCGGCACGGGCGCGCTGGGCGGACCTCCCCGCCCCGGACGGCCGCCGGGTGCTCGTCCACGCCTCCGGCTTCCGCCAGTCGCCCTACGCCGACACCCGGCCACCGGGCGCCGACGTGCGCGGGACGCGGGGGCTCGCGCAGGGACAGGTGCCCGACGCGTTCACCGCGCCACGCAAGCTGTGGCACTCCAGCCCCGGAAGTGCCGGGCACTAGGGTGGGTCGCAGCCCGGAGACGACCCGAAGGAGCCCGCGGTGGCCGAGGAGCAGCGACGCGCGCGGCGTGGTGGCGTCGACACCTCCGTGCGCACCTCCGCCGTCTGGTCCTCGGTCAGCGACCTCGCCGCCCGCCGGGAGGCGGAGCTCGGCCGCCCGCTGCGCGTCCTCGACCTCGGCGGCGGCACCGGCGGCCTCGCGGTGCCCCTCGCCGAGCGTGGACACCACGTCACCGTCGTCGACCCCAGCCCCGACGCGCTCGCGTCGCTGTCCCGGCGCAGCGCCGAGGCCGGCGTGGGGGCCCACGTCACCGCTCTCCAGGGCGACGCCGACACCCTCGAGCAGGCCCTCGGCGGCGACCCGGTCGACCTCGTCTGCTGCCACGGCACCCTCGAGGTCGTCGACGACCCGCCCGCCGCGCTCCGGTCCCTCGCCGCGGTGCTCGCGCCCGGCGGCCACCTCAGCCTCGTCGCGGCGCAGCGACTCGCGGCCGTGCTGTCCCGGGCGCTCGCCGGGCAGCTCCGACAGGCGGCTGTGGCCCTCGCCAGCCCCGACGGCCGCTGGGGCCCCGGCGACCCGCTGCCGCGACGCTTCGACGCGGCGGACCTCGTCGCGATGGTCGCCGGCGCCGGCCTCACGGTGTGCGAGACCCACGGCGTGCGGATCTTCAGCGACCTCGTGCCCTCCGCGCTGCTCGACTCCGAGGCCGACCGCACCGCCCTGCTCGACCTCGAGCTCGCGGCCACCCACCACCCCGACTTCCCCTTCCTCGGGCAGCTCGGTGCCTCCCTGCACGTCCTCGCCCGCCGCGGCTGAGCCCCGGCGGCCACGATGAGCCGCCGCCAGTTCGCGCTGCCGTCACGCTCCGCGGCCGAGCCGCCCGACGACACCGGCTGCACCGTCCTCCACGTCGACATGGATGCCTTCTACGCCTCGGCGTCCCTGCTGAGCCGCCCCGAGCTCGTCGGCTCGCCGGTGGTCATCGGCGGTGGCGGCAACCGCGGTGTCGTGCTCTCGGCCACCTCCGAGGCCCGGGCCTTCGGTGTCACCTCGGCCATGCCGATGGCCCGGGCCCGTCGGCTCTGCCCCCGGGCGGTCGTGCTGGCCCCCGACCACCGGCTCTACAGCCGCATCTCCGCAGCCGTCATGGCGACCTTCGCGGCGGTCACCCCTGCCGTCGAGCCGCTCTCCCTCGACGAGGCCTTCCTCGACGTCTCCGGCGCGGTCCGCCGGCTCGGCAGCCCCGCCACCATCGGCCAGCAGCTGCGCGACACCATCGCCGACGAGCAGGGGATCACGTGCTCGGTCGGGGTCGCCCCGACGAAGTTCGTCGCCAAGCTCGCGTCCGGTCTCGCCAAGCCCGACGGCATGGTCGTCGTCCCCCGCGCCGAGGTCGTCGGCTTCGTGCAGCAGCTGCCGGTCGGCGCGCTGTGGGGCGTGGGGGACCGCACCGAGGAGGCCCTCCTGCGGCTCGGGCTGCGCACCGTCGCCGACATCGCGCACACCCCGGTGGAGACCCTGCGCCGCGCGCTCGGAGACAGTGCCGGCCCCCACCTGCACGAGCTCGCGTGGGGCCGCGACCCCCGACCGGTCGAGCCGGCCCGCCGCGAGCGCAGCATCGGCTCCGACGAGACCTTCGACCACGACGTCGACGACCCGGCACACCTCCGCCGGCAGCTGCTCAAGCTCAGCGACCGCACCGCCGCGCGGGTGCGAGCCGCCGGCCTCGTGGGCCGCACGGTCTCCATCAAGGTGCGGTTCTCGGACTTCACGACGATCACCCGGTCCCGGACCCTGCGTGACCCCACCGACGTCAGCCGTGACATCTACGACACCGCCTGCTCGCTGTTCGACGCCCTCGCGTTGCAGCGGGCCCGGGTCCGCCTCCTCGGCGTCCGCATGGAGCAGCTCCTCGACCGCAGCGGAGCACCGATCCAGGCGACCCTCGTCGAGCCCGAGGCCGGGTGGCGTGAGGCCGACCGCGCGGTCGACCGGGCGAGCGCCCGGTTCGGGGCGGGAAGCGTCCGCCCGGCAAGCCTTCTCGGCGATCGGCGATCGACTACCGCAAGCCCGCAGCGCGACATATCCTGAAGGTGTCGCAGGGCCACTGACTGGGCATGAAGCCGGCAGGCAGCAACGAATCAGCGTCCCCGCGCGTTGGTCCATGGTGGACGCAGGCAATACCGGGAGGTCACCGTGCCGCTGTCGGAGCACGAACAGCAGCTGCTCGAGCAGATGGAGCAGGCGCTGTATGCCGAGGATCCCAAGTTCGCCTCGCAGATGCAGGGAGCCGGTGCCCGACTCGCCGCCCGGCGGCGGATGATCATCGGAGCGGTCGGGGTCGTCGCAGGGCTGGCCCTGGTGCTCGTCGGCGTCAACACGACGATGTGGGTCGGCGCCGCGGGCTTCGCGCTCATGGTCGCCGCGGTCGTCTTCGCGCTCACCCCGCCCCGTCGAAGCCGCGCCCCGCTCGGCGCCGTCCAGTCCGACGGCACGGTCCGCCGGGCCGCGCCGAAGCCCAAGAGCCGGCCCCGCGGCGAGACGTTCATGCAGCGCCTCGAGCAGCGCTGGGACCGCCGCCGCGACCAGTGGTGACCTGCCCGACCCCCCGAGCCCGACCCCCCGAGCCCCAGCCTGACCCCAAGCCCCAGCCTGACCCCTTGGCCCTGCCTGACCCCTGAGCCCGACCCTCAGCTCGCCAGCACGCCGACGACCCACGTCGTGGCGATGGCGAGCCCGGCGAGCAGCTCGATCCCCATGCTCAGCGCGACCCCCCGCAGCGCCGCCCTCGTCGCGGCCCAGGCCGCCGCCCGGTCGCGCTGCCGGCCCTGCTCGACGAGGTAGATGCCGAGCACGAACCCGAGCACCCCGCCGATGACCGGCACGACGAAGAAGCCGACGATCCCCAGGACCACGGCAACGGCGAGGGTGACGGTCCCGACACCCGCCCGGCGCATCCGCCGACCGGGGACGAGGTACTGCAGCGCGACGCCGGCGCCGTAGAGGACGGCGCTCACCGCGAACACCCACCAGCCGAGGGCGCTCGAGACCTGCGCCGCCCACAGCAGGACGGCGCCGAGGACGAGCACGAGGCCGGGCAGGACCGGCACCACGATGCCAAGGAGCCCGACCGCGATGAGCACGGCCGGGACCCAGGTGGTGGTGTCGGTGATCAGGGGCGGCGCCTACCGCTCCTCGAAGGGAGCCATCGTCGGGGTCTCCCCGAGGCGGTCGCTCTCGTCGTGGATCTCCGCCGCGTGCTCCCGCAGCTTGGGCAGGTGCTCGCGGCCGTGGTGGGCGCAGAACAACAGCTCGCCGCCGTTGGCAAGGCGGGCGCGCACGTAGGCCTGGGCGCCGCAGCGGTCGCAGCGGTCTGCCGCGGTCAGGGAGGGTGCCAGTGCAGTGGTCACGTCAGCCTTCTCTCTTCCAGTGGCCCCGCAGGTGGGTCGTGCGGTGCCGTGTACTTCTGTACTCGTTGGACGCTCTACCCCGGCAGGCGGTTGCCATCCGTGGGGATCTGGCCGGTGCAGGGCGTCCGTAGCAACAGTCAAGCACGCTCAGACCTTCCCCCAAGGCATTGGGCGCGGATGTGGTCTCGCTCATGTCGGGCCCGATCACCCGAGCCGGCCCGGGTCCGAACGGGCCAGCGTGCCGTTCGGGGACCCGTCCCCGGCGCGGGATAGCCTGCGGTGAGGTTCGGTATGCCGGGTGCCCACCCGGCATACGGCCGTCCGTCCCCCAGCCCCGCACCACCAGGAGAGATGCCCGTGGCTCTGGCCGCGACCGAGAAGGCCCCGAGGAGCGCCGCCAAGAAGGCGGCGACGACGAAGTCGGCGTCGGACTACACCGCCCACCACCTCCAGGTGCTCGAGGGGCTCGAGGCGGTCCGCAAGCGCCCGGGGATGTACATCGGGTCCACCGACGGCCGCGGGCTCATGCACTGCCTCTGGGAGATCATCGACAACGCGGTCGACGAGGCGCTCGCGGGGCACGGCGACCGCATCGAGGTCATCCTCTTCGCCGACGGCTCGGTGGAGGTCCGCGACAACGCCCGGGGCATCCCCGTCGACATCGAGCCCCGCACCGGCCTGACCGGGGTCGAGGTCGTCTTCACCAAGCTCCACGCCGGCGGCAAGTTCGGCGGCGGTTCCTACACCGCCTCCGGTGGCCTGCACGGCGTCGGGGCCTCCGTCGTCAACGCCCTCTCCGCCCGGCTCGACGTCGAGGTCGACCGCGGCGGCAAGACCTACGCCATGAGCTTCCGCCGTGGAGAGCCGGGCTACTTCCCCGACGTCGCCTCGGCCGACAAGAGCCCCGACCACGAGTTCACGCCCTACGAGCGCAGCAGCGAGCTCGCGGTCATCGGCAAGGCGAGGCGCGGCGTGACCGGCACCCGCGTGCGCTACTGGGCCGACCGGCAGATCTTCCTCCGGGACGCGGCCTTCGACTACGACCAGCTCGTCGCGCGGGCGCGCCAGACCTCCTTCCTCGTGCCGGGCCTGACCATCGTCGTGCGCGACGAGCGGCGGCTGCCCGGAACGCCGGGCGCCGACGGTCCGCACGACGCCGTCTTCCTCCACGACGGCGGCATCAGCGAGTTCGCCGAGTTCCTCGCCCCCGACGCGGCGGTGACGGAGGTCTGGCGGCTCCAGGGCACCGGCACCTTCACCGAGACGGTGCCGGTTCTCGACGCCAAGGGCCACATGGCCCCGGCGGAGGTCGAACGCGAGTGCACGGTCGACATCGCGGTCCGGTGGGGCACCGGCTACGACACGACGGTGAAGTCCTTCGTCAACATCATCGCCACGCCCAAGGGCGGCACCCACATGGCGGGCTTCGAGCAGGCGCTGCTCAAGGTGTTCCGCAAGCAGCTCGAGGTCAACGCCCGCCGGCTCAAGGTCGGCAGCGACAAGCCCGAGAAGGACGACGTCCTCGCCGGCCTGACCGCCGTGGTGACCGTGCGGCTCGCGGAGCCGCAGTTCGAGGGCCAGACCAAGGAGGTCCTCGGCACCGCCGCGGTGCGCTCCATCGTCACCCGGGTGGTCGAGCGCGAGCTGACGGGCCGGCTCACCTCGACCAGGCGCGGCGACAAGGCGCAGGCCTTCCTGCTCCTGGAGAAGGTCGTCTCCGAGATGAAGTCGCGCATCAGCGCGCGGCTGCACAAGGAGACCCAGCGGCGCAAGAACGCCCTGGAGACCTCGTCGCTGCCCGCGAAGCTCGCCGACTGCCGCAGCGCCGAGGTCGAGCGCTCCGAGCTGTTCATCGTCGAGGGCGACAGCGCCCTGGGCACCGCCAAGCTGGCGCGCTCCAGCGACTACCAGGCGCTGCTGCCGATCCGCGGCAAGATCCTCAACGTCCAGAAGGCGTCGGTCACCGACATGCTCAAGAACGCCGAGTGTGCCGCCATCATCCAGGTGGTGGGGGCCGGGTCGGGACGGTCCTTCGACCTCGACTCCGCCCGCTACGGCAAGGTCATCATCATGACCGACGCCGACGTCGACGGCGCCCACATCCGGATCCTGCTGCTCACCCTCTTCTTCCGCTACATGCGCCCCCTCGTCGAGGCCGGCCGGGTCTTCGCCGCCGTGCCACCACTGCACCGCATCGAGGTCGTCAACGCCGGCTCCAGGAAGAACGAGCTCATCTACACCTACAGCGAGGCCGAGATGCGCCGCACCGTCGGCTCGCTGGCGAAGCGCGGCAAGACGGTCAAGCAGCCGCTCCAGCGCTACAAGGGCCTCGGCGAGATGGACGCCGACCAGCTGGCCGAGACGACCATGGACCCCCGCCACCGCACGCTGCGGCGGGTCACCCTCAAGGACGCCGAGCTGGCCGAGAAGGTGTTCGACCTCCTCATGGGCGGTGACGTCGGTCCGCGCAAGGACTTCATCATCGAGTCCGCCGCTGAGCTCGACCGGGAGCGCATCGACGCCTAGCGCTGCGGGGGAGGAGCGGTCGAGCCGCGCACGACGAGCTCGCAGTCCAGCACCTGCTCCTCGCGGCACGGCTGCGCCCGGGCCCCGTCGAGGAGGGATGCGAGCAGGATCTGCGCGGCACGCCGGCCCTGCTCCTCGACGTCCTGGCGCACGGTCGTGAGGTCGAGCACCCCGGAGAGCGCGTGGTCGTCGATGCCGATGACCGACAGGTCGCCGGGCACCTCCAGGCCTGCGCGCCGCGCGGCGGCCATGACGCCGAAGGCCATCTCGTCGGAGGCCGCGACCACGGCCGTGGGCCGCCGCTTGTGGGCGAGCAGGGGGGCGGTCTCGCCCAGGGCGGCCGCGGCGGTCCAGTCACACGGCACCATCCACCGGGGCGGGCACCGCAGGCCCCGGGACTGCATCGTCGCCTGGAACGCCTCGGCGCGCTGGGCCGGTGTCCGGGGGTGCGCACTGCGGGGGGAGACCGTGCCGACGTAGGCGACCTCGGTGTGGCCGAGGTCGAGGACGTGCGTCGTGGCGGTCGCCATCGCCGCGGCGTCGTCGATGCGCACGTTGGGCCAGCTGCCGATCCCCGTGCCGACGCTCACGACCGGCAGGGAGAGGAGCTCGAGGAGCTCGCGCTCGCGCTGGTCCACGGGCACGTTGAGGACGATGACGCCGTCCACGCGCTTCCACAGCATCGACTGGGTCAGCCTCAGGCGGGCGTCGAAGCGCTCGCCCTCGAGGTCGAAGAGGAGCACGTGGTGGTCCTGCGCCCGCAGGGCCTTCTCCACGGCGCTGATCAGCGTGGCGAAGAACCAGCGCGTGAGGAACGGCACCACCACGCCGACGACACCGGTCCGCCCCGAGGCCAGGGACATGGCGGTGGGTGAGGCGACGTAGCGCAGGTCGCGCGCCGCCTGCTCCACCTTCGCCCTCGTGGCCGGGCTGACCCGGTCCAGCCCCCGCAGGGCCCGTGACACGGTGGCCACCGACACGCCCGCGACCCGGGCGACGTCGGTGATGGTGCTCATGGCGGGTCTGCCGCGCCGCCCAGCCGACGCCGCGCGCGCACCGTGAGCCAGAGCAGCACGACGAGGACCGCCAGGACGGCGGCCGAGAAGCCGGCCGCCTCGCCCCTCACCTCCAGGACGACGGTCTGCACGAAGGCCATGAGCGCGAAGAAGCCGAGGATGCCGGCGAGCAGGTCGAGCCGCTGCGCCCGCCCGCGCGGGTCCCCCGTCCCCTGGCCGGGGTTGAACAGTCCCATGACGCTGGTCCCGAGCCGCGGGTCAGCCCTTGACGCCGCCGGCCGTCAGCCCGGAGACGATCGCACGCTGGAAGACCAGCACCATGATGATCAGCGGCACGGTCACGATGGTGGCCGCCGCCATGACGGTCGTGTAGGGCTCCTGGTGCGGCTGGGCGCCGGTGAAGAAGGCGATGGCCACGGTCACCGGCTGGGTCTTGCTCGTGGAGAACTGCGAGGAGAGCAGGAACTCGTTCCACGAGCTGATGAAGGCCAGGATCGCCGTGGTGAACAGCCCCGGCGCCGCCAGGGGCAGCATGATCTTCCGGAAGGCCTGGCCGGGGGTGCACCCGTCCATCCGGGCGGACTCCTCCAGCTCCCAGGGCATCTCCCCGAAGAACGCGGTGAGCGTGTAGACCGTCAGGGGTAGTGCGAAGGAGATGTTCGGGATGATCAGGGCCTGGTAGTTGTAGCCGTTCAGCCACCCCCACGAGGAGAAGAGCTGGAACAGCGGGCTGACCAGGGCGACGCCCGGGAACATCGAGGCGCCGAGGACGATGCCCAGCACGAAGTACTTCCCCGGGAAGTTCAGACGGGAGAGCGCGTAGGCGGCGAACACCCCCACGAGCATCGCGACGGCCGTGGTGACGACCCCGATGATGACGCTGTTGACCAGCGCGTGCCCGAAGTGGTTGCCGCGGGCGGTGGAGAACGCGGTGCGGAAGTTGTCGAGCGTCACGTGGGTGGGCCACGGCGTCGTGTCGAAGGTGAAGCCGACGTCGCGGAAGGCCGTGACGACCATCCAGTAGAAGGGCGCCAGGCCCCAGATGACGATGATCGCCAGGCCGATGTAGCCGCGGATCACCGGGCCGCGCCTCTTCTTGAAGGTGTAGTGGCGCACCTGCTCCTCGGCGGCGGTGGCGGCGGCGGGAAGGGCTTGGGTGGTCATGGCGTCAGTTCCCTTCGGTGGCCTGGGCCGGGGTGGCGCGGCGCCAGAAGCGGCGCTTCGGCGCGGTGCCCGGTGGGCGCCGGATCACGTCGGCGCCGCCGAACTTGATGAAGAGGAAGGCCACGACGGCGATGAGGATGAACACCAGCGTCGACAGGGCCGACGCGCTGTTGAACCCGGCGCGGATCTGCCGGATGACCAGGATCGACAGGGTCGTGGTGGCGTGGCCGGAGCCGCCGCCGCCGCCGGTGAGGATGTAGGGCAGGTCGAAGATCCGCAGCGTGTCCAGGGTGCGGAACAGGACCGCGACCATGAGGGGCACCTTCACCAGCGGGAGCGTGATCCGCGTGAAGGTCTGCCACTTCGTCGCGCCGTCGATCTGGGCGGCCTCGTAGACGTCGGAGGAGATGACCTGCAGGCCGGCGAGGATGAGCAGGGCCATGAACGGCGTGGTCTTCCAGACGTCGGCGATGATCACCGCGAACCTCGAGGGCCAGGCGTCACCGGTCCACAGCAGCGGCTGGACGCCCACCAGCCCGAGCAGGTGGTTGGCGATGCCGTCGTAGGCGAAGATGAAGAACCACAGCTTGGCCGTCACCGCAGTCGGGATGGCCCACGGCACGAGGATCGCCGCGCGCACGATGCCGCGTCCCCGGAAGGTGCGGTTCATGATGGTCGCGAACCACAGGCCGAGGACCATCTCGATGGCGACGGCGACCACGGTGAAGAACAGCGTCACCCATAGGGCGTCGTAGGTCTGCCCGCCCAGCGTGCCGGGGCCGCAGGTCACCGCGCCGGTCGGCGTGTTGCACTGCTGGAGCACCCAGTGCTTGTAGTTCGCCAGCCCGGCGTAGCCGCCCTGGACGAACATCCCGGTGGCCTTGTCGAGGCCGGCGTCCTTCTGGAAGGACATGACGATCGCCTTGATCACCGGGTAGATGATCACGACCCCGAGCAGGGCGATCGTCGGGAGCACGAGCAGCAGCCCCCGTCGGCCCTGCCCCGCGTTCAGGCTCTTCGGTCCGCGCCTGCGCGGCACCGCTCGGCGGGTCTGCGCCACCGTGCTCATCGGCTCTCTCCTGCCCTCACTGTCACGAGCCTGGTGCTCGGCCAGCCGGCGGACCGGCGGGCCGGCGGAGGGTGGGGCGGCCCGGGCCGCCCCACCCGCGCGGAGTGCTCTCCGGTCAGCTGCTCGAGGCCGACTGGATGGCGCTCTGCATGTCCTTCACGGCCTGCTCAGGGGTCTTGTCACCCTTGATCGCCGCGTAGGCGTTGTCCTGGATCGCCGTGGTCACCGCCGGGTAGAACGGCGTCACCGGCCGGGGCACGGCGTTCTTGATCGAGGTGAGCAGGGTCGGCAGGTAGGGGTACTTCGCGACGAGGTCCTTGTCCTCGTAGATCGCCGCGACGACCGGCGCCAGGGAGCCCTTCTCCATGAAGAACTTCTGCTGCGCGTCCTCCTCGATGAACTTCAGGAAGTCGAACGCCGTCCCCTGGTGCTTGCTGTAGACGCTGATGCCCTCGCTGTGGCCGCCGAGGCTGGAGGCGCCGGGGCCGCTCACGCCCGGCAGCGGTGCGACGCCGAACTTGTTCTTCACGACCGACGAGCCGTCGGTCTTGGCGAGGTTGTAGACGTAGGGCCAGTTCCGCAGGAACAGCAGCTTGCCGGCCTCGAACGCCTGGCGACCCTGCTCCTCCTGGTAGGTGATGGCCTCCTTGGGGATGTCGCCGTTCTTGTAGTGGTCGGCGAGCATCGCGATGCCCTTGACGGCCTCAGGACTGTCGACCGTGGCCTTGCCCGAGCTGTCGACGATCTTGCCGCCCATGGTGTTGATCGCCTCGGCCGCGTTGACCGTCAGGCCCTCGTACTTGGCGAACTGGCCGGCGTAGCAGCCCATCCCCTTCTTCTTGGCGATGGAGCACATGCCCCACATCTCGTCGAGGGTCTTCGGCGGGTTGGGCACGAGGTCCTTGCGGTAGTAGAGCAGGCCGCCGTCACTGGCGAACGGTGCGGCGTAGAGCTTGCCGTTGTAGGTCGCCGCGTCCACGGTCGGCTTGAGGAGCTTGGAGGTGTCGAGGGCGAACTTGCCCTCGAGCGGCACGAGCCAGCCCTTGGCGGCGAACTCGGCGGTCCACACGACGTCGACCGTCACGATGTCGTAGCTCGCGTCCTTGGCCTGCATGTGCTGGACGATGTCGTCGTGCTGCTGGTCGGCGTTGTCGGACTGCTCCTTGAGCGTGACCTTCTCGTTGGGGTGGGCGGAGTTCCACTTCGCGATCGTGGGGGCCCACACACCGCTGTTGTCCTTGCCGGTGACGAAGGTGATCGGTCCGTGGCTGCTCGCCGCGGCGTTGTTCGACCCTTTGGAGGAGCTGCTGCCGCCTCCGCCTCCACCGCACGCCGCCGTGAGGCCGACCGCGAGGACCGTCGCGAACAGCGCCTGCGTCCGGCGCCTGGGGATGTGAGGGGCCATCAGCCCGCCTCCGTTTCACGCTTGCGTGCCGGAGCCGACTCGCCTCGACACTGAGGGATACCGCCTCCGAGTAAAAGCGCTTTCGCAACACCCTGCAAGCGGTGCGACGGGCCTCACAGGTAACGATCGGGTAAAGGGCCGGACGGACGATGGCCCCCTCGCGGCGGTTCTGGCAGTGGGCTGGGCGCGCGCCGCACGTCACCTGAGGAGCGGCTCCCACTGCTGCACCGGGATCGCCGCCTTGCCGCAGGAGTCCGGCAGTGAGAACCCCTGCTCGCGACGCTCGAGCGCCACGGTCCAGTACCTTCCGTCGGCGTGCTCCACGCGCACCAGCGGTGTGGGGGTGCCCTCGCCTGCGAGCTCGTGGGCGAGCAGCGCGGTCAGCGACGTCTCGCCCGTCTGCGCGCGCACGTGCGACTCGGCCGCCTGGGCCGCGGGGACGACCGCGCTCCACCCCCGGTCGTGGACCGGGCCGAGGGCGGCCGCCGGGAGGTGCCCGCGGTCGGCCTCGTCGAGGACCGCTGCGGCGAGCGGCCCGTCCAGCCGGGCGAGCATCCGTCCGTGGGGGAGCAGCACCGCCGTGGGTGCGAACCGGTGACCGCCGGTGTGCGACGCCTCCCACACCCGGCCCGGGTGCTGCGCGCCCGCCCCGAGCGCCACCGGTCGCCCGCGGACGGCGCAGCAGACGTCGCGCCGGCCGTTGGTGCACACGAGGAGCACCGGAGGAGACGTCCGGGCGTTCGAGGCGTGCGCGGCGCTGTCGTCGAGGGCTCCGCGGGCGAGGGCGGCGAGGTCGAGGGCGAGCGCCTCCTCGGCGCTGTGGAGGCGAACCGAGAGCAGCCAGGGCGGGGTCCTCGCGCTGCCGCAGAAGGCGAGGTATGCCGTGCGGCCGCCCGGCCGGTGCCGGTCCGGGTGGGTGCCGGGCCGGCGCAGGAGGGCGAACCGGCCACCGAGGCTCGCGCACTCCTCGGACAGCCGGCGTCCGACCGCCACCGGCAGGTGGGACTCGACCGCGGCGTCCCGGCCCCAGGGCCCGGACTGCTCGAGGGCGAGCCAGAACCGCGCCTGCGGCGCCGTGCCGTAGGCACTCGTCGCCGCCAGGGCGTGGCCGACCGAGCAGGCGCCGGGCGAGCTGTGCCCGTGGGCGCCGGCGCCCGGCGCCGGGGACATGTCGCCGTGGGTCGTCACGCGGGCGCCGCGGCTCCCGCGTGACCGGCGGGCCGGTCCTCGTCCGCCGGCCCGACCGGCCCCGCGATCCCGGCGACCGGCGTCGGCGCGGGTGCGCCCGAGCCGTCGCGGCGACCGGTGGGGGGCGGGAGCTCGAGCGGGACGCCGTTGGCCGCCGCGGCCCGCACGGGGACGGGGCCCACCCACGCCAGCACGAGGGTGTCCTCACCCTTGAGGAAGCGGTGGCAGCGCACGCCTCCGGTGCCGCGCCCCTTCGGCGGGTACTCGGCATACGGGGTGACCTTGAGGGAGCCGGGCTCGGTGCCGGGGAGGGCGCCGGAGGACCCCGAGGAGGTGACGACGACCGCCTCCGCGGCCTGGTCGACGGCACCGAAGAACACCACGCGGTGGCCGGCCGCGAGGCGGATGCCCGCGATGCCGCCGCCGCCGCGGCCCTGTGGCCGGACCGCCTCGGCGGGGAACCTCAGGAGCTGGGCGTCGGAGGAGACGAAGACGAGGTCCTCGCCGCCGCTGCGCAGCTGCACCGCGCCGACCACGGCGTCGCCGTCCTTGAGGCCGATCACCTCGAAGTCGGAGCGGCTCGGGTAGTCGGGCACGAGCCGCTTGACCACGCCCTGGGCCGTGCCGAGGGCCACGCCGGGCCCGTCGGTGTCGAGGGAGACGATGGTGAGCGGCGCCTCGCCGGGGGGCAGGTCGACGTAGGCGGCCAGGGGGGCTCCGCCGGAGAGGCTGGGGGAGCCGTTGGTCGGGGGCAGCGTCGGCAGCTCGAGCGCCGACAGCCGCACCATCCGGCCCCGTGAGGTCACCAGGCCGACCTCGCCCCGGGCGGTGGTGCGCACGGCGCCCACGACGACGTCGTGCTTGCTGCGCGACCCGCTGCTCGGCACGGGGTCGGCCGAGGACGTGCGCGCCATCAGGCCGGTGGAGGACAGCAGCACCCAGCAGGGGTCGTCGGCGACCTCGAGCGGCGTCGCCGCGCTGAGCGGCGTGCCGGCCGACTCGAGCAGTACGGTGCGGCGGGGGGTGCCGTGGGCCTTGGCGACGTCGGCGAGCTCGGTGGAGACCAGCTTCAGGAGCAGCGACTCGTCGGCCAGGATCGCCTGCAGCTCCTCGATCTGCCGCTCCAGCTCGCCCTTCTCGTTCTCGAGCTCGATCCGCGAGAACTTCGTCAGCCGCCGGAGCTGGAGGTCGAGGATGTAGGTGGCCTGCGGCTCGGAGAGGTCGAAGACGTCCATGAGCCGGGACCGCGCGGTGCCGGCGTCGTCGGAGGAGCGGATCACCTGGATGACCTCGTCGATGTCGAGGATCGCGACGAGCAGGCCCTCGACGAGGTGCAGCCGGTCCTGGCGCCTGCGGAGCCGGAACTCGCTGCGCCGGCGCACGACCCCGGTGCGGAAGTCGACGTAGACCCGCAGCAGCTCCTTCAGGCCGAGCGTGCGCGGCCGGCCGTCGACGAGGGCGACGTTGTTGATGGCGAAGGAGTCCTCCATCGGCGTGAGCCGGTAGAGCTGCTCCAGGACCGCCTCGGGGTTGAAGCCGTTCTTGACCTCGATGACCAGGCGCAGCCCGTGCTTGCGGTCGGTGAGGTCCTTGACGTCCGAGATGCCCTGCAGCTTCTTGGACTGCACGGCGTCCTTGATCTTCTCGACGACCTTCTCCGGGCCGACGAGGAAGGGCAGCTGGGTGACGACGATCCCCATGCGGCGGGGGCTGGTCTTCTCCACCCGCGCCGTCGCCCGGGTGCGGAACGAGCCGCGTCCCGTCAGGTAGGCGTCGCGGATGCCCTCGAGCCCGACGATCCGCCCGCCGGCCGGCAGGTCCGGGCCGGGCACGAAGCGCATGAGGTCGTCGAGCGAGCAGCCCGGGTGGGCGATGAGGTGGCGCACCGCGCCGATGACCTCGACGAGGTTGTGCGGGGCCATGTTGGTCGCCATGCCGACGGCGATCCCGCTCGCGCCGTTGACGAGGAGGTTGGGGAACGCGGCCGGCAGCACGTCGGGCTGGAGGAGCTGGTCGTCGTAGTTCGGGACGAAGTCGACGGTCTCCTCGTCGAGGCTGCCGGTCATGAGCAGCGCCGCCGGCGCCAGCCGCGCCTCGGTGTAGCGCGACGCGGCGGGGCCGTCGTCGAGGGAGCCGAAGTTGCCGTGCCCGTCCACGAGCGGCAGGCGCATCGTGAACGGCTGGGCCATGCGCACCAGCGCGTCGTAGATCGCGGTGTCGCCGTGGGGGTGGTACTTGCCCATGACCTCGCCGACGACCCGCGAGGACTTCACGTGCCCGCGGTCGGGGCGCAGCCCCATCTCCGCCATGGCGAACAGGATCCGGCGCTGCACCGGCTTGAGCCCGTCGCGGGCGTCCGGCAGCGCGCGCGAGTAGATGACGGAGTAGGCGTACTCGAGGAACGCCCCCTGCATCTCCTCCTCGACGTCGATGTCGACGATGCGCTCGACGTAGTCCTCGGGCGGTGGCGGTGCGCTCTTGCGGGCCATGCGGGTGGTGAGCTCCTCGGGTCAGGGTTCCTGCCAATCCTGACCTACGGCGCCGACGCCTCCGCACCCGACTCGCCGAACCGGCCCCAGTGCACGACCTCCTCGGCTCCCCGCCGCCGGCGGACCCGGCTCGAGCCCTCCACGCGCCGCAGCTCGTGGCCGAGGGCGACGACCCCGACGATGCGTCGGTTGTGCGGTATGCCGTGGGCACGCCGCACCGCGTCCTGGCGCGCCGGCGGGACGCCGAAGAAGAGCGCGCCGAGCCCCTCGTCGACGGCCGTGAGGAGCATGAGCAGGGCGGCCATGCCGGTGTCGACGTCCCAGTAGGGGACCGGCCAGCGGGCCGGGTCGCGGTCCTCCCACCCCTTGTCGGGCATGGCGTAGCGGTCGAGGTAGGTGTCGGGGTCCGAGAGGCACAGCACCAGGACCGGGGCGGCCCGGACGCCGCGGAGCCAGTCGTCGGGGGCGTCGTCGTCCTCCCGTGAGGCGTCCCAGAAGGCGCCACGCTGCTCGGGCGCCTCGAGGACCAGGAAGTCCCAGCCCTGGCTGAACCCGGCGCTGGGAGCCCGCAACGCGGCATACAGGCAGCGCTCCAGCGCCGCCCGGGGGACCGGGCGTGCGGGGTCGAAGCGGCGCACCATGCGCCGGCGGCGCACGACCTCGGAGAGCTCCACGGGGGCAGCCTGCCAGACTGGCCCAACCACCGGGCGCCGTGCGGCGTCATCGGGGAGTGACGTCCGTGACCGTGCTCGCCTCCGCGGTGGAACCCAGGGGAGGGCTGTCGTTGACCACGCGGGACCGCGTCGACGTGGAGGCGGCGGTCCGCGAGGTCTACGAGGCCCACTACGCGCGCCTCGCCGGCTGGACGGCCCGCCTCGTCGGGGACCCCGACCTCGCCCACGACCTCGCCACCGAGGCGTTCCTGCGGCTGCTGCGCGAGTTCGGCACGGTCGACGAGCCCCGGCCCTGGCTCTACACGGTCACCGCCAACCTCGTCCGCGACCACTGGCGCAAGCGCGGCCGCGAGCAGGTCGCCTACCAGCGGCACGAGGCGGGTGCGCCGCGCGACGCGGACACGGACGCCGCGACGACGCTGACGGTCCGGGAGGCCGTCCTGCGCCTGCCCGACCGGCTCCGCGTGGTCGTCCTCCTGCACTACTTCGCGGACCTGCCGGTCGCGACCGTCGCGCGCCAGCTCGACAAGGCCGAGGGCACCGTGAAGCGAGACCTGTTCGACGCGCGCCAGCGGCTGGCGCAGCTGCTGGGAGAGAGCCGATGAGCCCCCGCGACACCGACCCCCGCGAGGACCCGCTGGAGGAGTTCTTCGCCCGCGAGCGCGCCCGGGTGGAGGACCTGCCCGGCGGCCCCGGTCACTGGGACGAGCTCGTCCGTGACGCCCGGCGGCCGGCGCGCCGGCGCTGGGCCCCCTACCTGGCCGGCGCCGCGGCGGCGGTCGTCGTCGGTGCCGTCGCCTACGGCAGCCTCGGCCCCGGCACCGGGCACCTGGCCTCGCCCGCGACGCAGACCCACCGGCCGACCGGCTCCGCCAGCGGGTCGACGTCGGCGCTGCAGCCGCCCCCGACCTCCGCCCGCACCGTGCCGCCCCCGCCCGGGGCAAGCAGCTCGGCCGGCCCGTCACCGACGAGCACCGTGCTGCCGGCGCCGCGCAGCTTCGGCATCGTCTCGCTGACCAACGGCGGTGGGCGGCACCTCTACGCACTGGGCCGCGCCGTCTGCGGCGGACAGGACTGCACGGCCGTCGTCGCCTCCGACGACGACGGCGCGACGTGGTCGACCCGCGCGTCCTTCCCCGCGCTGACCGCCAGCGGGGCAGGTGGCGGCCCCACCTCGACGCACGACCTGGTCGGCATCCGGTTCGCTGACGAGCGCATCGGCTACGTCTTCGGCGGCACGACGCTGCGCACCCTCGACGGTGGACGCTCCTGGACGCCGGTGGACGTCGGCGGGCAGGCGGTCCTGAGCCTGGAGACCGACGGACGGCAGGTCTGGATGGCCACGGCCAGCGGCTGCCGGCAGTCGGGGTCCACCGGCTCCTGCCGGGGGCTGGGTGTGCGTCGCTCCGACATGGCGGCGACGACCACCAGCCCGGTGACGGTCCCCGCGCTGCCGCGCGACGTCGACGCCGCGTGGGTGGCGATGGACGGCTCCGACGCCTACCTCAACGCCACCCTGCCTCCGGCGACACCCGTCGTGCAGGGTCAGGGGCCCCGGGCCCGGGCCTACCGGCTCTCCGGGGACGCCGGGGCGGTCACCGCGCCGGCCGCGTGCTCACCCGGCACGGGTGTCGTCGTCTCGGCGACGGCGAACAGCCGGGGAACGCTGCTCGGGGTGTGCCCGGGCGCCCCGGCGGGCAACCCGGCATACGTCATGGGGACGTCGACCGACGGTGGAGCGTCGTGGCGCACCCACCCGGCCGCCGGCCTCGGCGCGCCGACCCCCGCCGGCATCTGGCTCACCGCCCCCGACGCCACCCACCTCGTCGCGATCCGGCAGGGCCTGCCGGGCACGGCCGGCGCGGCCGGGCAGCGATCGCTCCTCGTGAGCGCCGACGGCGGGCTGACGTGGAGCGAAGCCGGGCTCGACCCTGCTGCGGCCGGGACGGCCCTGTGGGCGGGCGCCGCAGGTGGCCGGCTCGTCTACGTCGTCGCGGGCGGGGGATCCTACTGGGCGAGCACGGACGACGGGGCGACGTTCGGGGCGGTGCCCCTGCGGCGGTAGCGGCACCGCCGGGTCGGCGCTGCTCGTCGTGCCATCCTTGGGGCCATGAGCGAGGCTGTCGCGCTGCCGCCGGGCTACCCCGTCCGGTGGGAGGCGGACGTCGTGCTGCGGGACGGGTCGGTCGCCCACATCCGCCCGATCAAGCCCTCCGACGCCGACGCGGTCCGCCGGTTCCACGCGGGGCAGTCCGAGGAGTCCATCTACCTGCGCTTCTTCGCCCCGCTGCGCCAGCTGAGCGACCGCGACGTGACGCGGTTCACGACCGTGGACTACCGCGACCGCGTCGCCCTGGTGGCGACCGTGCGCGACGACATCGTCGGCATCGGCCGCTACGACCGCACCAGCCGCACAAGCGCGGAGGTGGCCTTCAACATCTCCGACCACTTCCAGGGCCGCGGCGTGGGCTCGGTCATGCTCGAGCACCTCGCCGTCATCGCGCAGGAGATGGGGATCAGCGAGTTCGTGGCGGAGGTGCTGCCGCAGAACCGCAGGATGCTCTCGGTGTTCGCCGAGGCGGGCTACGAGGTGAGCCGCCGGTTCGAGGACGGCGTGGTGGCGGTGCACTTCGCGATCGGGCCGACGGAGCGTTCCGAGGCGGTGCGGCTCTCGCGGGAGCACCGGGCCGAGGCGGTGTCGATGCACGCGGTCCTCTTCCCCCAGAGCATCGCCGTCGTGGGGGCCTCCCGGCGCAGCGACTCCATCGGGCACCGGATCCTCACCAACATCCAGGGCGCCGGGTTCCAGGGTGCGGTCCACGCCGTGAACAACGAGGCGATGGAGGTGCTCGGGCTCCCGGCCCACGCCCGCGTCTCGGACATCGCCGACCACGTCGACCTCGCGGTGGTCGCGGTCCCGGCCGACCAGGTCCTCGAGGTGGTCGAGGACTGTGCCGAGGCCGGCGTGCGCACGCTGCTGGTCGTCTCGTCGGGCTTCGCCGAGGCCGGCCCCCACGGCGCCGAGCTGCAGGACCGGCTGCTCCGCACCGCCCGGGGCGCGGGGATGCGCGTCATCGGGCCGAACTCCTTCGGCGTGATCAACAACGCCGAAGCCGTGCGGCTCAACGCATCACTGGCGCCGCAGCTGCCACCACGGGGCCGGCTCGGGCTCTTCTCGCAGAGCGGTGCCCTGGGGATCGCGGTCCTCGCCTCCGCCTCCCGCCGCAACCTCGGCATCTCGGTCTTCGCCTCGGCCGGGAACCGCGTCGACGTCTCCGGCAACGACCTCATGCAGTACTGGATCGACGACGAGGACACGAGCGCGGTCGGCCTCTACCTCGAGTCGATGGGCAACCCGCGCAAGTTCTCCCGGATCGCCCGCCGGCTCGCCATGATCAAGCCGGTCATCGTCGTCAAGTCCGGCATCTCCTCCTACGGCGTGCCACCGGGCCACCGGGCGCGGCAGACCCGGGTGCGGCCCGAGGCGTTCGACGCGATGCTGCGGCAGGCGGGTGTCATCCGCGTCGAGAACATGCACCAGATGTTCGACGTCGCCCAGCTCGTCGTCCACCAGCCGCTGCCCGCCGGCAGCCGCGTCGCGGTCGTCGGCAACTCCGACGCCCTCGGTGCGCTGACCGCCGACGCCTGCCTCAGCTGGGGCCTCGAGGTGGCCCACGGCCCGGTCTCGCTGCGCTCGGAGGCGAGCGG
>JAICIN010000002.1 GCA_025924375.1 Dermatophilaceae bacterium | reverse complement strand
TGTGCGGCTCGGCCCGCCTTGGCCATCTTGTTGCCCTCGATCGCGGTGACGACCGACGACGACTCACCGGGGGTGTTGAGCAGGATCGAGGTGGTCGAGCCGCCGTACATGCCGCCGTAGAAGATGCCGGCGAAGAGGATGAGCGCCTGCGCCGGCTCCATGCCGTAGGTGATCGGCAGGAGCAGCGCCACCGTCATGGCCGGGCCGATGCCGGGCAGGACGCCGACGGCGGTGCCGACGATGACGCCGACGAGCGCCATGAGCAGGTTCAGCGGCGTCAGGACGTCGCCGAAGCCCTCGATCAGGTGGTTGAGGTTGTCCATCAGAGGATCCCCTGGAGGATGCCGGCGGGCAGGTTGATGCCGAGGCCGATCGCGAAGGCGTAGAACGTGCCGAGGGAGAGGGCGAGCCCGAAGAGCAGGCCGCGGAGGTGGTGACGGTTGCCGAGCGCGAAGGCCGACCCCCAGAAGAGGACCGTGCCGCTGATGACCCAGCCGAGCGGCTGGATGAGCAGTGCGTTGGCGACGAAGGCGGCGACCAGGAGGGCCAGCGTCCGCCAGTCCGAGCCGGAGCTCAGGTCGACGTCCTCACCCTCCTCGGCCTCGCCCTGCCCGCCCCGGGCGACGTCCAGGGAGTACAGGATCGAGACGAGGATGAGCAGGCTGCCGAGGATGACCGGCACCGGCTTCGGGCCGACCGGGTCGTTGCTCGTCGCCAGGTGGTGGAGACGAGAGGCGTCCACGATGGCGAGGGCGCCCAGGAGGGCCAGGGCCGCGCACAGGCCGTACTGTGCGCGGTCCCTGACCTCCGGGCGGCCGCCCAAGCCGAGATGGCTCATGCGAGGCCGAGGCCCTTGAGGATCTCGGCGACGTCGCTGTCCTGCTGCTTGAGGAACGTCGCGAACTCGTCACCGGTCTGGAAGGCGTCGGTCCAGCCGCGCTTGGCCTCCTCGTCCTTCCACGCCTTGGTGTCGTGCATCTTGGTGAAGGCGTCGATCCAGACCTTCTTGTCGGCGTCCGAGATGCCGGGGGGAGCCACGATGCCGCGCCAGTTGGTGAAGACGAGGTCGATGCCCTTGTCCTTGAGGGTCGGCACGTCCTTCAGGGCGTCGATCGGCTTCTCGCTCGTCACGGCGAGGACGCGGACGTCGCCGGCCTCCACCTGGTCGAGGAACTCGCCGAAGCCGCTGGCGCCGAAGGCGATCTTGTTGCCGAGCAGGGCCGGCAGGAGCTCGCCACCACCGTCGTAGGACACGTAGCTGACCGTCTTGGGGTCGATGCCCACGGCCTTGGCGAGCTGCATCGGGAGGAGGTGGTCGGGGCCGCCCGGGGAGGAGCCGCCGCCGACGGCGAGGCCCTTGGGGTTCTTCTTCCAGGCGTCGACGAGCTGGTTGATGTCCTTGTAGGGCGAGTCCTTCGGCACGACGATCGCGCCGGCCTCCTCGATCAGCTTGGCGATCGGGGTGGTGTCGTTGAGCGTCGCCTTCGACTTCTGCGTGTAGGCCGCGCCGACGACGCCCAGGCCCATCTGCATGGCGAGCTTGCCGTTGCTCTTCTCGTTGACGATGCGCTGCAGGCCCACCGTGCCACCGGCGCCGGGGAGGTTGAAGACCTGGATCTGGCCGGTGACCTTCTCGCCCTCCATGACCTTCGCCGCGGTGCGGGCGGTCGTGTCGTAGCCTCCGCCGGGCGAGTTGGGCACCATGAGCTGCAGGCCGGTGGCGGGCTTGGCGTCCGCCTTGGTCGCGCCGGCGTCGGACGTGGACTTGTCGGCCGTCGCGCCGCAGGCGCTGACGGCGAGGACTGCGGTGACGGCCAGGGCGCCGAGGAGTCCGGTGGAACGGGCTCGCATCGTGGGGACCTCTTTCGTGGTCGGGGAGGGGGCAGGCATGATCATGTGCCGAGGCGCGCCGCCCGTCGCGCTTGTGTCACCAATGAAGGTTGAGTTCATAGTGGTCATGCGTGCGCTGCGGCGGACGACGCTCGCGGGGCAGCTGCTGACGCTGCAGTTCGCCATCGTCGTGGCCGTCCTCGTCATCGTCGCCGCGCTGTCGGTGTCGGAGTCGAGCGCGACGTTCAACCGGGTCGAGGGCCGCCGCGTGTCGGCACTCGCCGAGCAGCTCGCGGCGACCTCCCTGGTCCGCGCGCGGCTGGCCGAGCCCGGCGTCCGCGGCGACCTGGCGACGCTCGTGCACAGCGTCTCCACCCAGTCCGGCGTCCAGGACGTCACCATCGCCGACGTCGAAGGCAGCGTCCGGGCCTCCACCAACGCCGCCCTGCTCGACAGCGACCTCCCCCTCGGCAGCCCGGCCGTGGCCGAGGGGAAGAGCTGGTCGGGCACCCTCGCGATCGACGGAACGCGCGAGCTGGTGGCGCAGATCCCGGTCCTCAGCGACGAGCGCGACCGGGTCGGCCGCCTCCTCGGCACCGTCATGGTCGGCGAGGTGTCGCCGTCGGTCTGGCAGCGGCTGCGCGGCGCCTCCTCCAACCTGCTCATCTACCTCAGCATCGCCTCGATCCTCGGCGGCCTCGGCTCCTGGCTGCTCGCCCGCCGGATCAAACGCCAGACGCTCGGCCTCGAGCCCCACGAGATCACCGGGCTGGCCGAGCACCGTGAGGCCCTCCTCTACGGCATCGCCGAAGGCGTCATCGCCCTCGACCCGCAGCACCGCATCACCCTCGTCAACGACATGGCCCGGCGCCTGCTCGACCTCCCCGAGCACGCGGTGGGCGTCTCGCTGTCGGACCTGCGGATCGGGGGCCGGCTCTACGAGGTCCTCGTCGGTGCCACCGAGAGCGGGGTGGACGAGCCGCGAGCCGAGGCGACCAGCCGCGGCGGGGAGCGTGACGCGGAGCGTGACGGGGAGCGTGACCCGGAGCCAGGCGCGGAGCCACGCGACGAGGTCGTCATCCGGCGCGGACGGGTGCTGGTCATGAACCGGATGCACGTGACCAAGGACGGCCGGTACCTCGGCACCGTCACCACCCTGCGCGACCGCACCGAGCTCGCCCAGCTCGAGCGGCAGCTCGGGTCCTTCCGCTCCTCCACGCAGCTGCTCCGGGCGCAGGCGCACGAGTTCGCCAACCAGCTCCACATCATCAGTGGCCTGATCCAGATCGGCGACCACGACGAGGTCGTGCGCTACGTCGACGCCCTCAGCGCCCACCGCGCCTCGCTCGACGTCACGACCAACAGCAAGGTCCGCGACCCGGCCGTCGCCGCGCTGCTCATGGCCAAGTCCTCGCTGGCCGCCGAGCGCCGGGTCGAGCTGCGGATCGCCGACGACACCCACCTCGAGCGGCTCGAGTCCACCGACTCCGCCGACGTCGCCACCATCGTCGGCAACCTGCTCGACAACGCCGTGGACGCCGCCGTCCACGGCAGCGAGGAGGACCACTGGGTGGAGGTCGCCCTGCACCAGGACGCCTCGACCCTCGAGGTCGTCGTCCGCGACTCCGGCCCCGGCGTCGCGCCCGAGCTTGCGCAGGAGGTCTTCGCCCACGGCTTCACGACCAAGGCGGCCGCCTCGGGCGAGCGCGGCATCGGCCTGGCCCTCACCCGGCTGATCTGCCGCCGCCGCGGCGGCGAGGTGTCGGTGAGCACCACCGAGTCCGGGGCGATGTTCACCGCCACCCTCACCGTGGCACCCGTCCCTGAGACGGCGGCGTCGTGATCGACGTGCTCGTCGTCGACGACGACTTCATGGTGGCGCGGATCCACACCGGCTTCGTGGGACGCGTCGACGGGTTCCGGGTGGTCGGCTCGTGCCACACCGGAGCGGCCGCGCTGGAGGCGGTGGAGCGCCTGCAGCCCGACCTGGTCCTGCTCGACCTCTACCTGCCAGACATGTTCGGCCTCGACGTCCTCGCCGCGCTGCGCACCGCCGGCCAGGACTGCGACGTCATGGTCATCACCGCGGCCAAGGAGGTCGACTCCGTCCGCGGTGCGATGCGCCGGGGCGTCGTCGACTACGTCCTCAAGCCGTTCGGGTTCGACGACCTCCGCGAGCGCCTGGAGCGGTATGCCGTGCAGCAGGACCTCCTGCACGTCACCGAGGTGTCCGGCCAGGCGGACATCGACAAGGTCCTCGCCCGCCGGGCGTCGACGGCCGGCCCGGAGGACGAGCGGCTGCCGAAGGGTCTGAGCCCGGAGACCGCGCAGCTCGTGGCCTCCAGCCTCCGGTCCAGTGGTGGGACGCTCTCGGCCACGGAGTGCGCCGAGGCGGTGGGCCTCTCCCGGGTGAGCGCCCGGCGCTACCTGGAGCACCTCGTCCGCACCGGCCGGGCCCAGGTGGCGCTGCGCTACGGCTCGACCGGGCGACCGGAGCGCCGCTACCGCTGGGGCGGCTGAACCGGCCCACGGCGGCAAGGACTCGCCAACGCTCGGGCGAGTGGCCGAAAGTTGCCGCCCGCGCTCGCCCCCCGACCGGAAGTCTCGGGCGAGTGGCCGAAAGTTCACGCCCGCGCCCGACCCCCGCCCGGAACTCTCGGGCGAGTGGCCGAAAGTTCCCGGGGTCGCCCACCCCCGGCGCCAGGCGCGGCCCTCGCCCGCCCGGCATACCGCCGTGCCAGACTCGGCGCGTGGCGAACGCACCCGCCGCCGGGCAGGCCCTCGCGGTCCTCTCCCTGCTCGCCCGGCACACCGAGCCGCTCCCGGCGGGCTCCATCAGCCGCGCCCTCGGCATCCCGCGCTCGAGCACCTACCACCTGCTGACCGTCCTGCGCGAGCACGGCTTCGTGACGCACCTGCCCGAGGAGCGGCGCTACGGGCTCGGGGTCGCCGCGTTCGAGCTCGGCTCGGCCTACCAGCGGCAGGCGCCCCTCCAGCGGATCGCCCGCCCGCTGCTCGGCCGTCTCGTCGACCAGACGACGCACAACGCGCACCTCGCGATCCTCCACGGCCGCGACGTCCTCTACGTCATCGAGGAGCGCGCCGCCGGCCGGCCGCTGCTCGTCACCGACGTCGGGGTGCGGCTGCCCGCGAGCCTCACCGCCTCCGGGCTGGCGATGCTCGCCGAGCTCCCGGCCGCCCAGGTCCGCGCGCTCTTCCCGCACCGCGACAGCCTGGTCCAGCGCAACGGCCACGGCCCCACGACGGTGAGCGAGCTGCGACGGCTCCTCACCGACGTCCGGCAGCGCGGCTACGCCGTCGAGCACGGCTCGGTCAGCGAGGGGCTGTCCTCCGTGGCGCGGCCGGTGCTCGACCACACCGGCCACCCGGTGGCGGGCGTCGCCGTGACCTACCGCGACGGGGAGGTCGGCGACGCCGAGCGCGACCGGCTGGTCACGGCGGTCGGCAGGACGGCGCGCACGCTCTCGGTCCGCCTGGGCGCCAAGGCGTGACCGGCTCCGGCGGCGTCACCGCGGTGGTCCTCTGCGGCGGCGCGAGCAGCCGCTTCGGGAGCGACAAGACGCGAGCCCGCCTCGGCGACGCGACAGTCCTGGACCACCTGCTCGACGCCCTGCCGCGGGACTGGGCGGTCGTGTGCGTGGGGCCGCAGCGGCCCACCCGGCGCGCCGGCCTCGCGTGGGTCCGTGAGGAGCCACCGGGCGGCGGCCCGGTTGCCGGGATCGCCGCCGCGCTGCCCCTGCTCGACACGGCCGTGACGGTCCTCGTCGCGGGCGACATGCCGTATGCCGGCCGGCCGGCGGCGGCGCTCGCGCGGCACCTCGGCGAGCACCCGGCACACGGCGCGGTCGCGGCGGCCGACGCCGACGGGAGGCTGCAGCCCCTCCTCGCCGCCTTCCGCACGGAGGCGCTGAGGTCAGCAGTGCCGGCCCGCCCTGCGGGTACGCCGGCGCGCCAGCTCCTCGACGCCGCAACGGCTTTCGGCATCCGTGTGCCCACGGACGCGAGCACCGACGTGGACACCCCACCCGACCTCGAGCGGGCCCGCCATAGGCTCGGCGGCATGAAGGCCGTCACCATCCCGGAGCCGGGCGACGCCGACGCCCTCGTCGTCGCCGACGTCCCGACCCCCGAGCCGCGCGCCGGCGAGGTCCGCATCCAGGTCGCCGCCGCCGGTGTCAACCGTGCCGATGTCATGCAGCGCAAGGGGTTCTACCCGCCGCCGCCCGGCGGCTCCGACTACCCCGGCCTGGAGGTGAGCGGCACCGTCGACGCGCTCGGCCCCGGGGTTGACGCCTGGTCGGTCGGCGACGAGGTGTGTGCGCTGCTGGTGGGCGGGGGCTACGCCGAGGCCGTGTGCGTGCCGGCGGCCCAGGTGCTGCCCGTGCCGCGCGGGGTGAGCCTCGAGGACGCGGCCGGCCTGCCGGAGGTCGTCTGCACCGTGTGGTCCAACGTCTTCATGACCGCCAACCTCCTCCCGGGGCAGACGCTGCTCGTCCACGGCGGCTCGTCCGGCATCGGCACGATGGCGATCCAGCTCGCGCGCGAGGTGGGCGCGCGGGTCGCGGTCACCGCGGGCAGCGCCGAGAAGCTGCAGGCGTGCCTGGAGCTCGGCGCGGAGATCCTCGTCAACTACCGCGAGCAGGACTTCGTGGAGGAGGTCCGGCGGGCCACCGACGGCGCGGGAGCCGACGTCATCCTCGACGTCGTCGGGGCGAAGTACCTCGCACGCAACGTGGAGGCCCTCGCCGTCAACGGCCGCCTCGTCGTCATCGGCCTCCAGGGCGGGACGACGGCGGAGCTCGACCTGAACACCCTCCTGCGCAAGCGCGCCGCGGTCATCGCCACGTCGCTGCGAGCGCGTCCCGAGGCGGAGAAGGCCACGATCGTCGCGGCGGTGCGCGAGCACGTCTGGCCGCTGCTCGAGGACGGTCGGGTGCGGCCGGTCATCCAGTCCCGCCACCCGCTCGCCGACGCGGGCGCAGCCCACCGCGAGCTCGAGGCGAGCGGCCACGTCGGCAAGATCCTCCTGCTGCCGTAGGGACCCCCGGCTCCCGGCCCGTAGGATGGCGTGAGCACAGGGACCTCGAGTGCGCCTTGGTGGTGGGTTGGGCGCACAGCCGCTTCGTCGTACCGGAGAGACCGTGTCGCCCCTTGCCTCCTACCGCCGGCTGTTCAGCCTGGCCGGTCCGCTCTACGTCCTCGTCGCCTTCCTCGGCCGCCTGCCCCTGGCCATGAGCCAGATGGGCGCCCTGCTCCTGGTGGCCGGCGCGACCGGCTCCTACGCCGCCGGTGGCCTGTCGGCGGGTGCACTCGCCGTCGCCAACGCGGTCTGCTCCCCGGTCGCCGGGGCACTCGCCGACCGCCGGGGCCAGCGACCGGTGGTCCTCCTGCAGTCCCTGGCCGGCGGCCTGGCCCTCGGGGTCCTCGTCGCGCTGACGGTCTCCGGGTCACCGGTCGGTGTGGTCGTGGCGGCATCCGCGGTCGCCGGCGCCTTCCTGCCCCAGATCGGGCCGCTGGCACGTGTCCGTTGGCGGCCCCTCACCGACCGGACCGGCCACCGGCAGGAGCGGCTGCTCGAGACCGCGTTCTCCTACGAGGGCGCCGCCGACGAGGCCTCGTTCGTCCTCGGACCCGCCCTGCTCGGGCTCCTCGCGGTCATCGCCAACCCCGCTGCGGGGCTGCTGTTCGCCGCGGCCATGCTCCTCGTCTTCGGGGTCGGTTTCGCGCTGCACCCGAGCGCGCGCCTGCTGCGGTCCAGCGGCACGTCCGCCGAGGTGGTCGGCCGCCTGCTCACCGGCACCTTCGCGGCCCTGTTGCTGGCGCAGCTGCTCATCGGGATGGTCTTCGGCTCCGTGCAGACCGGGACGACCGTGCTCGCGACGGCGGCCGGCCACGCCGGGGCCGCGGGGCTCGTGCACGCCCTGCTCGGCGTGGGCAGCGTCGTGGCCGGTCTGGCGTTCGCCGCGCTGCCGGAGCGGATCGGCTACCCGGTGCGGGTCCTCGTGTCCGCGGCGGGCCTGCTGGTGCTCGGCACACCGCTGCTCTGGACCACGACCCTGGGCCACCTCGTCGTGGTCGTGCTCGTCCTCGGGTTCGCCGTCGCCCCCTACATGATCAGCGTCTTCACCCTCGGTGAGAGGGCCGTGCCCCTGGCGCGCGTCGGCACGGCGATGACCCTGCTGGCCGCCGCCACGGGCCTCGGGTATGCCGTGGGGTCGGCGCTCGCGGGCCGGCTCGCCGACGCCGTGGGCCACACGGGTGCCTTCTCCGTCACCGTCGGCGCCGCCGCTGCGGCGCTGGTCGTCGCGGTGCTCGCCCAGCGACCGCTCCGGCGGGTGGCCCGGCGCGGCACTGCCTCGGCCGAGCCGGTGGCGGACGCCGTCCCGCCTGACGCGGGCGCCCTCGTCCGACGTCCTTGACGCCTCTACATACCCGGTATACGGTCCTCCCTCACCGGGGGATACCCGGTATGGGGAAACGGTCAGGGGGCGCGGATGTCGGTGAGGCTGGGTCTGCTCGCGCTGCTGGCCGAGGAGCCGGCCTACGGCGCGCGGCTGCGGTCGGAGTTCGAGCAGCGCACCGGCGGCACCTGGCCGCTCAACGTCGGGCAGGTCTACACCACGCTCGCCAGGCTGGAGCGTGACGGGCTGGTCGAGGCGGCCGGCGAGGACGACGAGGGCCGCATCGCCTACCGGCTCACCGGCGCCGGTCGCACGGAGGTCGAGCACTGGTGGCTCACCCCGGTCGACCGGGAGAGCACCCCACGCGACGAGCTGGTCATCAAGCTCGCGCTCGCCGTCACGGCGCCGGACGTCGACCTGCAGCGCGTGGTCCAGGCCCAGCGGACCGCGACGCTGCGCCACCTCCAGGACCTCACCCGGCTGAAGCAGCGCGCGACGACGAGCCACGAGGCGGCGGGGGTCCGTGCGACGGACGCCGCGCAAGGCTCCGCAGGTGCCGGTGACGGCTCAGCCGACCTGGCGTGGCTGCTCGTCCTCGAGAACCTCATCTACTCGTCCGAGGCCGAGGTGCGGTGGCTCGACCACGTCGAGGCCCGCCTCGCGCGCGAGGCGGGGCGCGCGCGCAGGCGGGCACCCGGCATACCGGTGGAGCAGCGGGACAACGACGCCACGCACGACACGACGACGACCATCGCCAAGGGGGCAGGGCAGTGAGCGCAGAGACCATCCTCGAGCTCGTCGACGTGAGCCGGGTGCACGGCGCGGGACCGACCGCCGTCCAGGCCCTCGTGGGGGTGAGCATGCGGGTCGACGCCGGCGAGCTCGTCGCCGTCATGGGGCCGAGCGGGTCGGGCAAGTCCACCCTGCTCAACCTCGCCGGCGGCCTCGACGCACCGACCGAGGGGGAGGTGCGCATCGAGGGCGAGAGCATCGGGGCGCTCACCGGCGACCGGCTGGCCCGGCTGCGGCGCCGGCGGGTGGGGTTCGTCTTCCAGGACTTCAACCTCATCCCCTCGCTCACCGCCGTGGAGAACGTCGGGCTGCCGCTGGAGCTCGACGGCCAGCGGGTGAGCCGCGCGCGGCGGCTGGCCCTCGACGCCCTTCGGACGGTGGGCGTCGAGGAGCTCGCCGACCGCTACCCCGACAAGATGTCCGGCGGCCAGCAGCAGCGCGTCGCCATCGCGCGGGCCCTGGTGGGCGACCGCCGGCTCGTGCTCGCCGACGAGCCGACGGGCGCCCTCGACTCCCACACGGGCGAGGAGGTCCTGCGGGTCCTGCGCGAGCGCTGCGACGCCGGTGCCGCCGGCCTGCTCGTCACGCACGAGGCCCGCCATGCCGCCTGGGCCGACCGGGTCGTCTTCCTGCGCGACGGCGTCGTCGTCGACAGCACCGGCACCCCGGCGAGCGCCGACTCGCTGCTCGAGCCGACCGCCTGACGCGACGATGACCACGCTGGTGGAGCCCGAGGCGACGGAAGGTGTGCCGGGCCGTCCCGACGGCCCGTCGCGACGCCTCTCGCGCTGGTCCCGTTGGCGGGCGTCGTGGCGGGTCGCGCTGCGCATGGCACGCCGCGACGTCCGTCGGCACAAGGGCCGCAGCATCCTCGTCGTCGTCATGGTTGCGGTCCCGGTCGGGCTCCTCGTCGCGGTCGCCTGCCTCGGGGCGACCGAGCAGACCAGCCCCGCGGACCGCGTGCAGGCCCAGATGGGCACCGGCCAGGCCCTCGTGCAGGGTCCCCAGGGAGGGCCGGTCTTCCAGTCACCCGACGCGATGTCGACGGGCAGCAGCGAGCAGGGCGCGACCCCGGTCCCCGGGTTCGAACCGGGCCGGGACAACAGCGCCGCGGTCGGCGCCCTCCTCGGTGGGCAGGCGCTCCCCGTCTCGGAGCTGGAGGCCCGGCTGCTCGAGGACGACCGCCGCGTCCGCGTCAGCGGGCTCGTCCTCGACGCGTCGAAGGCGGACCTGGGGCCCAAGGCCCAGCTCACCGGCGTTCGCTGGGCCACTGCGGCGGACGAGGTCGTCGTCACCCCGGCGGGCGTGGCCAAGGGGCTGCCCACGTCGGGCACGGCCACCCTGTCCGTGGCCGGCACGCCCCACGAGGTGACGGTTGTCGGCACCGGCACCGCCCTGCTCGCGTGGGGCGGCAGGGCCGACTTCGTCACGCCGACCGGTTGGGGCGCTGGCGACTCCTCCCCCGGGCCGATGGGCGGTGGTCAGGCGTGGATCGTCACGCGCGGCTCACCGGTGACGTGGGCCGAGGTGCTCGACCTCAACCGCCACGGGTTCACCGTGGTCAGCGCATCGGTCCTCCAGCACCCACCGCCGGAGAGCGAGGTCCCGCCCGAGGTCCGCGGCGGCTACGCCTTCGCCCAGGACACCGCCAAGCAGATCGCCGTGATCGGCGGCGTGATGCTGTTCCTGGTCACGACCCTCCTCGTCGCCCCGGCCTTCGCGGTGAGCGCCGCCCGGCAGCGCCGCACGCTGGCGCTCGCGGCGAGCAACGGTGCCGAGACCCGGCAGCTTCGGCGCTCCGTGCTCGCCCAGGCCCTGCTCCTCGGCGCCCTGGCGGCCGTCGGCGGGACCATCCTCGGAGTGGCCGGGCTGTGGTCGGGGGTGCGGATCTGGCAGCGGACCCACCCGGGCAGCAGCTTCGCGAGCAGCGGCATCGACATCCCCTGGACCGCCCTGGCGATCATCCTCCCGTGCGCAGTGCTCAGCTCCCTGGTCGCCGCACTCATCCCGGCCCTGCGGCTGGGCCGCCTCGACATCGTCGGGGTGATGCGCGGCCAGAGCGTGTCCCCACGGCTCAACCGCCTCGTGCCGGCGGTCGGCCTCGCGCTCGCGGTGACGGGCGGCCTCGGGCTCGTGGCCACCGCCAAGGGTGGCCAGGAGTACACCGTCGCGATCGCGGCCTTTGCCCTCGTGGGCGGCACCCTGCTGACCGTGCCGGCGATCCTCGTCCTCTGCGGGCGGCTCGCCTCCCACCTGCCGGTCGGCCCGCGCATGGCGACCCGGGACGCTGCGCGCCACCGGTCCCGCTCGACGCCGACCGTCGCCGCCATCCTTGCCGGCGCCTCCATCCTGACGATCTTCAGCATCGCCCTGGCGAGCGACACCAGGCAGGCGATGCGCGACTACCGGCCACAGGCGATCCACGGCGAGGGCGCGGTCTCGACCACCGACCCCGAGGGCCGGCTCGCCGCCCGCGCCGCACTCGAGGAGCTCGGGGGCGGCCTGGTCAGCACGCCCGTCCGCTACGCACGCAACGCCGGCGAGCTCTTCGGCCCCACGCCGGAGTCGCAGTCGTCCCCGCAGCCCTTCGTCGCGGCCCTCGGCCGGGGGTGCTCGGTGCAGGACGCCGTGGGCGACCCGCAGGACGGTGTCCCCTACGAGCAGTGCCACCTCCTGGGCTCGAACGCCTACAACAGTGGTGACATCGCGATCCTGCCGGCCTCCGAGATCGCCCGGCGCCTCGGGCTGACCGCCAGCCAGCGCACCGCGCTCGAGGACGGCGCCATCGCCGTGGCCCAACCGAGCCTGAGCACGCTCCCGACGCTCACCATGGCCTCCGGCACCTACGTCGTCGACCCGCAGGCCGGGGTCACGAGGGACATCACGCAGAAGGCACGGGCCGTGCTGCCCGTCGTCGCCGTGCCGGCCTCGACGATGCGCGACGGGCGCATGCTCGACAACGTCGGCGCGATGGTTGCCGACACGACCGCCACCCGGCTGGGGTGGCCCGCCACCGAGGTGAAGATCCTCATCCGCGACCCCGGCGGCGACATCTCCCCGGAGACGGAGCAGGCCCTCGACGAGCGCCTCGGCGACGAGGGCGGCGTCTACGTCGAGCGCGGCTTCCAGCGCTACGACGAGACGGTGACACGCGTGATGTTCGGGGTGGCCGCGGCCCTGCTCCTCGTCGTCACGCTGATCTCGACAGCCCTCTCGATGGCCGAGCAGCAGGCCGACATGGGCACCTTCGCCGCCGTCGGGGCGACGAGGGGCACGCGACGGCGGCTCGCCGCGTCGCAGGCGGTGGTCGTGAGCCTCGTCGGCGCGCTGCTCGGCGTCGCGGTCGGGCTCGCCCCCGGCATCGCGGTGAGCCACCCGCTGACCTCGTCGGGCGGCTGGGACCCGGTGACCGGGCAACAGGTCACCTCGGGGGCCACGACCGTCATCCCCTGGCTTCCGCTGCTGCTCGTGGTCCTCTGCGTCCCCTTGGCCGCCGCTGTGCTCTCGGCGGCCGCGATCCGCAGGGCGCCCACGGTCACGCGGCGAGCCGACTGACCGGCCGGGCACCCGGCATACCCGAACCGCCGGGCACCCGGCATACCCGAACCGCCCGGTAACTAGCCATGCCTGCGACGGCGCCCGTAACGTCGAGGCATGACCTCGACGGCGTGGACCCAGACCGACCTCCTCCGGGAGCTCAACCCGGTCGTCGAGGAGAACCTCAACCGGCACCTCTCGGTGGCCAAGGAGTGGTTCCCACACGAGTTCATCCCCTGGTCGGACGGACGCAACTTCGACGGCCTCATGGGCGGCGACCCGTGGAGCCCGGACGACGCGCCGATCAGCGACGTCGCCCGGTCGGCGCTCGTGGTCAACCTCCTCACCGAGGACAACCTCCCGAGCTACCACCACGAGATCGCGCTCATCTTCGGCCGCGACGACGCGTGGGGCGCGTGGGTGCACCGGTGGACCGCCGAGGAGGGCCGGCACGGGATCGCCATGCGCGACTACATGCTGGTCAAGCGGCTCGTCGACCCCAGCGAGCTCGAGCGGTTCCGGATGACCCACATGTCGCAGGGCTACGAGTCCGCGCACAGCGGCGAGCTGCTGCACTCCCTCGCCTACGTCTCGTTCCAGGAGCTGGCCACCCGGGTCTCGCACCGCAACACCGGGCGGTTCACCGACGACCCGATGTGCGAGCAGCTCCTCACCCGCATCGCGGCGGACGAGAACCTGCACATGATCTTCTACCGCAACCTCATGAAGGCAGCCATCGACATCGCCCCCGACCAGACCGTCATGGCGATCCGTGACGTCGTCAAGGGGTTCCAGATGCCCGGCGCCGACATCCCCGGGGTCCAGCGCAAGGCCGTGGAGATGGCGGTTGCGGGGATCTACGACCTGCGGCTCCACCGTGACGACGTGGTGGCGCCGGTGCTGCGCTTCTGGGGCATCTTCGACCTCGAGGGCCTCTCGGCCGAGGCGGAGCAGGCGCGCATGGAGCTCGCCGGGCTCATGGAGTCGCTCGACGAGCAGGCCCTTCGGTTCGAGGACAAGCGGGAGACGCTCAAGGCCCGGATGATGCCACGCTGACGCGTGGTCGCCGCCGGTTCGCATGGGCCCGGAAGCCGTGGGGCAGGATGAGGGCATGAGCGAGCGGCCCGAGCAGCAGGAGCAGGACCAGCAGCGCGTCGTCGTCGTGACCCCGGACGGGATGGGCGTCGCCCCCCGGGCCGAGGGCGACGACGGCGAGGCGCCGACCAACCCCGCCGACCTCGTCGAGCAGCCAGCGAAGGTCATGCGCATCGGCTCGATGATCAAGCAGCTCCTCGAGGAGGTGCGCAACGCCCCTCTGGACGAGGCGGGGCGCACCCGGCTGGCGGAGATCCACCGGCGCTCCATCAAGGAGCTCGAGGACGGGCTGGCGCCCGAGCTCGTCGAGGAGCTCGACCGGATCGCCCTGCCCTTCGCCGACAGCGCCCCCACCGACGCCGAGCTGCGCATCGCCCAGGCCCAGCTCGTCGGGTGGCTGGAGGGTCTCTTCCACGGCATCCAGACCGCCCTCTTCGCCCAGCAGATGGCGGCGCAGCAGCAGCTCGCGCAGATGCGCCGGGCGCTGCCGCCGGGCTCGGGCATGCCCCCGGGTCACCTCGCGCAACCAGGACACCCCGGTATGCCGGGTGCTCCGGGTGAGCAGCCCGGTGGCCCGACGGGTCAGTACCTCTAGCTGTGATGCCCGGCAGCGGCTGCTCTCTGCCCCCTGCTCTCTGCCGGTTCGAGGTATAGGAGTCCGTGATCCCGGTCGTCTACACCTCGAACCAGGGGAGGATGCCGGGGGAGGGTAGATAGCGTTCGGTCCATGAGCGACGAGGTGCGGCAGCTGGCCGACGACTTCCACGACTACACGATGTCCGTGAACCCGTCGTGGGCGCACATGCTGGGCGACTACCGGTTCGCCGACCGGTTCGAGGACGCCAGCCGAGCGGCGGAGGACGCCGACATCGCGAGGTCGCGGGAGTTCGCGGCACGTGCGGCAGCCATCCCCGACGAGGGCCTCTCGGCCCAGGACCGCGTGACGCGTGACGTCGTGGCGTTCCAGGCCTCCAGTGGCGCTGACGTCGCGGCCTGCCGCCTCGCCGAGCTGGCGGTCAACCCCGTCTTCGGCGTCCAGGTCGACGCGCCCATCACCGTCGCCAACGCCTCGCTGCCGACCGTCGAGGTCGCCGAGGCCCTGGTGCCCAAGCTCGACGGCCTCGGCCGCCACCTGCGCCAGGTCGCGGCCCGGCACCGCGAAGGAGTCGCCTCGGGCCGCACCCCGGCGGCATTCGCCGTGCGCGAGACGATCCCGCAGCTCGACGCCTGGCTGGCCAAGCCCCTCGACGACGACCCGCTGCTGGAGACCGCGCCACCTCCGGAGGGACTCGACGTGCCGGCGTGGCGGGAGCGCCTCAAGGCGGTGATCGAGTCCTCGGTCCGCCCGGCCCTCCGGGAGCTCCGCGACACCCTCGCCGACGTGGTGGCCCCGCACGTGCGGCCCGACGAGCACTGCGGCCTCGCCTGGCTGCCCGACGGGGAGGCCATCTACGCCACCGAGCTCCTCGCCAGCACGACGACCTCGCTGACGGCGCAACAGGTCCACGACCTCGGGCTCGAGCAGATCGCCGCGCTCGAGGAGGAGTACCGCCAGCTCGGCGGAGAGGTCCTCGGCACGCAGGACCTCGAGGAGATCTACGCGCGCCTGCGCACCGATCCGGCACTGCGGCACGACGACCCGGCAGAGATCCTCGCGGCCTGTGACACCGCGTTCGCGCGGGCCCGCGAGGCGATGCCACGGTGGTTCAACCGGCTGCCGAAGGCCGACTGCGCCATCAAGACCACCGACCAGGGCGCGCTCGGCTTCTACTACCCACCCGCGGAGGACGGCTCCCGCGGCGGCGTCTTCTACGTCAACACCTCGGACCCCAGCGCCTGGGGCCGGTTCGAGATCGAGGCGCTGTCCTACCACGAGGGGATCCCCGGTCACCACCTCCAGCTCGCGATCGCCTCCGAGCTCACCGACCTGCCGGCCCTGCGCCGTCACACGGTCTTCAACGCCTACGCCGAGGGCTGGGGCCTCTACACCGAGCGGCTCGCCGACGAGATGGGCCTCTACTCCTCCCCGGTCGACCGGCTCGGCATGCTGACCATGGACTCGATGCGCGCCTGCCGCCTCGTCGTCGACACCGGGATGCACGCCCTCGGGTGGGGACGGCAGCAGGCCATCGACTACATGCTCGCCAACAGCCCGTTGTCCCTCTCCAGCGTCACTCCCGAGGTCAACCGGTATGCCGTGTGGCCGGGTCAGGCGTGCGGCTACATGATCGGGCGCCTCGAGATCCTGCGGATCAGGCGGGAGGCCCAGCAGCGGCAGGGCGAGCGCTTCGACATCACCGCGTTCCACGACGCCGTCCTCGACTCCGGCAGCGTCCCCCTGGGCGTCCTCGACGACATCGTCCGGACCCGTCTGCCCTGACGCGCCCTCCCCCCAGGCCCTCGCCCCCCGACACCCCTCCCCCTCCCCCTCCCTCCGTTCGAGGTATAGGAGACCGTGATCCCGGTCGTCTATACCTCGACCCGGCAAGACCCCAGCCGGCAAGACCCCAGCCGGTCGAGACCCCCCGATTCGAGGTATAGGAGTCCGTGAATCCGGTCGTCTACACCTCGACCCGGCAAGACCCCAGCGGAGGGGTCGTCAGGCGGTCGCGGCGGCGGCGGCCCGGCCGGCCACCCGTCCCGAGAAGAGACAGCCGCCGAGGAACGTGCCCTCGAGCGAGCGGTACCCGTGCAGCCCACCGCCGCCGAACCCGGCAGCCTCGCCGGCGGCATACAGCCCAGGGACCGGCACGCCCGAGGACCGCAGCACGCGCCCCTGCAGGTCGGTCTGCAGGCCGCCCAGGGTCTTGCGGGTCAGCACCCGCAACCGCACGGCGATGAGCGGGCCGGCGTCGGGGTCGAGGATGCGGTGGGGCGCCGCGGTGCGGATGAGCCGGTCGCCGCGGTAGCGCCGGGCAGCACGCAGCGCCGTGACCTGGAAGTCCTTGCCGAACGGGTTGTCGAGCTCCCGGTCGCGCTCGACCACCTGCCTCTCGACGTGCCGCGGGTCGAGGAGCGGCTCGCGCGTCAGGGCGTTCATCCTCGCGACGAGCTCGGGCAGGGTCTGCGCCTGGACGAAGTCCTCGCCGTGGTCGAGGAACGCGCGCACCGGCCCCGGCATGTCGGCGCGCGCCCGGCCCAGCACGTCGCGGACCGACTTCCCGGTCAGGTCGGGGTTCTGCTCCGAGCCCGAGAGCGCGAACTCCTTGGCGATGATCCGCTTCGTGAGGATGAACCAGCTGTGGTCGTGTCCGGTCCGGCGCAGGTGTGCCAGCGTCCCGAGGGTGTCGAAGCCGGGGAACAGCGGCGGGGGCAGCCGGTTCCCCCGCGCGTCGAACCACATCGAGCTCGGACCGGGCAGGATCCGGATGGCGTGGCCCGGCCAGACCGGGTCCCAGTTCGCGACGCCCTCGACGTAGTGCCACATCCGGTCGCGGTTGACGAGGTGCCCGCCGGCGCGTTCCGTGGTGGCGAGCATGCGGCCGTCGACGTATGCCGGTACGCCGGTGAGCATGTGCACCGGCGCCTTCCCGAGGCGGCTGGGCCAGCTGGCGCGCACGAGCTCGTGGTCGGCGCCGATGCCGCCCGACGTGACCACGACGGCCTGGGCCGCGAGCTCGAAGTCGCCGGCAGGCTCGCGGTTCGTCGGCCGCCCACGCCCGGCGGCGTCGGGTGCGAGCACGGTGCCGCGGACGCCGGCCACCGCTTCGCCGGCGGTGAGGAGCTCGTCGACCCGGTGGCGGAACCGCAGCTCCACCCGTCCGCTCCTGACGTGCGCCATGACCCGACGGGCGAAGGGCTCGACCACGCCCGGACCGGTCCCCCACGTGACGTGGAAGCGCGGCACCGAGTTGCCGTGGCCACCGGCGCGGCCGTCGCCCCGCTCGGCCCAGCCGACGACGGGGAACCACCGCATCCCCTGCCCGTGCAGCCAGGAGCGCTTCTCCCCGGCCGCGAACTCGACGTAGGCCCGCGCCCAGGCCAGCGCCCAGTGGTCCTCGCCCGGCTCCCCGTCCGGGCCGTGGACCCGGTCGAAGCCGGCCGAGCCCAGCCAGTCCTGCCACGCCAGCTCGGCCGAGTCCCGCACCCCCATCCGCCTCTGCTCGGGGGAGTCGACGAGGAACAGGCCGCCGAAGGACCAGTGCGCCTGGCCACCGAGGTTCGCGTCGCTCTCCTGGTCGAGCAGGAGCACCCGGCGCCCGGCGTCGGCCAGCTCGGCGGTGGCGACCAGGCCGGAGAGCCCGGCACCCACGACGACGACGTCAGCGTCCATGGTCCCGACCCTACGGTCCGCAGGGTCGGGCGGGAGCGAGGCTAGAGCGGGTCGAGGATGCGGTGCAGGAACTGGCGGGCCCGCTCGGTCCGCGGGTTCGCCAGCAGCTCGCCCGGGGTGCCGCGCTCGACGATGACCCCACCGTCCATGAAGAGCGCCTGGTCGGCGACCTGCTGCGCGAACCGGATCTCGTGCGTGACGACCACCATCGTCCAGCCCTGGGCCGCGAGGTCCTTCATGGCGCCGAGCACCTCGCCGACGAGCTCCGGGTCGAGCGCCGACGTCGGCTCGTCGAACAGCATGAGCTGCGGCCGGATCGCGAGCGCCCGCGCGATGCCGACCCGCTGCTGCTGGCCCCCGGAGAGCTGGTAGGGGTACTGGTCCGCCTTCTCGGCGAGTCCCACGACGTCGAGGAGCTGGCGGGCCTCCGCCTCGGCCTCCGCACGCGGGCGCTTCTGCACCAGTGTCGGACCGGCCATGACGTTCTCGATCACGGTCATGTGGGGGAAGAGGTTGTGCGACTGGAAGACCATGCCGCTCTGCGCGCGCAGCCGCTGGGCGTCCCGGCGGGCGACGGGCTTGGCGGACCAGTCGACGGACACGTCGCCGATCCGCACGACCCCCGCGTCCGGGGTCTCGAGGGCGTTGAGCGAGCGCAGGACGGTCGTCTTCCCGGATCCCGAGGGGCCGATGAGGACCGTCACCGTCCCGCGGTGCACCTCGAAGTCGATCGACCTGAGCACCTCGTGGTCGCCGAAGGACTTGGCCAGGCCGCGCACCGAGACGAGCGGGTGCGCGGGAGTGTCCTGCGCGGCAGGCGGGTGCCTCAGGTCCTCGGCATCGGGGGTCTGGCGGTCGGTCATGCGGCGACGTACCTGTTCTCTCGGGTCTCGAGCCGGTTCTGCAGGAGGGACAGCGCCTGGCACACCACCCAGTAGAAGACGGCCGCGACGCCGTAGAGCAGGAAGAACTGGTAGGTCGGCGCCGCGATCTCCTGGGCCTTCCGCAGGATCTCACCGACGAGGATGGTCGACGCGAGCGAGGTGTCCTTCACCAGCGAGATGAGCGTGTTCGACAGCGGCGGGATCGCCGTGCGCACCGCCTGGGGCAGCACGACGCGTCGCAGGGTCGTGACGTAGCCCATGCCGATGGTCGACGCCGCCTCCCACTGGCCCCGCGGCACCGACAGGATCGCCGCCCGGATCGTCTCCGCGGCATACCCGCCGACGTTGGCCGTGAGCGCGACGACCGCCGCCGGGAACGGGTCGAAGCGGATGCCCACGTTGGGAAGGCCGTAGAAGACGATGAACAGCTGCAGCAGCAGCGGCGTGCCGCGGATGACCGAGATGTAGACCCGCGCCAGCGACGACACCGCCCGCACCGAGGACAGCCGCATCAGCGCGACGAGCAGCGCCACGACGAGGCCGAGCACGAAGCTCACCGCCGTCAGCGGGATGGTGCCGATGAGCAGGGCCTTGGCCAGCGGCCACAGCGACTCGGTGACGAGCTGCAGGCGCTGGCCGTCCACTAGGCCTTCTTCTTCGAGACGTCGGTGCCGAAGTACTTCTCGGAGATCTTCGTCAGCGTGCCGTCGGCGCTGAGCTCCGAGAGCGCCTTGTCGATGGCGGCCACGAGGTCGGAGCCCTTGCGGGTGGCGACTACCTGCTCGGAGGTGTCGCCGGTCTTCGCGGCGATCTTGATGGAGGTGTCACCGGTGGACTTCTGGTAGTCGAGCACCGCGAGGCTGTCGTTGACCGTGGCGTCGACGCGCTTCTGCTTCAGGAGCGCGACCGCCTGGGTGAAGCCCTCGACGCCCTCGACGTCGGCGCCGGCCTTCTTGGCGACCTCGGCCCAGTTGCTGGTGAGGCTCTGCGCGGTCTTCTTGCCCTTGAGGTCGCTGAGCGAGCTGATGGACGAGTTGTCCGTGCGCGTCGCGATGACGCCCTCGGAGATGGTGTAGGGCGTGCTGAGGCCGTAGAGCCCCTCGCGCTCGGGGTTCTTCGTGACCTGGTTGATGATCACGTCGAAGCGCTGTGACGTGAGGCCCGCGAAGATGGAGTCCCACGGGGTCTCGACGTAGTCGACCTTGACCCCGAGCTTCTTCGCCACGGCCGCGGCGACCTCGACGTCGTAGCCGACGAGCTTGTTGGTCTTCGGGTCGTGGTAGGAGAACGGCGCGTAGGTGCCCTCGGTCCCCACCTTCAGCACCCCGGCGTCCTTGACGCGGGAGAGGTCGGAGCTGCCCGACCCGGAACCGCCGGAGCCTCCGCAGGCGGTGAGCAGGAGTGCGATCGCGGAGATCAGGGCGACCAGGGACAGCCTCGTGCGCATGGGGCGGTGCTTCTTTCGGGTCGGGGAGACGGCAACCGCACAAGCATAAGACATGGTTAGGGATGCGATAACACGCGCGTATGCCGGGTGGCCGGCTGCGTCACGGCGCACCGGCTGCCGGTGGCCCGGCGGAGGCCTCCTCCACGCGGACGAACCGGCCGCTGACGACGAACGTCACGGACGCCAGTGAGTCCACGACGAGGTCGGCGACGAGCTCCCCGTCAGGGGTGGTGGTCCGCACGGCCAGCGTCGCGCAGCCCGCCGCCCGCGCGGCCGTCAGCCCGCCCGGGGCGTCCTCGACGACGAGGCACTCGGCCGGGTCGACGCCGAGACGCCGGGCCGCCTCGACGAACGGGTCGGGGCTCGGCTTGCCGCGCTCGACGTCGTCGACCGTCACGACGACCTTCGGCGCGGGCAGGGCCGTCGCCTCGATGCGCGCCCAGGCGAGGTCGCGCGTGCACGACGTCGCGATGGCCGCCTGCTCAGGCGGCAGGGCGGTGAGCGCCTCCAGCGCGCCGGGCAGCACGCCGATGCCGTCGGTGTCGGCGAGCTCGATCGCCGTGATCCGCGCGAGCGCGGCCTCCTGCCGGTCCTCCGGCAGCAGCTGCGCGACGATGCCGGATGCCGGGATGCCGTGGTGGCCCCTGAGCAGTGCCGGGTCGACCCTCTCCTCGTCCGCCCAGCGCAGCCACGACCGGACCACGGCGGGGGTGGAGTCGACGAGGGTGCCGTCCATGTCGAAGACGACCGCGGCGAAGTGGCGACCCGACAAGGAGCCCCGCGATCCCGGCATACGGCAAGGGTAGGAAAGAACGGCCCCGTTACGGTGGGCGGGTGAGCAGCGACCCCGCCACCCCGGGCCGGCGGCACCGCCTGCTCAAGGGGCTGCGGCACGTCGCCGCCGCCGTCGCCCTCCTTGCCGGCTGTGCGCTGGGCGGCGTCGCGGCGACCACGCTGTTCCCCGGCACGGCCGACACCATCAACTACAGCGCCCAGCTGCGGCTGTCGGTGAACCCCGTCGACATGTCGACCATCCACGCCCCGACCATCTTCGGCGACATCAACCTCGAGTTCTCCAGCATCCTGCCCGCGCCCGGCATCCTCGCCAACGTCCAGGTCCGCGAGCAGATCACCGACCTGCTGGCCCAGCCGAAGGTGTCCATCAAGGCGCTGCAGCCGAGCGACCTCGAGCTGACGAACGCCGCGAAGCAGGCCGCGGTCGCGCTGGGCATCCGTTTCGGGGTCGGCTCGCTCCTCGTGGCGCTCGGCGCGCTCGCCGTGTATGCCGTCTGGCGCCACCGCCGACCGCCGGCGCCGCGAGTCGCGACCGCCGCCCTCTGCTGGGTGCTGGCGTGCGGCCTGACCGGGCTCAGCGTCTGGGCGACCTACCAGCCGGAGCAGCTCACGGCGTTCCGCACGACCAGCGTCCTCGGCGCGGTGCAACGCAATGCGGACCTCCTCTCCGACGTGGAGACCCGCGCCGAGCAGACCACGCCCTACCTCAAGAACCTCCTCGCGCTCTCCACCGCGCTCCAGGACAAGTACGCCCCCCAGAACCTCAGCCAGCCCGTCGCGGCGAAGATCCTCCTCGTCTCCGACATCCACGGCGGCCAGCAGTACCCGCTGATGCGCACCATCGTGAAGAACGAGCACATCGACGCGGTCCTCGACGCGGGCGACCTGCTCAACTTCGGCAGCGTCGCCGAGGGCGAGGCGGCCGGGCTCTTCGACGGCATCGCGTCGCTCGGCGTCCCCTACCTCTTCGTCCGGGGCAACCACGACGCCCGCTACGCCGGGGACCCGGAGGTCCTCACCCGGCTCGCGAAGATCCCGAACGTCGTGCTCCTCCAGCCGAACCGCGACACCTACCAGGTCGAGACGGTCGCCGGGATCCGGATCGCCGGCTTCAACGACCCGCGCTGGTTCGGCGACGACAACCACGACAACGCCGCGAAACAGGTGCCGGCGCGCGACGAGTTCGTCCGCACCTTCGCGGACCGGCCCGTGCCGGACCTCGTCGTCTCGCACGAGCCCGGCGCGCTCGAGGGGGTCGACCGGCCGGACCTGCTCGTGCACGGCCACATGCACACGCCCCAGCTCGACGGCAACGTCATCGGCATCGGCACCTTCACCGGCGGGGGCACCTTCAGCCACTTCCTCGAGGGCACCGACCACGAGGAGGCGCCCGGTCAGCCGTCGGCGTTCGACATCGCGACCTTCGGGCAGGACTGCCGGCTGACGTCGCTCGCGCGCTACCAGTACCGCAACGTGGTCGAGGGGCGCCCGGCCTACGACGACGTCACGCTCATCAACGGGGCCCGGATCGAGACCCGTCCGGCGAGAGCCCAGGACGGTTCGACCAAGGCGGGCCAGGCCGCGGCACCGCAGCGCACGTGCAGCCCGTCGACGGGCGTGAGCACGGAGGCGGTCCCGGCGCTCGCGTCCCCCTGAGGCACGCCCGGGTCGTGCGCCCACGCAGGCGGTGTTTGAATCGACACGGCCGCACCCCTCCGACGGAAGGCAGCAGCACCGATGAGCGACGACATCACCGACCTGCCGCAGCTGGCCGCGCGCCTGCTCGACGACGCCAAGGCGGCCAAGGCCGGCCGGGCCGCCGAGACGATCCTCTCCGGCCTCGTCCAGCGCGCCACCGTCATCGCGCTCTCGTCGGGCTCGGCGATGAACGAGCACGACTCGCCCGCGTCCGCCACTCTCCAGGTGCTCGCCGGCCACATCCGGCTCAGCACGCAGGACCGCTCGTGGGAGGCCCGACCCGGCCAGTTCCTCGCCGTCCCGCCCCAGCGCCACGGCGTCGAGGCCCTCGAGGACTCGGCGATCCTGCTCACCGTCGCGCTCAACGACTGACCGCCGGCGCGGTCACCTCCCGCACGTCCGTCACGACATAGGTGTATGCCGGGCGGGCGCCCGCCGACCGGCAGGTCAGGACCGCGGGAGGCTGGTGCCCGCGCGTGACGTGTGCGGAGACCAGGGGCGGCATCGCTCCGCGGCCCGTCAGCTCGACGAACCACTCGGCGGGCCCGAGCTCCTCGAGCCGGCTGCCCGCGAGGTCTCGTGGGCCGGCGGGGCCGAGGGCCGAGTGCGCGGCCACGACCGCCGCCTGCACGACCGGCGGCTCGGTGCTCGGGCCACGGAGCAGCTCCGGGGTCACGAGGCCGCGCAGGTGGCGCTCGACGACCTCGACCGCGGTGCCGGCGTCGAGCCCGCCGTAGCAGAGGCCGTCGGGGACCAGGAGCAGGTTCGCCGCGAACCGGTCACCGCCGACGTGCGAGCACTCCCACGTCTGCTCCGGCCACCGGTGGCTGAGCGCCGTGGCGACCGGCCGGCCCCGGACGGCGCAGCACACGTCGTGCGTCCCGTGACCGCAGACCAGCAGCAACGGCTCGGCGGGCGCCTCTGCGGGCGCCCCCTCGGTCAGTGCGGCCGCAGCCTGGAGCAGGTCGTCTGGGTCCCGCCACGTCGACCAGCGCACGCCGCCGTCGTGGTCGGCCACGGCCCACGCGAGCGGCCCGGCCGGAGCCCGCCGGCCGTGGCGCCTCACCAGCAGCACCCGGCCGCCGGCGCTGCGGGCGGCCGCGTCGAGCCGGTGGGCCAGGGCCGGCTCGAACGGCCGGCTCGCGAGGGCGTCGGTGGCCCAGGGACCGGGGTGCTCGACCAGGAGCCAGCGGCGGGCCGGGGCGGCGGTCCCGGCCATGGGGTCGTGCCGGGCCCGGGCGGTGTCGGAGCAGTGCGGCCGGGCGGCCGGCGTCATGCCGGCAGGGCGATGCCGGCGCGAAGGAGCCTGCGGGCGAGGTCGGTCCCGAGGAGCGACACCGGCGCCCGGCCCGCCTCGAGCAGCGCGGTGACCCCGGCCAGGTCCGCCTCCGCGACCCGGAACCGGCCCGCGCGGCTGGACAGCACGGCATACCCGTCCACGGGCGTGGACAGCTGGGCGGCGAGGTGCGCGCGCAGTCGCACCCGCCCGTCCGGTGACACCTCGTCCGCGGCGCGGAGCTGCGCCAGCGGGGCGAGGGGCTCGGCGCGCTGGGACGCCCGGGCGCGTGCGGCGAGGCCGTCGAGGAGGTCCCCGGTGTCGGCGTCGCGCAGCGCGTCGAGGAGCGCGGCCCGCACCCGCTCCACGTCGGCGCCGAGGCCGTCGGCGCGGGAGACGTCGGCACCCAGCGGCAGCGAGCCGCGGAGCGAGGGGTCCTCGCTCGCACGCGCGAGGGCCACCCGCGTCAGCTCCTCGGCGAGGTGCCGACGCGTCCAGGCGTGGATGCCGAGGGTGACGTGGGTGCTGACGTCGCCGAGCGCCGTGGCGGCGTGGAGGTAGCCACGCGGGAGGTAGAGGCAGTCGCCGGGGCGCAGGACCGTCTCGAGCAGCGGCGGGTCGGCCGCCGCGGCCTCGACGGCGGCGCGGTGGTCGGTCCACGGCTGGTCGGGCAGCGGGGCCGGGTGCACCGGCTCGTGGATGCGCCACTGCTTCTCGCCCGCCACCTGGAGGACGAACACGTCGTGGACGTCGTAGTGGTCGCCGAAGCCCCTGCTCTGCGGCGGGGTGACGTAGGCGTTGGCCTGGACCGGGTGGCCGAGGTCGGCGGCGAGCTGCTGGCAGAAGGCCACGAGCGGCGGCCAGGTGCGGTGGAGGCCTTGGAGCACCATCGTCGCGCCGTCGGCGAAGTGCTGCAGCAGGCGGTCCTCGCTGACCTGGTCTGGGACGGCGGCGCCGGTGCCGCCACCGCTCGTGAAGGACGGCTCCGGCAGCGTCGCCCCGTCCTTGGCGAGCCGCAGGAAGGGCGTGCGCAGGGCCCGGCGGGAGACCAGCTCGTCGACGGCGTCGTCGGAGAAGAGGTCGGTGAAGGGCGCCGGCAGGTCCTCCGCAGCAGACAGCAGGGGCCGCACGCCCCAGCTGTCCGCCGCGAACCGCTCCACAGGCAGGGCGACGAGGCGCGACAGCGCAGGGTGCCCCGAGAGGTCCCCGGGCACCCTGGCCGGTGTGGTTGCGGTCACGCGGGCTCGGGGTCAGAGGCCGCGGTCGACCTCGTCGGAGGCTGCACCACCGGAGCCGGAGCCGGCGCCACCGTCGGCACCGCCGTCGGCGCCACCATCGGCGCCACCGCCCGCTCCGCCGCCCGCGCCACCATCGGCACCACCGTCGTGTCCGCCGGGGTTCGCGCCACCGTCCGACGTGCCCTCGCCGCCCATCCCCGAGGAGCCCGAGCTGCCCGAGGAGCTGCCCGAGGACGCGCCGGTCCCGCTCATGTCGTTGCTGCCGCCGGAGCCCGCCATGCTGCCCGCACCGCCGTCGGCGCCGCCGTCCGCCCCACCGTCGTGTCCACCGGGGTTCGCACCCCCGTCGGCCGGGCCCTCCCCGGAGCCGCTCCTGCCGGACCCGCCGACACCGGAGCCGGTCGTGCCCGACCCGGTCTGGCCGGCGTCGTCGTCGCCCATGGGATCCATCGTGGTATCGCTCATGACACTCTCCTTCGGTGACGAGCGCCCGGCGGCGCCCGGTGGCTCCTGTCTACGCCGGTCGCCGGGCGCCTGCCACCGGAGCGCGCCTCGACCGCGCGGGCGATCCGGCGGGCGTCGATCCGCAGCTCGCGGAACATGCCGCTGAGCGGGTTGGTGAAGCCGGTGAAGTAGAGGCCGGGCGCACCCGGCGCAGTGCGGCCGCCACGCACCACCGGAAGGCCCCGCGCGTCGAGGACGCCGAGGTGGCCGACGAGCGGCTCGAGGGCGGGCCGGTACCCCGTGGCCGCGATGACGGCCCCCGGCCGGACGCGGGTCCCGTCGGCGAGCACGACGTCCCGGCCCTCGAAGCGGCTCACCGCCGGGACCGGCACCACGGTGCGGGCCCGCACGGCCGCGAGGAGGCCGACGTCCTGCACGGGGATGGCGCCCTGGAGGGCCCTCGCCTTGAGCCCTTCCGGCGGACGCGCCAGCCCGTATGCCGTGAGGTCGGGGACCGTCAGCCGCGCGAGGACCGCTGCGAGCCGGTCCACGACGGGCACGGGCAGCCTCCGCACCAGGATGCCCGTCGCCTGCGCGGGCCACGGGCCGATGCTGCGGCGCACGATGTGCGGCGGGGTCCTGACCGACAGCCATACGCGGCGGGCACCGGCCGCGACGAGGTCCACGGCGATCTCCGCGCCCGTGTTGCCGGCGCCGACGACGAGGACGTCGCGGCCGGCATACGCCTCCCCTGCGCGGTAGCGGCTCGCGTGGAGGACCTCTCCGGTGAACTCCTCGACCCCCGGCCACGACGGCTCGACCGGCGCGTGGCTGTAGCCGGTGGCGACCACCACCACGGACGCCGCGACGTCGCCGGCCGAGGTGCGCAGCAGCCAGCCAGCTCCGTCCCGCTCCACCGTGCGGACGTGGACGCCGCACCGCACGTCGAGCCCGTGACGCCCGGCGTACTCCTCGAGGTAGGCGACGACGCCGTCCCTGGGCACCCACCGGCCCAGCCGGGCGGGGATCGGCATGCCGGGGAGACCGGAGAGCCGGCGAGGGGTGTGGAGCCGGAGCCGGTCGTAGTGGCCGCGCCAGGACGTGGCGACGGACGGACCGCGCTCGAGGACGACGGTCCGGACACCACGCGCCTCGAGCGCCGCGGCCACGGCGAGCCCGCCGGGGCCGGCCCCCACCACGGCGACCTCTGCCGTCATGGTCGGAACCTACTCGCCCGGGCGGTCGAGCAGGGCGAGCAGCTGCAGCCTCACGGCGAGGCGGACCACGGGGTCGTCGAGGTCGAGGACCGCCAGGCCGGAGATCCGCTGCATGCGGTAGCGCAGGGTGTTGGGGTGCACGTGAATCGCGCGGGCGGCCCGTGACGGCTCGCCGGGGTGGTCCAGCCAGGCGGCCAGGGTGGCGAGGTAGTCGGTGCCGCGCAGCTCGTCGTGCTCCCGCAGCGCGGTGAGCGGGCCCGCCGGCTCGCGGCCCTGCAGCGCGGCCGCGGCCCGCTCCACCGTCACCTCCGCCCAGACCTCCTCGAGCGCCGCGCTCGCCCGGTGCCGGCGCGCCCTGTCGGCCTCGAGCGCCTCCGCCTGCGAGCGCGGCAGCCCGGCCGGCGTCGCCGCCGGCGCCCCGGCCGCCGCGGTGAGCCGGCCGTCCTCGGTCGAGACGTCGCCGACCACCGCCCGCAGCCAGGCCCACGTGCCGGGGGTGTTGGCGGCCCCGTCGGCCCGCACGACGGCATACGGACGTCCGTGCAGGTCGGCGAGCAGCGGCTGGTGCCAGGAGCGCCGCCGACAGGCGGACTCCCACAGGTCCACGGCCTGCGCGCCCTCCTCGGCCGGCCCGAGCGCGACGACGCGCCACGGCCCGGGGGGCAGCCAGCCCTCGGCGTCCGCGGCCGTCCCGGTGAGGGCACCGCGCAACCGGTCGACGGCGAGCCGGCGGCTCAGGTCGGCCTGGGCGCGCAGCCGCAGCAGGTGGAGGGCGACGACCGAGCCGGACTGCACGAGCTCCCGTTCGACCGCCTGGCGCGGTGCCGCGTCGACGACGGCCCAGATGGAGCCGAGCCACTCGCCGCCGGCCCGTACCGGCACGACGAAGCGGCCGCGGGTGCCGCCCTCGGGGAACGGCGGCACGAAGAACGCCTCGGCCGAACGCGTCATCCGCCGGAACACCCCGCGGGCCCGCAGGCTCGCGAGCACCTCTTCCGGCACCCGGCGGCCGACGATCGTGGACACCCGGGCCGGGTCGGTGACGTCCTGGCGGGAGGAGTAGGCGAGCACCCGGGACTGGGCGTCCTCGATGGTGACGGGCGCGTCGACCAGGGCGGCCGCGGCGTCGGCGAGGGCGAAGAGGTCGTCGTGGACCGGGGCATCGGCACGGCCGGGCTGCTGGCGCGTGCCGGCGCGGTCGAGGACGCCCCGCAGGAGCCAGACGATGTGGGCCCAGGAGGCGTGCTCGGCGAGCTCGAGGAGGGCGGTGCCACTGCGCCGCGCCCCGTCGCGGACCGCCCGGCGGCGCGCCAGGGACCGGCGGAGCACCACGCCGCTGGCGCCGCGCTCCCCCGCCCGGGCGACGAGCTCGACGGCCGCCTCGAGGTCGGCACAGCCCACACCGAGGAGCAGGTCGCGGGGCTGCCCGAGGATGCCCTGGGCGGGCTCGGCGAGGGTGATGTCGTCGACCTGTGCGCCCGGCGGGCCGGGGACCGCGACGGTGAGCAGTCCGGCGCCGAGGGAGCCGGTGAGGTCGGTCAGGGAGGTCACCCCCCGATCCTCCCCTGACTTGTGCTCAGCGCACAACGAGCGCCTCGACATTTGGGCCGCCGCCACCGCGGCAGGCGGACCGCCGCGCGCCACCATGGGGAGGAGGGCCGGCACGCGGCCTCCACACCCCTTCCCGGAAGGCACCCATGAGCCCCGTGACCGCGTCCGGTCTCCCCGTCCCCCAGCGCGTCGCCGTCGTCGGCGCCGGCATGGTGGGCCTGTCCACCGCGTGGTTCCTCCAGGAGCACGGCGTCGAGGTCACGGTGCTCGACCGCGAGGGCGTCGCGGCCGGCTCGTCGTGGGGCAACGCCGGCTGGCTCACACCCGGCATCGCGACGCCCCTGCCGGAGCCGGCCGTGCTCAAGTACGGCCTGCGTGCGGTCCTCAGCCCGAACTCGCCGGTCTACGTGCCGCCGAGCGCCGACCCGAAGTTCCTCAAGTTCGTCCTCGGGTTCACCCGCCACAGCACGATGAAGGCCTGGAAGAAGGCGATGGGCTCCCTCGTGCCCGTCAACGACCTCTCCCTCGAGAGCTTCGACCTCCTCACCGCCGGTGGTGTCGCCGCGAGGACCCGCCTCGCCGAGTCGTTCCTCGCCGCGTACCGCACCGCCGAGGAGCGCACCACCCTGCTCGAGGAGATCGAGCACATCCACGGCGCCGGGCAGGACATCACCTTCGACGCGCTCACCGGTGACGAGGCCCGCGCCGTCGAGCCGTCGCTCTCGAAGGAGGTCGGCGCGGCGATCCGGCTCCACGGCCAGCGGTTCGTCAACCCCGGCGAGTTCGTGAGCTCGCTCGCCGACTCGGTGCGCCAGCGCGGCGGGAAGATCCAGGCCGGCGCCACCGTGAACGGCATCACGGACACCGGCCGCGGCGTCGCGGTCAGCACCGCCGAGGGCAGCCGGGAGGAGTTCGACGCGGTCGTCGTCGCGACCGGCACCTGGCTCGGCCAGCTCGCCCGGCAGTTCGGGGTGAGGAAGGTCGTGCAGGCAGGCCGCGGCTACAGCTTCAGCGTCGCGATCCAGCACGTCCCCACCGGCCCGGTGTACTTCCCCGCGCAGCGGGTCGCGTGCACGCCGATCGGCGACCGGCTGCGGGTCGCCGGGATGATGGAGTTCCGCAAGCCGGAGGCCCCGCTCGACGGGCGACGGATCCGTGCGATCGCCGAGGCCGCCAAGCCGCTGCTCGTGGGCACCGACCTCGACCAGCGTGAGGACGAGTGGGTCGGCTCGCGGCCCTGCACCTCCGACGGCCTGCCGCTCATCGGCGCCACCCGCTCCCCTCGAGTGTTCGCCGCCGGCGGGCACGGGATGTGGGGCATCACGCTCGGACCCGTCACCGGCCGCCTGCTCGCCGAGACCATGGTCACCGGCAAGCGCGTTCCCCAGCTCGCGCCCTTCGACCCGCTGCGCTGACCACGCGCGAGCCGGCAGGCAGCGCTCCGCTGAGCACCCGGCACACGAAGCCGACGCCGCCCCGACCACGAACGGTCGGGGCGGCGTCGTGCCGGGGCGCAGCTCTGCCCGCGCGGGATCAGACGGAGTCGGAGTTGACGTCCACAGGGGAGATCGCGCCGGCGCGCAGGGCCTCGATGGCCTTGCGCACGCCCTCGCCGTAGGCCGGGTCGGCCTTGGTGCAGTTGGCGATGTGGCGCTCGATGGTCGCCTCGGAGGCGCCGTCGATCGCGCGGGCGGTGTTCTCGAAGAGCGCCTGCTGCTGCTCGGCCGTCATCTTCTCGCGGAAGAGGATGCCGGGCTGCTCGTAGTAGTTGTCGTCGTCCTGCCGGAAGTTGAACCGGTCGGCCACCTCACCCACGGCGAGCGCGGGCTCGCGGTACTGCGGCTGCTGCTGGAAGCGGCCGTAGCTGTTGGGCTCGATGCTCTGCTCGCCACCGAGGTTGCCGTCGACGCGCATCTGGCCGTCGCGGTGGTAGGAGTGGACGTACGCCGCACCCTTCGGCGAGTTCACCGGGATCTGGTGGTGGTTCACGCCGAGGCGGTAGCGCTGCGCGTCACCGTAGGAGAACAGCCGGCCCTGGAGCATGCGGTCGGGCGAGAAGCTGATGCCCGGCACGATGTTGGCCGGGGAGAAGGCGGCCTGCTCGACGTCGGCGAAGTAGTTGTCGGGGTTGCGGTTGAGCTCCCACTCGCCGACCTCGATGAGCGGGTAGTCCTTCTTGGACCAGACCTTCGTGAGGTCGAACGGGTGGTACTTGTAGGTCGCCGCGTCGGCCTCCGGCATGACCTGGACGTAGAGCTTCCACTTCGGGAAGTCGCCCTTCTCGATCGACTCGTAGAGGTCGCGCTGGTGCGACTCGCGGTCGTCGCCGACGAGCTTGGCGGCCTCGGCGTCGGTGAGGTTCTTGATGCCCTGCTGGGTGCGGTGGTGGAACTTCACCCAGAACCGCTCGCCCGCCTCGTTGTAGAAGCTGTAGGTGTGCGATCCGAAGCCGTGCATGTTGCGGTAGGACGCGGGGATGCCGCGGTCCGACATCACGATGGTGACCTGGTGGAGCGCCTCGGGGAGGTTGGTCCAGAAGTCCCAGTTGTTCTCGGCGTTGCGCAGGTTGGTGCGCGGGTCGCGCTTGACGGCGTGGTTGAGGTCGGGGAACTTCAGCGGGTCGCGGAAGAAGAAGACCGGGGTGTTGTTGCCGACGATGTCCCAGTTGCCCTCCTCGGTGTAGAACTTCACCGCGAAGCCGCGGATGTCGCGCTCGGCGTCGGCCGCGCCGCGCTCACCGGCGACGGTGGAGAACCGCGCGAACATCTCGGTCTTCTTGCCGACCTCGGAGAAGATCTTCGCGCACGTGTACTTCGTGATGTCGTTCGTCACGGTGAACGTGCCGAAGGCGCCGGAGCCCTTGGCGTGCATGCGGCGCTCGGGGATGACCTCGCGGTCGAAGTGGGCGAGCTTCTCGAGGAACCAGACGTCCTGGAGCAGCATCGGCCCGCGGGGACCCGCGGTGAGGGAGTCCTGGTTGTCGGCGACCGGGGCTCCGGCCGCGGTGGTGAGCTTCGTGGGTTCCTGGGTCATCAGGCGCTCCTTCGCGTGGGTGAGGGTGATGGGCTCGTATGCCGGGTGGCCGGCGGGGAGGCCGGCGCACCGGCCGTGGGTCAGGCGGACGCCGCGACCTCCGTGCGGCGGTCCGTCCGGCAGTCGGGGCACAGGCCCCAGAAGGTGACCTCCGCCTCGTCGACGGCGAAGCCGTGGCTGTCGCTCGCCTCGAGGCAGGGTGCCTCCCCCACCGCGCAGTCCACGTCGCCGATGGCACCGCAGCTGCGGCAGACGACGTGGTGGTGGTTGTCGCCGACCCTGGCCTCGTAGCGCGCGGGCGAGCCTGCCGGCTCGATGCGGCGGACGAGGCCGGCGTCGGCCAACGCCCGCAGGACGTCGTAGACGGCCTGGGTCGAGACCGAGCCGAGGCGGCTCCGCACGGCTGACGCGAGGGTGTCGGCGTCGGCGTGGGGGTGGTCGTGGACCTCGGAGAGGACCGCGACCCGGGGGGCGGTGACCCGGAGTCCCGCACCGCGCAGCAGCGCGGCAGGCTCGAGGTCGGGGGTCATGACTGCAGCCCACCACCTGATCTGGAATTAGTCAAGATCTTGAGTGCGCGCTCTCAGCCCGTGGGAGGACGGCGCGGCCGGCCGGCCCTAGCGTGGGGACCATGGCCGGTCCCCGACGGAGCGACGAGGGCAGCTCGACCAGGACCGTCGTGCTGGCCTTCTGCGCCAACGTCGCGGTCGCCATCGCCAAGTCGGTGGCGGCCGTGGTCAGCGGTTCGGCGTCGATCGTCGCGGAGGCGGCGCACTCGTGGGCCGACGCGGGCAACGAGGTGTTCCTCATCATCGCGGAGCGCAAGTCACGGCACGGGCCGACGCCCTCGCGGCCCCTCGGCTCCGGCCGCGAGGCCTACGTCTGGTCGCTCTTCGCCGCCCTCGGCATCTTCGTGGCGGGGGCGGCCGTCTCGGTGTGGCACGGCGTCTCCCAGCTCGGCTCGCACGCGCCGGCCGAGCACCAGGCCCTCAGCTACGGCGTCCTCGCGGTCTCCTTCGTGTTCGAGGGCTCGAGCTTCGCCCAGGCCTACCGCGCGGCGAAGAAGGAGGGTGAGCGCTTCCACCGCGACGTGCTCGAGCACGCGATGCGCACCTCTGACCCGACCCTGCGGGCCGTCCTCGCCGAGGACTCGGCCGCCCTCGTCGGGCTGGTCATCGCCGCGCTCGGCATCTTCCTGCACACGGTGACCGGCAACGCGGTCTACGACGCGCTCGGATCGATCGCCATCGGGCTGCTGCTGGGCGTGGTCGCGGTCGTGCTCATCGACCGCAACCGCGACTTCCTCAACGGCCAGGAGAGCGACCCGATGCTGCGGGAGGGCGCCCTCCAGCGGCTCCGGTCGCTGCCGGGGGTCGAGCGGGTGGCCTACCTCCGGCTGGAGTACGTCGGCCCGCGCCAGCTCCTCCTGGTCGCGAGCGTCGACCTCACCGGGGAGCAGCCGGAGTCGAAGGTGGCCTACGCGCTGCGCCGTCTCGAGCGCGAGCTGGAGTCCGACCCGCACATCACCGAGGCGGTGCTCACCCTCGCGACCCCGGACGAGCCCAGCCTCCCGTGACGCGCGCCTGGGGGCCGTCGCGGAACATACGGGGAGGGGGTATGGTTGTGATGGTCGACGAGACGAGCGGGAGGAGCGGGCGATGGCACATGGCTACGCGGCGAAGAAGGACAGCCACCTCAAGCGCCTGAGGCGCATCGAGGGACAGGTTCGTGGGCTGCAGAGGATGGTCGAGGAGGACAAGTACTGCATCGACATCCTCACCCAGGTGTCGGCCGCCACCAAGGCGCTGCAGTCGTTCTCGCTCGAGCTCCTCGACGAGCACCTCGAGCACTGCGTCGTCGACGCCGCGAGGCGCGGCGGCCCGGAGGCGCAGGAGAAGGTGCGCGAGGCCTCGGACGCGATCGCGCGCCTGGTGCGCTCGTGACCGCCACGACGAGACGGATCCCGACCGGCGAGCCGATGTAGCGCTCGCCGATGCCGCGCCACGGCAACCCGACGGCCACGGCCACCCGGCCGCCCGGCATACACAAGACCCACGAGAGGACACCACGATGAGCACCCAGACATTCCCCGTCACCGGCATGACCTGCGGCCACTGCGTGAGCGCCGTGAGCGAGGAGCTGCGGGCGGTCGACGGAGTGAGCGACGTCGACGTCGAGCTCGTGCCCGGCGGCACCTCGCAGGTGACCGTCCGGGCGGACCGCGAGCTGGACCGCGCAGAGGTGGAGGCCGCCCTCGACGAGGCGGGCGCCTACGCGCTGGCGCCATGAGCGCCGGCGCCCGGGCCGACGCCGGCGGCCAGGTCGAGCTGCTCATCGGGGGCATGACCTGCGCCTCGTGCGCCGCGCGGATCGAGAAGAAGCTCAACAAGATCGACGGCGTCACGGCCACCGTGAACTACGCGACCGAGAAGGCGCACGTCAGCTTCCCCGCCGGCGTGACGCCCGGCGAGCTGGTCGAGACGGTGACGCGCACGGGCTACACCGCGAGGCCGGCACCTGAGCCGACCGCGCCCCGAGGCGACACCCCCGAGGAGGCCGCTGCGTCGCCCGAGGACGAGCGCACCCGGGCATGGCGGGAGCGGCTGGTCGTCTCCGCCGTGCTCAGCGCCCCGGTCGTCGCGATGGCGATGGTCCCCGCGCTGCAGTTCCGCTACTGGCAGTGGGCCTCGCTCGCGCTCGCAGCGCCCGTCGTGGTGTGGGGCGGACTGCCGTTCCACCGGGCGGCGTGGACCAACCTCCGCCACCGGGCCACGACGATGGACACCCTCGTCTCGGTGGGGACCCTGGCGGCGTTCGGGTGGTCCCTCTACGCGCTCTTCCTCGGCACCGCCGGTATGCCGGGCATGCGGCACCCCTTCGAGCTCACGATCGCGCGCAGCGACGGCGCGGGAAACATCTACCTCGAGGCCGCGGCCGGGGTGACGACCTTCCTCCTCGCCGGGCGCTACCTCGAGGCGCGCTCCAAGCGCGCCGCCGGTGCGGCGCTGCGTGCGCTGCTGGAGCTCGGGGCCAAGGAGGCCTCGGTGCTGCGGCCCGGGCCGGACGGTGGCCCGGGGGTCGAGGAGCGGGTGCCGGTGGAGCGCCTGGTGGTCGGCGACCGCTTCGTCGTGCGGCCCGGTGAGCGGATCGCGACCGACGGCGTCGTCGAGGACGGCGTCTCGGCGGTCGACGCCTCGATGGTGACGGGCGAGTCGGTGCCCGTGGAGGTCGGCGCCGGTGATGACGTGACGGGCGGCACCGTCAATGCCGGTGGCCGGCTGGTCGTGCGCGCGACGCGGGTCGGCGCCGACACGCAGCTGGCGCAGATGGCCCGGCTGGTCGAGGAGGCCCAGAGCGGCAAGGCGCAGGTGCAGCGGCTCGCCGACCGGATCTCCGGCGTCTTCGTGCCCGTCGTCATCGTCCTCGCGCTGGCCACCCTGGTGGGCTGGCTCGTCGCGGGCGGCGGCTGGTCGGCCGCGTTCACCGCCGCCGTGTCCGTCCTCATCGTCGCCTGCCCCTGCGCCCTCGGGCTCGCCACACCCACCGCCCTCATGGTGGGCACCGGCCGGGGTGCGCAGCTCGGCATCCTCATCCGTGGGCCCGAGGTCCTCGAGTCGACCCGGGCGGTCGACACCGTCGTGCTCGACAAGACCGGCACGGTCACGACGGGCCGGATGTCGCTCGTGGACGTGGTCCCCGCTCCGGGAGAGGACCCTGCGGAGGTGCTCCGCCTCGCCGGGGCGCTCGAGGCCGCGTCCGAGCACCCGGTGGCGGCGGCCGTCGCCGAAGGCGCCCGGTCCCGGCTGGGCGCAGCGCTGCCACCCGCGGAGGGCTTCGCCAACGACGCGGGCCTGGGGGTCCACGGCGTCGTCGACGGGCACGCCGTCGTCCTCGGTCGTCCGCGGCTCCTCGCCGACTGGTCGGTCGCGCTCCCCGACGAGCTCGCAACCGCCTTGGAGTCGGCGCAACAGCGCGGCGCCACCGCGGTCGCCGTCGCCTGGGACGGTACCGCCCGTGGCGTGCTGGCCGTCTCGGACACCGTCAAGGAGACCTCCGCCGAGGCGGTGCGCGACCTGCGCGACCTCGGGCTGACGCCCATCCTGCTGACCGGCGACAACGCCGCGGCCGCCGGCGAGGTGGCCCGCGAGGTGGGCATCGACGAGGTGGTGGCGGAGGTCATGCCGCAGGACAAGGTGGACGTCGTCCGGCGCCTCCAGGGCGAGGGCCGCGTCGTCGCCATGGTCGGCGACGGCGTCAACGACGCCGCCGCGCTCGCGCAGGCGGACCTCGGCCTCGCCCTCGGCACCGGCACGGACGTCGCCATCGAGGCGAGCGACCTCACGCTGGTCCGGGGCGACCTGCGGGTCGCGGCGGACGCGATCCGGCTCTCGCGCCGGACGCTGGCCGTCATCAAGGGCAACCTGTTCTGGGCGTTCGCCTACAACGTGGCAGCGATCCCCCTGGCGGCAGCCGGGATGCTCAACCCGATGCTGGCCGGTGCCGCGATGGCGTTCTCGTCGGTCTTCGTCGTGACCAACAGCCTGCGGCTGCGGGGGTTCCGCCCCTCCCGCTGACCGGCCCGACTGCCACGTGGCCGAGTCTTCGGACTTCCTGACCGACCAGAGCGGTGCCCAGCCGAGTCTTCGGACTCACTGACCGACCAGAGCGGTGCCCAGCCGAGTCTTCGGACTCACTGACCGACCAGAACCGGCCGGGGAGTCCGAAGACCCCGCTGCAGCAGGCGGGAGCCGGCCGAGGAGTCCGAAGACTCCCCTGACGCAGTCGGGAACCGGCCGAGGACTATCGTTTTCACCAAAAGTTTGTGAAAATGGTGTCCCCACCGTGAAGGAGATGCCATGACCGTCCTCGACGTCCGCACCGAGGCCCCGGCCCGACGCCACCAGCTGATCTTCGAGACCTACGGGGCGCTCGAGCCGGGCGAGTCCTTCGAGCTCGTCAACGACCACGACCCCAAGCCGCTCTACTACCAGCTCGCCGCGGAGCAGCCCGGCCGCTTCGAGTGGGAGCCACTCGAGCAGGGCCCCGAGACCTGGCGCATCCGCATCGGACGCACCGAGCCCGCATCGTGACGGGAAGACCAGCCGTGCTCTACGGCGACTTCAGCTGCCCGTGGAGCTACCTGTCCTACCGCCGGCTCGCCATGCTCGGCACCGGCGGCCAGCGGTTCGAGCTGCGGGCCGTCGAGCACGACCCGTGGCACCCGGGCTCACCACGCGGTGGACGCGACGAGCTCACCGCCCTCCAGAGCGAGATGGACAAGGTCGTCTCGCACCTGCTCCCCGACGAGGACCTGCCCTACACCCTCGCCGGGTTCGTCCCGCACACGCGGGCGGCGATCTCCGGTTACGCCGAGTGCCACGGCGCCAACGTCGCGGACGTCGCCGCGCCGGTAATCTTCGAGGCGTTCTGGCGCCACGGCGTCGACATCTCCGACCCCAGGACGGTCCGCACACTGCTCGCCGAGGCGGTGATGTCGGGCTCTTCGACGAGCGACCCCCTGCGCCGCTGGGGCCACGCGGTCGACGTCACCGGTGGGCCGATGACGACGACCGGCTGGCGGCTGGTGCGCGACTGGCGTGGTGAGTGGCACGACCTCGAGCACGAGGTGGTACCCGTCCTGGTGCTCCACGACGGCCCGGTGTTCGGCGTCGACGCCGTCGACCGCCTGGGCACGATGCTCGCCGAGAGTGACGTCGACCCCGCCCGGCCCGTCGAGTGGCCGCGCCCCGGGCGCCGTCCTCCCGTCGACCGCGGCGGTCGTCGCCAGGTCCTCTACCCGGCGCCGCACGTCGCCTGAGGTCGCCGCCATGCCCACCGGTCTCGGACCGACACGCACGCGGGTCCTCGCTGCCCTTCAGGACGCGCGCCGACCGATGACCTCGACCGAGCTCGCGCGGACCGTGGGGCTCCACGGCAACACCGCGCGCTTCCACCTCGAGGCGCTCGCGAGCGCGCGCCTCGTCGAGCGCCGCGCGGAGGCGCGCACCTCACCGGGGCGCCCGCGCATGCTGTATGCCGTGTCGGCTTCGGCTCCCGAGGTTGGCGAGCGCAGCTACCGCGTCCTCGCCCAGATACTCACCCGCCACCTCGAGCGGGAGCCGTCCCGGGCGGCCCAGCGCGCCGAGGCCGCCGGTGCGGCGTGGGGACGCGACCTCGCCTCCGGCTCGCGTGGCGGGGCAGCGACGGAGGAGGCCGCAGCGCAGGCCGTCGTGGACGGGCTGGCCACGGTGGGGTTCGACTCCACGGCCGTCGAGGAGACACAGGGCCGCCGCGTCGACATCACGCCGTGCCCGTTCCTCGAGCTCGCCGAGACCGACGGACGCGTCGTCTGCGCCGTGCACCGCGGCCTCATGAGGGGACTGCTCGAGGAGCTCGACGCGCCCCTGCGGGTGGAGAGCCTCACGCCGTTCGCGGAGCCGCACCGCTGCGTGGCGCGCCTGCGGAGCGCCTGAGGCTCCACCAGAGCAGGCCGGCGCCGCCGACGGGGATCTCCATGCCCACCGTGAAGGCCCGGTAGAGCAGCACGCCGGCGGCCGCGGAGGCCGCGTCCGCCCCCAGGGCGCCGAGGACTCCCGTCATGCCGACCTCCACGATGCCCGTGGCGCCCGGCGTGATGACCGCCAGTGAGAGCAGCCGCTCCACGGCGAACGCCGCGAACACCACCGCGAGCGCCGGCACCCGCCCGACGCAGGACAGGCACAACCACAGCAGCGCCGCCTGGAGCGCCGCGTACGCGACCTTCCCCACGGTAAGCCGGCCCCAGGCGGAGGCGATGAGGACGGCACTGTCGCGGCGCAGCGAGACGGCCGACCCGGCACACCCGCCTGCATCCCGGCACGGGCGGCGCACCCGCACCGCCACCCAGTCGGCAGCACGCCCCAGCGCCCGCGCACCGGAGTCACCGGTGCTGAGCAGTCCGGCCGCCGCGGCGAACACGACCAGCAGGACGACGCCTGCCCCAGCGAGGACGCTCACATCGTGCCCGGCGTCGATGCGGGCGAGGGCTAGCCCCGTGAGCGCCAAGCCGGGCAGGGCGAGCTTGACGAGGACGTCCCAGATGTTGGTGAGGAGCGCCCAGCGCGCGAAGGCTGCGGGGGTGAAGCCCCACGAGCGGCTCATCGTGTAGTTGAGCACGGTGCCGGCGGCCCCTCCGAGAGGGAGGATGTTGGAGACGGAGCTGCCGGTGATGTTGAGGAAGAACGCCCGCCGGCTCGACAGCCCCGGCATGGCGGCGGTGAGGGCGAGGGTGTGGACCCACAGGCCGGCGAGCCAGAGCGCGGTGATGGCGGCCAGCTCGAGGATGCCGAGGCGCCCGAGCGCGGCCCCGATGTCACTCCACGCCGCGCCCGCTACGCGCGGCACCACCCAGGCCACCAGCGCGGCCGCGAGCGCGACCGGGACGAGGGCCCGCCCCAGGCGCCGCGGCCGGAACGCCCCACGTGCGGTTGCCCTGGAGCCGTGTGCCGGCGGCCCGGCTGCGCGTACGGGCGCCGGCTCGGTACGCTCGAGGAGGGCCATGGCGCGAGTGTCGTGCCATGAGGGGGCACGGCACATCGGGGTTCGTACCTAGATTCGCCCCGGGTCCCGCGGTGGCGGTCAGGGTGGGCACCTCAGGGTCGGCCGGGGCAGGGCCGGTCGGACAGCGCGATGGCGCTGCGGTTCTCGGCCGGGTCGCCCTTCCCTCCCGGCCCTACAGTGGCCGGATGGACATCACCGAGGTCATCCTCCACCAGCACATGGAGCAGCGGCGGATGTTCGCCATGCTCGACGAGTTCCCGCGTGACGACCACGAGGGGCTCGCGGCGCTGTGGAAGCGGCTGGAGATCCTGCTCGAGACCCACGCCGAGGGTGAGGAGAAGTACTACTACCCGGAGCTGCTGAGGCTGGGGAAGGGCGCCGCCGACGCCGACAGCGCGGACGACGAGGTCGAGGACGCCGTCAAGGACCACAACGAGATCCGCGACGCGATCACGGCGGTCAGTGCGCACGAGGCCGGCAGCCACGGCTGGTGGGGCGCGGTCATCCAGGCCCGGGTGGCCAACAGCAAGCACATGGGCGAGGAGGAGCGGCAGGACCTCGCCGACTTCCGGCTGAACTCGGACCTCCAGCTGCGCCACGACATCGCGGTGAAGTTCCTGCGCTACGAGTCGATGAAGGCCGCGACGGGCATCACGCCGCAGGACAAGGACCCGAAGGCATACGTGGAGTCCGGGGGAAAGACCGGGTCCTGACCGGCCTGCTGGCGTCCGGGGGCGCCGGCCGCGGCGGGGTCGGCGACGTGCGGCTCAGCCGGCGAACGGCAGCGTCGCCGTGCCGGCGACACCCGGCGTGAGGGCGAACAGGGCGCCGGCCTGCGGCTCGTCCCGGCGGTCCACGCCCTCCGCCGAGGTGGTGATGTAGAGGGTGCGCAGCCCGTCGCCGCCGAAGGTGCACGCCGTGACGTGGCTGCAGGGGAGCTCGACCACGGCCTCGAGGCCGCCTTGCGCCGAGTACCGGTGGACCTGCGAGGCGCCCCAGCACGCGACCCACACCCCGCCTTCGGCGTCGACACACAGCCCGTCGGGGCTTCCGGACGTCTCCGGCCCACCTTCCGCGGCGAGGTCAGCAAACGGCCGGCGGTTGGCCAGCGCGCCGTCGGGGCCCACGTCGAGCACGCTCACCTGGCGGGTCGGGGTGTCGTTGTAGTAGGCCCGCGACCCGTCGGGGCTGTAGGCGAAGCCGTTGGAGATCGTCACGTCACCCCACATCGTCTCGACGCGGTAGCCGGATCCGCCTTCGCCGGCGCGGCGCTCGAGCCGGTACATCGTGCCGGCCCCTTTGGCCTCGTCGTAGGCCATGGTGCCGCACCAGAACCGGCCCTGCGGGTCGCAGCCCCCGTCGTTGAACCGGATCGAGGTGCTCGACCAGACGTCGGGCAGCGGCACCGCGTCGGACAGGTCGTCGCGTGCGGCGAGGGCGAACGCGCGCTCGGTGGCGACGACGGCCCCGCCGCCCGAGCGGGGCCTCAGGGCCGCGGCGACGGTGCCGACGTGGACCCGGGTCACCTCCGCGCTGGCCTGGAGCGAGAGCACGTCGCCCGCCATCATGTCGACGAACTTCAGGCCGCCCCAGCCGTCCCACCACACCGGTCCCTCGCCGTGGTGGGCCACCGGCCCCGTCACCTGGTCAGCGCGCACCTGCGGTCAGTGGGCGAGCGCGGCGTCCAGGGTGATGTCGACTCCGGTCAGCGCCTTGCTCACCGGGCAGCCGGCCTTCGCCTTCTCCGCGGCCTGCCGGAACGCGTCCTCGTCGAGCCCGTCGACCGTGCCCCGGACGGTGACCCGGATGCCGGTGATCCGGAAGCCGCCGGCCGGGTCCTTGCCGAGCGAGACGTCGTCGGTCACCTCGAGCGTCTGCGGGGTGCCACCGGCCTCCGCGATGAGGGCGGAGAGCTGCATCGCGAAGCAGGAGGAGTGGGCAGCCGCGATCAGCTCCTCCGGGCTGGTCGTCCCGTCGGCGCTCTCCGCGGACCGCTTCGGGAAGGAGACGTCATAGGTCGCGATCCCGGAGCTCACGAGCTCGACCCGGCCGGAGCCGTCCTGGAGGCCTCCGGACCAGCTGGTGCGTGCGGTGCGCGTGGGCATGCGTGACTCCTTCGTGGGTGCGTCCTGTCCCTTGCGAACCTACCGCCGGTCGCGGAGTGCCGCGAGGCCCGGGCCGTCAGCCCGCCAGGATGCCGGGCAGGGCCGCCTGGAAGCGGTCCTCCAGCTCCAGTGACGGCAGCACCAGGCCCTGCTTCTGCGCGTCCGCGGCGGTCGCGGCACCCCAGGCCGCCGCGCGCAGGCGCTGGTCCGGGGTGCCATGGTGCTGCAGCGAGAGCTCGTTGCAGTCGCCGAGCTCGAAGTAGGTCTGCTCGGCGGGGAGCAGGCGCTTGGCGTTGAGCGAGGCGCCACGGGCGTGCGTCAGGAAGTAGGTGCCGAACGCGTCCGCCCGCAGCTCGAGGACGCGGCTGGCGTCGGGGGTGACGACGGCCGGGGTGAGCCCGTCGGCCTCCTGCACCTGGTGCGAGAACTCGTGGGCGAGGACCGCGCGGGGCCCGAGGTCGCCGAGGCCGACGGCGTCGAAGGCCTCGAGCAGCCCGTCGCCCACGACGATCTTGGGCGTGACGCCCGGCATGCCCGCGGGTGGGGTGAACGAGAAGGCGTTGAGGGTGAAGAGCGGGTTGGCGCCACCTTCCAGGGCCGGGATGCTGCGGACGATGCCGATCAGCTGTGCGGCAAAGGCCGCCGCCTGGTCCTGCGGCATGCCCATCGCGACGAGGACGCGGGCCAGGCGAGCCGGGTCGGAGTACACGTCGGAGCCGTGCATCGGCACGAGCTGGACGCCCTGGGTGGGGGTGTCCCAGAACCGGCGTAGGTCGCGCACCTCCTGGTTAAGCTGCCGGGTGGTCGTCGCGGAGCCGCCGAAGAGGTCGCTGCTCGACTCCGTGCCGAACAGCATGGCGTCCATGCTCGGGAAGGCGAACACGCCGAGCTGGCTGAGGGGGCCCATGAGACCGCCGCCGATGGACGCGACCTGGGCGTTCGCGTAGTCGGTCATCGCCGTGGGTCCGCACTGCTGGGACGTGAGCGCCGCCCACGGCGTCGTCGTGACGCCGTATGCCGTCTCGGCCGCCGCGACCCGCGCCGGCCAGTCCGCGGGGAGCGAGGCGAGGAGGGCCTGTGCTGCCGCCGTCGCGGAGCCGGCCGGGGAGAGCGACTCCACCGAGGTCGTGGCCGCGCCCTCCGCGGGGTCAGCGAGCGCCGAGGAGGGGGCCGCGAGGGTGAGGGCGAGCGCGGCGGCGGTGGCCGCGGCAAGGGCAAGAGGCCTGCGCACGTGAGTCCTTTCCTGAGCGCGCCGGCCGTCGGCGCACGCGGCCCATGATGGCCTGCCGGGAGGCCCCCCGGGAGCGGGGCTGCCGATCACCTGGCTCAATTCGGCGGAAAGGCGGACATAAGGACTAGTGCAGCCGTCGACCGGTCGGCATGGCACGGCATACGGCGGGTAGGGAGGGCGGCGACCACGAACGGAAGGAAGCCCCATGGAGGAGCCCACCCAGCAGCCCCCTGGCACCGAGCAGGCGATGCAGACGAAGCCCGACCACGGTGAGGAGAGCTACCAGGGCTCCGGGCGCCTGGAGGGCAAGGTCGCCGTGGTCACAGGGGCCGACAGCGGGATCGGCAAGGCGGTCGCCATCGCCTACGCGCGTGAGGGTGCGGACGTGCTCATCTCCTACCTCAGCGAGGACGAGGACGCCGAGGACACCAAGTCCTGGGTCGAGAAGGCGGGCCGCAAGGCCGTGCTCGTCCGCGGGGACCTGGTCGACCCCCAGCACTGCCGCGACGTCATCGACCGCGCAGTCCGGGAGTGGGGGCGAGTCGACGTGCTCGTGAGCAACGCCGCCCACCAGATGACCTACGAGTCGGTCGAGGAGATCCCCGACGAGGACTGGGACCGCACGGTCGCCACCAACCTCAGCGCGTTCTTCCACCTCGTCAAGGCGGCGGTCCCGCACATGGGGCCGGGGTCGGCGATCATCGGCAGCTCCTCGGTGAACTCGGACAGCCCGAGCCCGACGCTCATGCCCTATGCGATGACCAAGGCCGGGATCGCCAACATGGTGGCCAGCCTCGCGCAGCTGTTGGGACCCAAGGGCATCCGTGCCAACAGCGTCGCGCCGGGGCCGATCTGGACGCCGCTGATCCCGTCGACGATGCCGCAGGAGAAGGTGGAGGCGTTCGGCAAGGACACGCCTCTCGGCCGCCCGGGGCAGCCGGCGGAGCTGGCGCCGGTCTACGTCCTCCTCGCGTCCGACGAGGCGAGCTACGTCTCCGGCGCGCGCGTCGCCGTGACCGGCGGCCGGCCCATCCTCTAGGAGCGCGTCGCCGGTCGCTCGGCTGCGAGGATGGCGGGCATGACGCACTTCCTCTTCGAGTACCGCTACGCCGACCAGGAGGCCCGCGCCGGGGCCCGGCCGGACCACCTCGCCTACATGACCGCCCTCAACGACGCGGGGACGGTCGTGCTGGCCGGTCCGCTGGCCGACGACGCCGGCGGCGTGGTGGTCCTGGACGTCGAGGACGAGGCGGCGGCCCGGGCAGTCGTCGAGGGTGACCCCTACACCGGCGTGGGTGCGACAACGGGACACACGTTGCGGGAGTGGAACGTCATCATCCCCGCCCAGGGATAGCGCCGCCCGGACCCGTCGGGCTCAGGCCTCGAGCAGGCCACGGATGTCGTCGGCGCTCAGTGGTGCGCCCATGACCCCGTCGGCGTCGACGACCCTCGCGAAGAGCTGTCGCTTGCGCTCCTGCAGCTCCACGACCTTTTCCTCGATCGTGCCCTCGGCCACGAGGCGGTAGACCATCACGGTCTTGTCCTGGCCGATCCGGTGCGTGCGGTCGACCGCCTGCGCCTCGACGGCCGGGTTCCACCAGGGGTCGAGGACGAAGACGTAGTCGGCCTCGGTGAGGGTCAGGCCGGAGCCACCGGCCTTGAGGCTGATGAGAAAGGCGGGTGCGGTGCCTTCGGTGAACTCCGCGATCCGCTGCGGCCGGTTGCGGGTGCGGCCGTCGAGGTAGACGTGGTCGATCCCCTCCTCGGCGAGGCGCTCGCGGACGAGGCGCAGGAAGCCGGTGAACTGGCTGAACACCAGCGCCCGGTGCCCCTCGGCGACCACCGCGCCCAACGTCTCGACGAGGGCGTCGATCTTGCTCGAGCGCACCTTGCCGGCCAGGGAGGGGTCCACGAGGGAGACATCGAGGCTGAGCTGGCGCAGCACCGTCAGTGACCGGAGGATCGCGATGCGGTTGCGGTCGACGTCGTCGAGCATGCCGAGGATGCGCTGCCTCTCCCGCTGCAACCGCGTCTGGTAGGCCCGGTGGTGGGCGGGGTTGAGCGTGACCCCGAGGACCTGCTCGACCTTGGGTGGCAGGTCGGTGGCGACGGCTTCCTTCGTGCGCCTCAGCATGAGGGGGCGCACCCGGCGCCGGAGCGTGGCGAGCAGCTCCGGAGCCTGCCCTCCCTCGATCGGCCTGCGGTAGAGCTCGGTGAACTTCTGCGGGCTCGGCCAGAGCCCGGGCGCGACGATCGACAACAGGGACCACAGGTCCATGAGCGAGTTCTCGAGGGGCGTGCCCGTGATGGCGAGCTTGAAGGGTGCCGGGAGCCGGCGGGCCACCTGGTAGGTCTTCGCCTGGTGGTTCTTGACGAACTGCGCCTCGTCGAGGATCAGCCCGCTCCACGTCTGCCCGCGGTAGGCCGACTCGTCGAGCCGGAGCAGCGCGAAGGAGGTGACGACCAGGTGGGCGCCGGCCGCCTGCTCGGACAGGCTCATCCCGCGCTTGCGCTCCGTCTGGGTGACCGCGGTGACCACGAGGTCGGGGCAGAACCGCGCCGCCTCGCGGGCCCAGGTGGAGACGACGCTCGTGGGAGCCACGATGAGCAGGGGCGCATCGGGGCCGAGCGTGCCTTGCTCGAGCGCACGCTGCGCCATGGCCAGGGTCTGCAGGGTCTTGCCGAGCCCCATGTCGTCGGCGAGGATCCCGCCGAGCTGGTGGTCCCAGAGCAGGGAGAGCCAGTGGTAGCCCTCCAGCTGGTAGTGGCGCAGCTCGGCCTTGAGGCCCACCGGCGGGTCGGGCCGGGGAACCGAGTCGAGGTCGAGCAGGGCACCGACGGTGCGTGACCACCGCTCGCTCTGGTGCGCCACGACGCCCAGCTCGACGAGCTCTTCCCACAGCCCGGCGTGCCAGCGGGTGACCCGCAGCCCCTGCGCCTCGTGGTCGAGCAGGGAACGGGCCTCCTCGATGAGCCGGCTCAGCGCCTGGAGCTCCGGGCGGTCGAGGGAGAACCACGTGCCGCTGTCGAGCAGGAGGTGGTCCTCCCGTCGTGCGAGCGCGGTGAAGAGGGGCATGAACGGCACCACCTCGCCAGCGATGGTCACCGTCACGCCCAGGTCGAACCAGTCGCTGCCCTGCCCGCCGGCGTCACCCGGGTCGGTCGCCGACACCGCGATCAGCGGCGCCTCCAGCGCCTCGGCGTAGTCGGCCGGGGTGCCGCCGACCTCGAGGAGGACGTCGTCGCGCTGCTGCAGCACCGGGAGCACCTGCGCCACGAAGGTTGCAGTCTCCATGCCGTGCAGGCGCACCTCCGGCACGAGCCGGCGCTCCCCACGGACCTGGCTCCGCAGCCCCGGAACCGTGTCGAGCACATCGAGGCTGGCCAGCAGGGCCGACTCGGCGTCAGTGTCACGCGGACCCGTCTCGTCGGTGCGGGCCCCGACCGGCACCATGACGGCCTGGCCGGAACCGGGGTAGGAGAAGGACCAGCGCAGCCACGCGACGTGGCCGGTCTCGAAGCGCACGGACAGGACGAGCCGCGGCGGCAGGACCTCGGGCAGGGACACGCTCCCGTCGGAGCACTCCAGCGTCGTGCGCCGGCGCAGCACGGGGTAGTAGAACGACAGGAAGCGCGACACGTCGGCCTCCGGGATCTGGAGCGGCTCGTCGCGGCGGAGGAGCGCACCCAGCTGCCGGTCGAGAGGTTGCTCGAAGGCCGCCAGTACGACGCGATCCGGCTCCTGCACGACGACGCCGTGGGCCGGGTCGCCGATGAACCCGAGCGTGGACGCGAGGGCTTCGCCGAGCTCGAGCGTGCCCCCGGGCAGGCTGAGCCGGGGGCTGAGCGTCAGCCGGCCGTCGGCGTCCTGACGCGCGTCGAGGCTGACCGCCGCCGGCTCCCCGGCGAGCGTGACGCTCGCGGAGCCGGCGGGCCCTGAGACGAGCGGTATGCCGGCCTCCTCGGCCTCGCGCAGAAGTCGCCAGAGCCCGGGGCCCAGCATGTCGGAGGTGACGTTCTGGTCGGCGTAGTAGTAGCCGGCCGAGCGCGCCCTCGCGGCGCCGAGGAACCCCAGGAGGACCTGTCGCTGGGCCCGGTCGAGCGCGCTCCGTCCGTAGTCGTACTCGACGTCGTTCCACCCGGCTCCGGTCCGGATCCAGCCGCCCTTCCGGCCGGTGGTGAGCGGGCGCAGCCTCAGCTGGCGCACGCGTGGTACGGCCACGGCATACCGTCGCACGGCCGGGTCCGTGACCTCCACGAGCAGGGCGAGGGGCGCGCCGGGCCTCGGCTCCTCGGGAGCCGCGCGCACGAGCGGTGCGAGCACCTGCTCCCAGTCCGTGGCACGTCCGGGCCCGGTCGCGGCGTGCCGCTCGCGCGCGGTCAGGATGAGGGCGACGACGTGCTTGCAGTCGACCTGCACCGGGCAGCTGCAGCGCCCCAGCCAGGACGTCAGTGGCTCGGGGTCGTCGGGCGCGCCCATCTCCGCGGTGACGAGCGTCTGGTAGGTGCGTCCCCCACTGCCCACCACGCTGGCGAGGAGCACGCCGCCGTCCCGGCCGGTCACCACGGAGGTGACCCTGCCCTGCCGGTGGTAGGCGGCACCGCGTCCGAAGGTGTCCTCGCCGACCTGCTCGCGCAGGTCCTCGTCGCTGATCCCCAGCACCCAGCCGGGAACCTGCCTGGCGGCGGCAACCGGAAGCGGCGACGCGCTTGGCTTCGGCATGGCACCACCCTGCTGGCCGAGAACTGCTGGGACGACGACCACCGTACGCGCCGGGTCGGACAGCGAGCCGTCCTCGTCCACAGCCGCGTCAGCCGACTATCGTGGTCCGATCCGAGCGTGGGAGATGCGTCATGGCGACGGTGGCCGTGCGGTACATCGTGGACGACGTCGACGCCGCCATCGCCTTCTACTGTGAGCACTTGGGCTTCCGGGAGGTCATGCACCCGGCGCCGACGTTCGCGATGCTCAGCCGCGGCGACCTGCGGCTCAACCTCAGCGCACCGAGCCGCGAAGGGGGCGGCGGCCAGGCGATGCCCGACGGCAGTGTCCCGCGGCCCGGCGGCTGGAACCGGTTCACCCTCGAGGTCGACGACCTAGAGGCGGTGGTGGAGCGGCTCCGGCGTGCGGGCGTGCGGCTCCGCAGCGACATCGTGGTCGGCGTCGGCGGCCACCAGGTGCTGGTCGAGGACCCCTCGGGCAACCCGGTCGAGCTGTTCCAGCCCACCATCGCGGAGGCGCGGCTCTGACGCAGCGGCTACTTCGGTGGCAGTGAACGGGCGTGGTCGAGCCCACACTCGACCCACCGCTGGAGGTCCTCGTCCGTCTCGAGCGCCTCCGGGTCGACCCGGAGCCAGCCGTCCATGAGCCGGCCGCGCATCTCGGCGCGGCGCACGTGCACGCCGTCGACCAGCGACTCCGCCCGGGACGGGTCGATGTGCAGGAGCAGGCCTCCCTGCCCGCTGGCGCTGACCGCCATGTTGCCGCCCACGAGGAAGGCGAGGCCACCGAACATGCGCTTCTCGGAGAGGCCGGGCTCGTCCTGGACGACCTCGCGGACCCGGTTCGCGAGCTCCTCGTCGTACGGCACCCTCGCAGTATGCCGACAACGGCGGCGGATCCGCCGGCTGGTGGAGGCGAGGAGGCAACCCACCGGCATACCGTGGGGTCGTGGACCGCCGTCGGGTCGCCGGCGGCCGGCACGCCGACTGGCGAGGTGGGCATGGTGTTCGTCGAGGCCGTCCCCGAGGGTGAGGCGACGGGCGCCGTCGCGGAGTACTACCGGCAGCAGCGAGCCGCGTGGGGCTTCCTGCCCAACTACGCAGCTGCCTTCGCCAGCCGCCCGGACGTCGCCCAGGCCTGGAACGGGCTCAACACGACGATCCGCGAAGGCATGGACCGTCGGCGTTTCGAGCTCGCGACCATCGCGGCCGCCCGGGCGCTGCGCTCGACGTACTGCACCGCCGCGCACTCGAAGTTCCTCCGGGACGTGTGTGGGGATGACGCCGCCCTCCGTTCGCTCGCGGAGGACCCGCTCGGTGGCTCGTTGGCCGAACAGGACCGCGCGGTCTACGAGTTCGCCGGCAAGGTCGCGACCGACGCTGCGGCGATCCAGCAGTCGGACGTCGACGGCCTCCGCGCGGCCGGTCTCTCCGACGGCGACATCGCCGACGTCGTGTTCGCCGCTGCGGCGCGCTCGTTCTTCACGCGCGTCCTCGACGGCCTCGGTGCACAGCTCGACCCGGAGACGGCCGGTGCGTTCCCGTCGGCGATCCTCGAGTCGATGATCGTCGGGCGCCCGGTCGCGAGCGGCTGAGGGGTCTGGCGCACGGGTACGCAGTCGTGGACCGGGCGCCGTGAACCGCGAGCGCGCCACGGCGCAGCCTCGAACCTTGGGCGAAACTTCGCGGAGGCGGGGAAGGTTCCCGGCGCGGACGAACCTTGGGCGAAAGTTC
>JAICIN010000001.1 GCA_025924375.1 Dermatophilaceae bacterium | reverse complement strand
AGCGGATGATCTGGTCCTACGGCTCCGGCTACGGCGGCAACGCCCTGCTCGGCAAGAAGTGCTACAGCCTGCGCATCGCGAGCGTCATGGGCCGCGACGAGGGCTGGCTCGCCGAGCACATGCTCATCCTCAAGCTGACCTCGCCCGAGCAGCAGGTCTACTACGTCGCCGCCGCCTTCCCGAGCGCCTGCGGCAAGACGAACCTCGCCATGCTCAAGCCCACCGTCCCGGGCTGGAAGGTCGAGACCCTCGGTGACGACATCGCCTGGATGCGCTTCGGGGAGGACGGCCGGCTGTATGCCGTGAACCCCGAGTTCGGCTTCTTCGGCGTGGCGCCCGGCACCAACGAGAAGACGAACCCCTACGCCATGGAGACCATCGCCAAGGGCAACTCCGTCTTCACCAACGTCGCGCTCACCGATGACGGCGACATCTGGTGGGAGGGCATGGAGAACACGCCCGCCCACGCCACGAGCTGGAAGGGGCAGGACTGGACCCCGGACTCCGACGAGCTCTCCAGCCACCCCAACAGCCGCTACTGCACGCCGATCGAGCAGTGCCCGATCCTCGCCGACGAGTACCACGACCCCAAGGGCGTGCCGATCTCGGCGATCTTCTTCGGCGGCCGCCGCAAGACGACCGTGCCACTCGTCACCGAGTCGCGCGACTGGGTGCACGGCACCTTCATGGGCGCGACGCTCTCCTCCGAGACCACGGCCGCGGCCACCGGTCAGGTGGGCGTCGTGCGGCGTGACCCGATGGCGATGCTTCCGTTCATCGGCTACAACGCGGGCGACTACTTCCAGCACTGGATCAACGTCGGCAAGGACGCCGACGCCACCAAGCTGCCGAAGATCTTCTACGTCAACTGGTTCCGGCGTGACAAGGACGGCGGCTTCCTGTGGCCCGGCTTCGGTGAGAACAGCCGCGTCCTCAAGTGGGCCATCGAGCGCATCGAGGGCAAGGCCGCCGCGGTCGAGACCCCGATCGGCCACGTCCCCACCCCCGAGGCGCTCGACACCGACGGGCTCGACATGACCCCCGAGGAGCTCGAGGAGGCGCTGCGGGTCGACGTCGCGGACTGGCAGGCGGAGGTGCCGCAGATCGAGGAGTGGTTCGCCAAGTTCGGTGACACCCTGCCGACGCAGCTGCGCGTCGAGCTCGACGGCCTCAAGGCGCGCCTCGGCATGGAGTGACCCTTCCCCGATGACGGTCGGACGCGCACGCGGAACGACTCGGACTCCGGGTAGCCCGGTTCTGCCACCGGCGTGGTGCGCCCGCGCAGCTGCTCGTCGGTGAGGTCCTCCAGGACCTCACGCATGGTCACCATCCGGTCCCGGCGGAGGCCAGCACCTCCGCCAACGAGGGGCGGGCCTCCCGGTCGCGGGGAACTCCCGGACGGTCCGTCATGTCGTCGTGCGGCAGGTCGAGGTCGCTCCACGGCCGCGGCTCGCCGAGGAGGGCACGCCGGATCACCGCCCCGCGGAGGTCGACGTTGCGGAAGCGGGCGCCGGTGAGGTAGCAGTCGTCGAACCAGGCCCCCGTGAGGTCGGCCCTGACGTACCTGTTCCCCCGCGGGGTGTCGTCATATCCGTCCACCATCGCGCCTCCGCTCGGAGTCGCCGGCTCGGGTCACCCCGTCTTGCGGGCGACCGCCGCGAACATCGTGACAGCGCAGAAGGCCTCGTGCCGGGCGACCGCAGCGGCGAGGTCCCGGAGCACCTCGTCGGCCTCGGCCCGGCTGATCGCGCGGTGCTCGACGGCGAGCTCCACGGCGCTCGCGACGAAGGGGCCCGACCCGAGCTGCTCGTCGGGCAGCACCACGCCCGCCGACCCGATGTCGGGGTCGACCGCGAGTCCTGCGGTGGTGAGCCAGGAGCGCAGCCGGCGCCCGGCATACGGCTCGGCGAAGCCGCGGCAGAAGGCGGCGTTGAAGCGGCGGAGCACGTCGGGGTCGCACGGGTGGAGCACCATCGTGGCCCAGTCGGTGTCGAGCAGGGCGACCCTGCCGCCGGGCCGGAGCACACGCACGATCTCGGAGACCGCTGCTCGCGGGTCGGGCAGGTGCTGGAAGACGCGCTCGCAGCGCACGAGGTCGGCGGAGGCGTCCGCGAGAGGGAGGGACGCCGCGTCGCCGTCGACGAACCGCGCCGGCGTCTCGTCGGCGGCGGCTCGACGCTGCGCCTCCGCCCGGATCAGCGGGTGCGGCTCGATGCCGAGGGCGCGACCCGTCGACCCGACCGCGGCGGCGAGACGCCGCGTCTCCGCGCCGGTGCCCGCCCCGATGTCCACCGCGGTCTCGCCGGGACGCGGCGCAAGCTGGGTGAGGGCCCAGTCGCGCAGGCGCCCGATCGCCGGCGCTCGCTCCTGGACGTCCAGCAGCCAGATGAGCTGCTCGGCCTCGTCGGTGCCGCCCTCGCGCTGCTCCGCACGGCGGAACGCGCCCGGCCGGATCCGCCGCTGCGGAACCTCGGTCATCGGCCTCACCTCATCCGGTTTCCCCTCAGGATGCTCCGCATCGGCCACCTCCGGACGCGCATCGGCGATACTCACCGTCATGGCACCGAGCGGCGCACACGCCAGTGGAGTCGTCTTCCCGGAGGTGGGCGGCAGGCGCAGCACGAGCGCCCTCGGGCGAGCCGTCGTCGCGGAGGCGTTGCGGGCCGTGGACCCGGTCGGTGCGGGCGCCGCCGAGCGCGAGACGAGCTGGCGGCAGGGCTACCTCCTGCACTTCCGTCGCCTCGTGGAGGCGGGCCTGCTCTCGGACGACGCGGCGGTCCTCATCGCCCGCGACGGCCTGGCCGCCGTGCACGCCCGCCTGCGGGCCGTCACGCCCGCGGGCGAGGTGCCACTCGCCGAGCTGTTCGGGTCGAGCGCCCGCGCCACGCCCCGCGGCGCCCCGGAGACGGCGACGGTCGCCCTGGAGACGGCGACGGTGCAGGGCACCGGCGAACGGTCCCGGGAGCTGTCCGTACCCCTGCGCGGTGAGCGCCTGCGCGGTGACGCGCTGCACCGGCGGTTGGACGCCTGGGTCGGCGCCGGCGTCCTCGAGCCCTCCGCCGCAGAGGCCGTCAGGACCGTCATGGCCAACCCGGAGTGGCTCGACCTCGCCGGCGAACGCGTGGTCGTGCTCGGTGCCGGGGCCGAGATGGGACCACTGCGCGCGCTGCTCTCGTGGGGGTCGGAGGTCGTGGGTGTCGACCTGCCCCGGCCGGAGCTGTGGCGGCGGGTGCTCGCGACCGCCGCCCGCTCCGCGGGCACGCTCCACGTGCCCGTGCCCGCCGGCTCCGGAAGGTCCGGCGACGAGGTGGCGCAGCACGCCGGGGCGGACCTGCTCCACGGGGCCCCTGTCGTCACCGAGTGGCTCGAGGGGTTCGATGGCTCGCTCGTGCTGGGCAACTACGTCTACGCGGACGGCGGGACCAACGTGCGGGTCTCGGCCGCGGTCGACGCGCTCTCGGTGGAGCTGCTTCGCCGTCGCGGGCGTGAGGTGGCCCTCGCCTTCCTCGCCACGCCGACTGACGTCTTCGCCGTGCCCGCCGAGGCCGTGGAGCACTCGGCCGGCAGCTACCGCTCGCCCTCTGCCGCGATGCGTCTCGCACGGCCCGTCCTGCGCGCCGGCAGCGGCGGCCGTCTCCTCCGCCGCAACTACGCGCCCGGCTCCGACCCGGGCATCTGTGACAGCCTCGTCCCCCAGCAGGGTCCGAGCTACGCGCTGGCGAAGCGCCTCCAGCGCTGGCGGGCCACCGTCGCGCGCCGCGACGGCGTGACCGTCTCCCTCAACGTGGCCCCGCCCACCCGCACCCGGTCGGTGCTCAGGAACCGCGCCCTGGCCGCGGCCTACGCGGGCGCGCACCGCTTCGGCATCGAGGTCTTCGACCCGGCGACGAGCAACACGCTCATGGCGGCGCTCCTCGTCCACGACCTGCGCACGGCGGCGCCCCTCGAGAGCCCGTGGCGGGAGGAGGCCCGCGGCGCCGTCCACGGCGGCCTGTGGCGCACCGCCTACGAGCCGCGCAGCGCCCTCGGGCTCGCGGTGGTGCTCGGGATCGCCGGGGCGCGCACCTGAGCGGGTCGCAGCCCGCCACAGACCGGCAGCATCGAGAGGTCCTTGCGCGGCGGCGCCACGAACCTCCGGTATGCCGTGGGCCCGGCCATCCGGTGTGCCGTATGCCGGGCCCGCGTGCGCCAGCGGCCGCACGCGCCGAGCAAGGCCTGGAGGGTCATCGGTGACCGGACCCCGGCAGCAGCTGCCGGCCGCCGGGCTGCCCGCCGGCACCCGGCTGCGCGGAGCCCGCCGGTAGTGCGGCCGCGGTGCGGGCCGTTTCCTCGGGTGCCGGCTCCCAGTCCGGCGGCGAGCCCGGGCCCGGCTCCGTCACAGTGGTGGCCCACGCCGGCGCGTCGGGGCGCGAAGGGTCGTTCATCGGAGCTCCTGTTCTCTCATGGTTGCCACGAGGGTTGGAGGCCCTGCTGTGGCAAGGCTGTGCGCAGGGTTTCGCGTGCCTGAGGAGCGCCACCACAGAGCGCTCACAGACAACGCACAGAGAAAAAGGGGCGCCCTCGCAGGCCAGTGGTCTTCGCTGCTCCCATGACCAACACCGCCATCCGCCACACCCCCGGGCTCCAGCGCGCCGACGGCTCGCCCGTGCGCGTCCTCGTCGTGGACGACGAGAGCAACCTGACCGAGCTGCTCGGCATGGCCCTGCGCTACGAGGGCTGGGACGTCAGGACGGCGGCCAGCGGCGTGCAGGCGGTGCGCGCCGCACGCGAGTTCAAGCCGGATGCGGTGGCGCTCGACATGATGCTGCCCGATTTCGACGGCATGGAGGTGCTGCGGCGCATGCGGGCGGAGAACCCCAGCGTCCCCGTCCTCTTCCTCACCGCGCGCGACGCCGTCGAGGACCGGGTCGCGGGGCTCACCGCCGGCGGCGACGACTACGTCACGAAGCCGTTCAGCCTCGAGGAGGTCGTCGCGCGCCTGCGTGCCCTCATGCGGCGGACCGCCATCGTGGCAGAGGAGTCCTCGTCGGTCCTCGTCGTCGGTGACCTGACGATGGACGAGGACAGCCACGAGGTGACCCGCTGCGGCCAGCCGGTGCGCCTCACGGCCACGGAGTTCGAGCTCCTGCGCTACCTCATGCGCAACCCCAGGCGCGTGCTCTCGAAGGCCCAGATCCTCGACCGGGTGTGGAACTACGACTTCGGCGGCCAGGCCAACGTGGTGGAGCTCTACATCTCCTACCTCCGCAAGAAGATCGACGCCGGCCGGAAGCCGATGATCCACACCATGCGTGGCGTCGGGTACGTGCTCAAGCCCGCGCCATGACGCGAGCCGGGGGCGGCGTGGGCGCGCTCCGGCGAGCTCTCGACGTGTCGCGATGGTCGCTGACCACCAGCATCGTCGCGTCGGTGCTGGCGCTGTTCCTCGTGGTGACCCTCGCGACGTCCGCCCTCACGGCACTGCTCATGCGCAGCTACCTGCTCGACCGGCTCGACGCCTCGGTGGTCGCGTCCGCGCAGCGCATCAGCTCACACCCCGGGGGCTTCCAGGGTGGCCCGGGCGACCCCGGGGCCGTCGGCGGCGTCCCGGGGGTGGGCGACCCCGGCGGGGACGGCGACGGTCCCGGGGGCGGTGGCCCGCCGGGAGCCGGCACGTCGTTCCTCCTGGTCCTCCACGGGGGGACCGTGACGCGCAACGAGGTGACCCAGGGACGCGACTACGGCCAGCTGTCCACCGGCCAGGTGCAGGACGTCACGAGGGCCGGCGTCGGGCCGCACCCGACGACGGTCGACCTCGGTGGTGACCTCGGCCGCTACCGGGTCGCCGCCGGGCTCACCCGCTCGGGCGACACGGTGGTCACGGGGCAGGCGATGTCCAGCGTGGACAGCGCCGTCGACCAGGTCGTCGCCCTGGTGACCGCCGGCACGCTGATCGGCCTCCTCCTCGTGGGCGCGGGCGGCACGTGGCTCGTCCGGCGCAACCTGCGGCCGCTGCAGCGCGTTGCGCACACCGCGCGCAGCGTCGCGGGGCTCGAGCTGGGGTCGGGGACGGTCGCCCTCGCCGAGCGGGTCCCGCACCGCGACACCGACCCCCGCACCGAGGTGGGCCAGGTGGGTCTGGCGCTGAACAGCATGCTCGACAACGTCGAGGGCGCGCTGCGCGCGCGACAGCAGAGCGAGATGCGGGTGCGCCAGTTCGTCGCCGACGCGTCCCACGAGCTGCGCACGCCGCTGGCCTCCATCCGCGGGTATGCCGAGCTGTCCCGTCGCGAGCGCGGCCCGGTGCCGCCGTCGGTCACCCACGCCCTCAGCCGCGTCGAGTCGGAGGCGGTGCGGATGAGCGAGCTCGTCGACGACCTCCTTCTCCTGGCCCGTCTGGACGCGGGGCGCCCGCTCGACCGGGAGCCGGTGGACCTCACCGTCCTCGCCGTCGACGCCGTCGGTGACGCGCACGCCGCAGCGCCCGACCACCGCTGGGAGCTGCGCCTGCCCGACGAGCAGGTGGAGGTGACCGGCGACCGGGCGCGGCTCCACCAGGTCCTCGTCAACCTGCTGGCGAACGCCCGGACCCACACGCCCGCCGGCACCCACGTGGTCACCACTGTGGCCGAGGCCGGCGACTGGGTCCGCCTGTGCGTCCGCGACGACGGACCCGGAGTTCCGAAGTCCTTGCAGGAGAATGTCTTCCAGCGCTTCGCTCGTGGCGACGACTCCCGGGCGCGAGCCGCGGGCAGCACCGGCCTCGGCCTCAGCATCGTCGCCGCGGTCGCCCAGGCCCACGGAGGGCGCGTCCAGCTGGAGAGCCGGCCGGGGGAGACGACCTTCACGGTCCTGCTCCCCGCGAAGGCGCCTGTGCGGCAGCCGTCCTCGGATGGCTCGGCGACGACGGCCCCTGCACCTCGCCCCACCGTCCCTGCCTGACCGCCCCCGCCGGGCCGCGCACACTCACCGAGCCGGCAAAGAGCCGCCACAGCAGCCCCACAGCGAGCGGCCCGAGCGTGGTCGTCATGGACACGCAGACCCTCCGTCGAGCCTCCTGGCCGACGCCGACCGGTGACGACCCCCACGCCCTGAACGGCCCGCCCAGCGCCCCAGCCGGCCCTCGTGCCACCTTCCAGCGGCTCTGGCGCGGCCCGCAACAGGACCCGGCCTGGGCACGTCCGGCCCTCCTCGCCCTCCTCCTCCTGACCGCCGGCCTGTACCTGGTGAACCTCACGTCGAACGGCTGGGCCAACGCCTACTACTCGGCTGCGGCCCAGGCCGGCAGCGCGAGCTGGAAGGCGCTGCTCTTCGGGTCCTCCGACGCGGCCAGCTCGATCACCGTGGACAAGCCGCCGGCCTCGCTGTGGGTCATGGCGCTCTCGGTGCGGCTGCTCGGCCTGGGCTCCTTCGCCATCCTCGTCCCGCAGGTGGTCATGGGCGTGGCAACCGTCGGCGTCGTCCACGCCTCGGTGCGCCGGCACTTCGGCGCCGTCGGCGCGCTCCTCGCCGGGGTCGTAGTCGCGACCACGCCGGTCGCGGCCCTGATGTTCCGCTTCAACAACCCTGACGCGCTCCTCGTCCTCCTCATGGCGCTTGCGGCCTACGCGACGGTGCGCGCGCTGGAGCACGCCTCCACCCGGTGGGCGCTGGCCGTCGGCGCGCTCGTCGGCCTGGGGTTCCTCACCAAGGCACTCCAGGTGTTCCTCGTCGTCCCCGGCTTCGCGCTCGCCCACCTCCTCGCCGCACCGACGACGCTGCGGCGCCGTGTCCTCCAGCTCCTGGGCTCCGCCGCGGCCATGGTGCTGGCGGCCGGCTGGTGGGTGGCCGTCGTGGAGCTCGTCCCGGCGGGCCTGCGGCCCTACATCGGCGGCAGCCAGACCAACTCCTTCCTCGAGCTGACCTTCGGCTACAACGGCCTCGGCCGGCTCAGCGGTGACGAGACCGGATCGGTCGGCGGCGGCAACGGCTGGGGCCGGACCGGCCTGACGCGCATGTTCGGCGACGCGGTGGGCGCACAGGTTTCCTGGCTCATCCCCTCTGCCCTGGTCCTGCTGGCTGTCGGTCTCTGGCTGCGGCGCCGAGCGCCGCGCACGGACCCCCGCCGCGCGGCATACGTCCTCTGGGGTGGCTGGCTCGTGGTGACGGTGCTCGTGTTCTCCTTCATGGCGGGGATCTTCCACGAGTACTACACCGTGGCCCTCGCGCCCCCGGTCGGCGCGCTCGTGGGGATGGGCGCCGCGGAGGCGTGGGAGCGCCGGCACACTCCGGTGGGCTCGGTGACCCTCGCGGTCGCGACGGCTGCAGCGAACACGTGGTCGTTCATCCTCCTCTCGCGCGTCGACTGGCAGAGCTGGCTGCGGGTCGTCGTGCTTGCGCTCGGCATGGCGGCGGCGCTGCTCCTGTTGGCGCTCGCGCAGCTGAACCGGCGCTGGGTCCCCGTGGTGGTGGTCGGCGCCCTGGTCGCCGCGCTGGCGGGACCGGCCGCCTACACCGCCGCGACGATCGCGTCGCCCCACACCGGCTCCATCGTCACCGCGGGGCCAACCGGCGCAGCAGCGGGAGGCCCCGGAGGTCGGTTCGCGGCCGCGCCGGGTGCGCAACGCTTCCCCGGTGCGGGGCAGGGCTTCCAGGGCGCGGGGCAGGCCTTCCCGGGTGCGGGGCAGGGAGGGCGAGGCGGCATCGCTGCCCTGCTCGACACGACGACTCCCGACACCGAGGTCGTCTCGGCCCTCAGCGCGGACGCCAGCCGGTTCACCTGGGTCGCGGCCGCGGTGGGGTCGCAGACGGCCGCAGGGCTGCAGTTGGGCACCGGCCTGGCCGTCATGGCCGTCGGGGGCTTCAACGGCAGCGACCCCTCGCCCACGCTGGCGCAGTTCCAGCAGGACGTGGCGCAGGGTCGGATCCACTACTTCGCGGCAAGCGGAGGACGCGGGTTCGGGCCGGGCAGCAGCGGCACCGCGCAGCAGATCACCTCGTGGGTCGAGCAGACCTACCCGGCGGTCACGATCGGCGGCTCGACCTTCTACGACCTGACGCAGCCCCTCTCCGGCACGGGCGCGGCGTCCAGCGCGCCCACGACCTGACGCCCACGACATGAGCTCCCCGGTCCTCGACGTCGTCACCCCCGTCCACGACGAGCAGCACACCCTGGCGGCCTGCGTGCACTGGTTCCACGCCCACCTCACGCAGACCTACCGTGCTCGCCCGGGGCGCGCCCTCCGCCGCCAGCGCGGTGCAGGTCGCTGTGGTCGCGGTGACCACCGCCGCCTCCACGCTGGTGCGCTTCGTGCTCATGAGGTCGTGGATCTTCCGGCCGGCACCCGCGGCGCTGGGAAGCGGCCGGGACCCGGCCCACCGGCATACGGCCTCGGTGCACGTGGACGACCACGCTCCCTGACCGTCCGCGGCCGCCCCGCACGAGGTGCCGTGGCGAGCAGCCACCATGGTCGTCGAGATGCGGGAACGGCCCCGACACCGCGTGTCGGGGCCGATCGCACGTGGCGGAGGCGGAGGGATTTGAACCCTCGATGGGCGATGAACCCAAACCGCATTAGCAGTGCGGCGCCATAGACCGGACTAGGCGACGCCTCCACGCCCGGCCGACCTCGCGGTGAGGCCGAGCCCGCACAGGGTATCCGGCCCGCCACGGCCGGGGCAAAAAGGCTCGGGCAGGGACGTCAGCTGCAGATGTCCTGGTTGGCCGACCGTGCCTTGATCGTCGGAGTGGACGAGGGCGGAGCGGTGGCGGTCACCGAGGGGGTCGGCAGCGGACGGCTGCCTTCCCGGTTGGGCACCTCGACCACGTTCCGGGCACCGAGGCCGATGCTGACCTCGAGGGTCGCACCGAGGAGCGGGTCCTCATGGACCTGCGACCCGGGGAACGCCGCCTGGAGGGTCCGGGCGGCTTCCTCCTCGCCCTTGCCGTAGCGGATGACGACCCCCTTGGTGTGGGCAGTGCCGGTGACGTAGGAGACGACGCGGAACCCCTGGACGTCGAGCGCCTGAGCGGCCTGCTTCGCGATGCCCGGGACCCCCGAGTCGTTGCTGAGGCGCACCTGCACGTCACCCGGGGCGACCGTGAGCGGCTCGCTCGTGGTCGGGCTGGGCGTGGGGGTCGCGGTGGTGGTCCCACCGGGCGGCGTCATGCCCGGCAGCGGCTTGTCCTCACGGAGGGACGTCCAGATGGTGTCGGCCGCCGGGGTCCACTGCACCCGGTTCGGGTCGGGCGGGTAGGCCTCCGTCGGGACGGTGACGAACCGGATCTGGTCGGTGCCGATGCGGCGGACGCTCTCGGCGATGTCCTTCATCTGGCCGATGCCGAGGCCGGAGTCCGTCGTCATGGACTTCGTCGCGGCGTCGAGGAAGCGGTAGAGCCGGTCGGGTCGCAGGAGGAGCGAGGACCGGGTGGCCTCCTGCACCATGGACGAGAGGAACGCCTGCTGGCGGTCGATGCGCCCGAGGTCGGAGCCGTTGCCCAGCGTCTTGCGGACGCGGACGTAGCCGAGGGCCTGCTTGCCGTCGACCCTGGTGCGCCCGGCCGGCAGCTGCAGGTGCGCCTCGGTGTCGTTGATCGCGACGGGCGTGCAGACCTCGACGCCGCCGAGGGCGTCGACCATCTGCTGGAACCCGGCGAAGTCGATCACGACGAAGTGGTCGATCCGGACCCCGGTGAGGCCCTCGAACGTCTTGATGGTGCAGGCCGGGCCGCCCTCGCCGAAGTTGGCGTTCCACTGCCGCATGACGCCGTTGTCGGGCGTGAAGGTCTTGTCCGAGCAGCTGCGCGGCGCCCTGGTCATGGAGTCGCGGGGGATCGACGCGACGACGGCCCATCGCCGGTCGGCGGCCAGGTGCACCACGAGGTTGGTGTCGGAGCGGGCACCGGAGATCTTGCTCGCGTTGCCGAAGCCGCTGTCGAGCCCTGCCCGGGTGTCGGAGCCGATCACCATGATGTTCATCGGCGGCAGGTTGGTGACGGCGTCCGTGGTCGCCTGCGACTTGGGCCGGTTCCCCAGGGCCTCGCTGATGTCGATCCGGTGGATGTTGCTGTTGAGCTTGAAGTACGCCGCCACGCCGAGGCCGGCGACGAGCACCAGCAGGGCGGCGAGGCCGAACGCGCCACGACGCAGCCACGGGTGGCGGTGCTGCACATGACGGTCGGTTCGCCGGTGCACCGGCTGCGCCTGCTCAGGCGTCGGCTCGTCCGGGGTCACCGGCTCCGAGCCGTGCGTGGGCTCGCTCACAGGGGCCTCTCTGCTCTTGGGTGCCCCACGGCGGGGCTGCCGGGCGCGCGGGAGCGCTCGCGCCCCACGCGAGTGTACGTGGGTAACCTGAGGCGCCGAGCGCACCACCACTGACCCAGACGCCTGACGAGCCGGTCCGGTTGGCCCGCCGGTCGACCGTCCGGCCGGTGGGCTGCGATGGGGTTGGATGACCGCATGGGGAAGCGTGGAATTGTCGCCATTGTCGCCGCCGTCGTGCTCCTGGCCGGAGCGGCGGGTGGGGTGTGGTGGCGCCATGGAACCCAGGAGCGCCAGGCCGACCGGCAGTCGCGGGCGGCCGTGGACGCCTTCGCCGCGGCGTGGCAGGGGCGCTCCTTCGAGCGAGCGCACCTCGCGTTCACGGGCACGACCGAGACCGCCGTCGCGGCCGACTTCCGGAAGGCGACCACCGGGCTCGGCGACGGCCCCGTGACCGTCCGGGTCGGTGCGTTCACGCGGCGCGGTGACAGGGCGTCGGCCGACCTCGCGGTGACGTGGACCCTTGCGGGCGCGGTCCCGTGGTCCTACACGGTGCCACTCCGGGTGGCCCGGGCGGCGGGCGGCGCCTGGGCGGTCCAGCCGCCCGCCGGTGGAGAGGCCGGGTCCTTCTGGCACCCCGCGTTGAGGAACGGCGACACCCTGACCGCCACACGCACCCAGGGCAGGCGAGGTGACCTCCTCGACCACGACGGCGCGCCCCTCATGCCGCTCGGCAAGGTCTACCCCGTCCAGCTCGACCCCTCCCGCGCGACGCCCGACGTCGCCTCCACCCTGGAGCACATCGTCGGGGAGCCGGCGGGCTCTCTGGTCGCGAAGCTCAAGGCGGCCAAGGACGCCCAGAGCCGGGCGCCGATCCCCGTGATCACGTACCGGCAGTCGGACTTCGACGCCCACCGCTCCGCGCTCGACGCGCTGGCCGGAGTGGTCTACCCGGCGCGCGAGCAGCCCCTCGCGAGGACGAGGTCCTTCGGGCAGCCCCTGCTGGGGTCGTTCGGGCCCGTCACCGCCGAGGTGGTCACCAGGAGCGACGGACGGTATGCCGCCGGGGACCTTGCCGGCCTGAGCGGCCTCCAGGGGCAGTACGACTCGGTGCTCGCCGGCACCTCCGGGGTGACCGTCACCTCGAGCGGCAACCCGGGCCGGCCGCTGTTCGAGAAGGCGCCGCAGGACGGCGCCGACGTGCAGACCACCCTGGAGCCGGCCGTGCAGGCCGCGGCGGAGAAGGCGCTCCAGCGGACGGGGACGGTCCCGTCCGCCCTCGTCGCGGTCGACGTCACCTCCGGCGACGTCGTCGCGGCGGCGAACTCGCCGGCCCTCGGCTTCGACCGCGCCATCACCGGGCGCTACCCGCCGGGCTCGTCGTTCAAGGTGGCCACCAGCTATGCGCTGCTCACGCGGGGCAAGGTGACGCCGAGCACCGTCGTCGACTGCCCGAAGACGGTCGTCGTCGACGGCATGACCGTGAAGAACTACGAGGGTGAGGAGCTCGGCTCCCCGACCTTCGCCGAGGACTTCGCGCATTCCTGCAACACGGCGTTCGTCCGCCTCGCCTCGGCGCTGGACGACAACGCGCTCGCCGCTGCGGGCAAGGCGCTCGGGATCGGCGCCGGCTGGGAGCAGACGCTCGGCGTCGCCGGCGCGTTCGCCGGCCAGGTGCCGGTCAACACCGGCAAGACCGACAAGGCGGCGGCCTCGATCGGGCAGGGCCGCGACCTCGTCTCGCCGACGGCGCTGGCGGTGATGGCGGGATCGGTGGCGCGCGGGTCGTTCATCCCACCGGTGCTCGCGACGGCGCCCGGCGCGCACCAGGACCGCACCCCGGAGCCGCTCGACCCGGCGGCGGTCTCCACGCTGCGCGACCTCATGGGGCAGGTCGTGCAGCAGGGCACCGGCACGGTCCTCAGGGGAACCCCGGGCGGTGCGGTGCACGGCAAGACCGGCACCGCGGAGTTCGGCACGAAGAACCCGCCCGAGACGCACGCCTGGTTCGTGGGCTACCAGGGCGACCTGGCCTTCGCGGTCCTCGTCGAGCAAGGCAGGAGCGGCGGCACCGTCGCGGCGCCGGTCGCCAAGGCGTTCCTCACCGACCTGGCCGGGGGCTGACCCCGCCAACTTTCGGCCACTCGCCCGAGAGTCCCGCCCGAGCGCGCCACGCTCGCGCCAGCTTTCGGCCACTTGCCCGAAAGTCCCGCCCGAACGGCCCGCTCCCGCGCGAGCTCGGCCACTCGCTCTCACGAAGAAGGCCCCTCGCCCGCGGTGCGGGTGAGGGGCCTTCTCGTGACGTCGACTGTGGTTGGGCAGTCCTGGGTCAGATCGGTCGAACGGCCTCCGCCTGGGGGCCCTTCGGGCTCTGCGTGATCTCGAACTCCACTCGCTGCGCCTCGTCGAGGCTGCGGTAGCCCGAGGAGTCGATGGCCGAGTAGTGAACGAAAACGTCCGGGCCGCCGCCGTCCTGGGCGATGAAGCCAAAGCCCTTCTCGGCGTTGAACCACTTAACGGTTCCCTGTGGCATGGGGTAACTCTTTCTTCTGTGTAGCGGTGGGGGATTCCGCACCTCGCGGGATCCCCGGCTGCCTGAGACAACCCCACGAACGGGAACTGCGCCTGCAACCGACGCAGACGCTAGCAGTCCTCCGCTGGCCGTGGGGACTGTGCGCGGACCGATTCTGGGAGGCTGCCGGCTTCCCGTCCTCTCACCGTCCGCGGACCTGTCGGACGGGGTCCCGGTCGCCACGGATGACGGCCACCATGTCGACCACGCGTCGCGTCGCGAGGACGTCGTGCGCGCGGAATACCGTCGCACCCAGCCACGCCGCGACGGCGGTCGCGGCGAGTGACCCCTCGAGGCGCTCGTCGGCCTCCAGGCCGAGCGACTCACCCACGAAGTCCTTGCGGGAGAGCGCCTGCAGGACCGGATAGCCGAGCTGGGCGACGTCGGCGGTGTGGCGAAGCACCTCGAGCGAGTGCGCCGTGGTCTTGCCGAAGTCGAGTGTCGGGTCGACGAGGATCCGCTCTGCCGGTATGCCGGCCTGCTCGGCACGGCGGGCGCCGTCGCCCAGCGTGCGGAGCACGTCGCGCACGACGTCGAGCCGGTCGACGCCGTAGCTCACCTTGTCGGGATCGGTCCGCGGCGGCAGGCCCCCGGTGTGTGAGCAAACCACGCCGGCACCGATGCTCGCCGCCACGACGACGAGCTCCGGGTCGTGCCCTGCCCACGTGTCGTTGACGAGGTCGAGGCCACACGGCTGCGCCGCCGCGGCCACCTCGGACCGCCACGTGTCGAGGCTCAGGACGAGGTCGGGGTAGGCCCCTCGGGCGTGCTCGAGGAAGGGCAGCACCCGCGCCACCTCCTCGTCCGCGGAGACCGGTGCACCCTGCTGCCCCGCACGCACCCCGCCCACGTCGACGATGTCGGCGCCGCACCGCACGGCGGCGTCGAGGGCGCGCTTGGCGGAGTCGAGGTCCGCGTGCCGGTTGCCGCCGTAGAACGAGTCGCTGGTGCGGTTGATGATCGCCATGACGGCGGGGCGGGACGCGTCGAACACCTGGCCGCGCAGCCGCAAGGGCGGCGTCACGGCGAGCTCGACGGGCTGCGGCTCGGGGACGGTCACGGCGTCATCCTCGCATCGCGCACCCGTTGCCACGCGCCTACCGCACCGCCGCACCGGGCGGCAAGGGTCGGCATACTCGTGCGCGAAGCGCCGCGGTGGTGCGACCATCTGCCATGCCTGCCTCCTCCACCGCGCCCGTCCGCAAGGCCATCGTCCGCGTCACCATCGGGTCGTTCTCCGTCGCGGCGCTGATGGGCATCGCGGCCCTGCTCGGCGCGGGCGGCTTCGGGGAAACCGAGGGCCGGATCCTGTTGACCACGCTGCTCGTCGGCGTCGTCAGCATCACCGTCCTGTGCTACCTCGCGACCGCCGGACGGCCGTCGCAGCCGGTCGGCGTCGCCGGCGGCGTGGCCGTGCTCGTGCCGTTCGTCACCGGGCTGCTCATGACGTGGGGCGACGTCCAGCAGGGTCCCGCCGAGGGAGTCCTCAGGACCTTCGGCGTCGGCGCGATCGTTGCAGGCACCCTGGCGCAGGCCAGCCTCCTGCTGCCCATCGCGCAGTCCGCAGCGTCGCGCCTGCGGCGCCTCCTCGCGGCAACGCTGTTCTTCGCCGCGGTCCTCGCCCTGATGACCAGCGCCATGGTCCTCGGCGCCGACACGGGCGACGACGGCTACTACCGGGTGCTCGGCGTCGTGGCGATCCTCGACGTCCTCGGGACCGTCGTGGTGGCGGCCCTCGCGAGGTTCGGCGCGGCGGACCCACGGGCACGGCACCACGAGCCGCCGGTCGCACCGGCCTTCCCGGCACTGACCCCCGAGCTCCAGGCGAGCCTCGACGCGTTCGTGTCCCGCACCGGGCGCAGTCGCGAGGAGACGGTGCGCGCCGCCCTCGAGCAGTACCTCGCCGCCGCCGAGTAGCGGGACGAGGCCGGTCCACCCACCACGCTGCCGCTGGGTAGGGTCGGCTCGTGCCCTTCGACTTCAGCGTCGCGCCCGAGCTCGAGGAGCGGCGTCAGCGGACGGCGGCGTTCGTCACCGATGTGGTCATCCCCCTCGAGCAGCGAATCTTCCGCGAGGGCCTCACCGACGCACGGCGGCTGGCGCTGCAGGCGGAGGCCAAGGGCGCGGGCGTCTTCGGTCCACAGCTCCCGTCGGCGCTCGGCGGCCCGGGTCTCCGCTTCGACGACGTCGGCGTCCTCCTCGAGGCCGCCGGCTACAGCCTGCTCGGGCCGGTCGCGCTCAACTGCGCGGCGCCCGACGAGGGCAACATCCACCTCCTGGAGACCAGCGCGTCGGCACGGCAGCGTGAGCGCTACCTGCAGCCCCTCGCGAGCGGAGAGGTGCGCTCCTGCTTCGCCATGACCGAGCCACCGCCCGGCGCCGGGTCGGACCCGTCGGCCCTCCGCACGACGGCCCGCCGCGGCGACGGGGGCTGGGTCCTGGACGGCGAGAAGTGGCTCATCACGGGCGCCCAGGGAGCTGCCTTCGCCATCGTCATGGCACGCAACGACGGTCCGGGCGTTCCGGACGGCGCCACGATGTTCCTCGTCCCTGCCGACGCCGACGGCTTCCAGGTCGGCGAGCACCTCAACACCATCGACGCCACCGGCGTGGGTGGTCACTGCCGCGTCCGGCTGCAGCACTGCTTCGTACCGGACGACGACGTCCTCGGTGAGCCGGGCCGAGGCTTCGCCGCTGCCCAGGTCCGGCTGGCACCCGCACGGCTGACCCACTGCATGCGCTGGCTCGGTGCAGCACAGCGCGCCCACGACATCTCCCTCGACCGCGCCGTCGACCGCCGGCTCTTCGGCTCACGCCTGGCCGACCTCGGCATGGCGCAGTCACTCGTCGCGGAGAACGAGGTCGACCTCGACGCGGCGCGGGCCGTGGTCCGGCACGCGTCGTGGGACATCGCCGAGGGCAGCCGCAGCACCGAGGAGTCCTCGCGCGCCAAGGTGTTCGTCTCGGAGGCGGTGTGCCGGGTGGTGGACCGGGCCGTCCAGCTTGCCGGCGGGATGGGCACCTCCGAAGAGCTCGTCCTCGGAAGGATCTACCGCGACATCAGGTCGTTCCGCATCTACGACGGCGCCACGGAGACGCACAAGATGTCCATCGCGAGGCGGGCGGCCGCGCGTGCCGCCGCTCGCCTCGCCGGGACGCGCGGCGAGCGCGAAGGCGCGGATGAGGGGGACGGCGGCGCCGCGGGCCGCGGGACGGCGTCGGGACCGTGACCCTCCCCGAGGTGCGGGGACTGCCACGCGAGCCGTTCAGCCGCTGGGCGCGCGCCGCCCTGCCGCGGCTGGGCGACGGGTGGACGGCCGAGGCCATCTCGGGAGGCCTGTCCAACATCACCTACCGCGTCAGGGGCGGCGAGCAGACGGTGGTCGTCCGCCGGCCGCCGCTCGGCAGGCTGCTGCCCAGTGCCCACGACATGGGCCGCGAGCACCGGGTCCTCACCGCCCTGGCGCACACCACGGTGCCGGTCCCGCAGACACTGGCCTTCTGTGAGGACACCGACGTCATCGGCGTGCCGTTCTACGTCATGGCGGAGGTGCCCGGCGACGTCTTCCGGGAGCCGGGCGAGACGGCCCACCTCACCGCCATCGAGCGAAAGGCCCTGTCGGACAGGCTGGTCGCCGTTCTTGCGGCGATCCACTGCGTCGACCTCGACGCGACCGGGCTGCGCGACTTCGGCCGTCCGGAGGGCTACCTCGAGCGACAGCTCCGGCGCTGGCGCGGGCAGTGGGACGCGAGCCGCACCCGCGAGCTCCCCGCGATGGACCGGCTCGTCGACGCGCTGCAGAGGCAGCGGCCCCTCAGCAGCGAGGTCACCCTCGTCCACGGTGACTACCGGTTGGACAACACGATCGTCAGCCGGCCGAAGGGCACCCCAGAGGTGGCGGCGGTCGTGGACTGGGAGCTGTCGACCCTGGGTGACCCCCTCGCGGACCTCGCGACCTGGCTGACCTACTACAGCGGACCGGGCGAGGACGGCACGGCCGTGCCCATCGCGGCCGGGCTCACGGCGCACGAGGGGTTCCCGACGAGTGCGGAGATCGCCGCTCAGTACGCGGCAGCGACGGGTCGCGACACCACCCGCCTGCACTACTACCGGGCGTTCACCGACTTCCGGCTCGCCGCGATCCTCGAGGGCGTCCACGCGCGCTACCTCAGTGGCACGTCCGTCGGTCCCGGCTACGACCGGGTCGGCCCGTCCGTTCCGCTGCTCGTCGAGCGTGCCCTCGCGCGCCTGGCTCAGGACCGCGCGCAGTAGCGGTCGGCGACCTCGAGCGCCTCGTCGAGGACCGCCAGGCCCTCCCTGACCTCGTCAGAGCTCGTCGTGCACGGCGGCACGACGTGGGTGCGGTTGAAGTGGGTGAACGGCCAGAGCCCGCGCTCCTTGCAGGCCGCGGCGAGCTCCGCCATGGGCTTGGCGTCCGCACCGGTGGCGTTGAACGGCACCAGTGGCTCACGGGTGCGCCGGTCGCGCACCAGCTCGACGGCCCAGAACACCCCTAGGCCGCGCACCTCTCCCACGGAGGGGTGCCTCTCGGCGAGCTCGCGCAGTCCCGGGCCGATGACGTCCTCGCCGAGGGCCCGCGCGTGCTCGAGGATGCCCTCCTCGCGGAAGATCTGGATCGAGGCGACCGCAGAGGCGCAGGCCAGCGGGTGACCGGAGTAGGTCAGGCCGCCGGGGTAGGGCCGGTCGGCGAAGCTCGCGGCGATCCGCTCGCTGAGCACCACGCCACCGAGGGGGACGTAGCCCGAGTTGACGCCCTTGGCGAAGGTGATGAGGTCGGGCGTGACGCCCCAGTGGTCGACGGCGAACCACTCGCCGCAGCGGCCGAAGCCGGCCATGACCTCGTCGGCGACCATGACGATGCCCAGCTCGTCACAGATCTCCCGGACACCGGCGAGGTAGCCGTCCGGTGGCACGAGCACGCCGTTGGTGCCCACGACCGTCTCGAGGACGATGGCCGCCACGGTCTGCGGGCCCTCGACCATGATGGTGTCGCGCAGGTGCTGCAGCGCCCGCTCGCACTCCTCGGCCTCGGTCGTCGCGTGGAACGCCGAGCGGTAGAGGTACGGCCCCCAGTAACGGACCACGCCCGGCATACCGGGCTCGGAGGCCCACCGGCGCGGGTCGCCGGTCAGCGCGATGGCGCCCGCCGTCGCGCCGTGGTAGCTGCGGTAGGCGGCCAGGACCTTGTGGCGACCGGTGTGGACGCGCGCCATCCGGATGGCGTGCTCGTTGGCGTCGGCGCCGCCGTTGGTGAAGAACACCTTGTCGAGGTCGCCGGGCGCGATCTCGGCGATGAGGCGGGCGGCCTCGGAGCGCGCGTCGTTGGCGAAGCCGGGGGCGATCGTGCAGAGCCGGGCGGCCTGCTCCTGCACCGCTGCGACGAGCTTCGGGTGCTGGTAGCCGATGTTGACGTTGACCAGCTGCGAGGAGAAGTCGAGGTAGCGCTTCCCGGAGTAGTCCGTGAAGTACGAGCCCTGCGCGGACGCGATGGGGAGCGGGTCGATGGCGCCCTGGGCCGACCAGGAGTGGAAGACGTGGCCGCGGTCGTCGCGGCGCACCCGCGCCTCGTCACCGGGCGCCGGCAGCAGGCTGGAGGACTCGTCGACGCCGTTGTCGGGGCGCGCGGTCATGGTGTCCGTCATGAGGTGTCCCGTTCTCTAGCGCGTGCGGGGGAAGCCGAGGTCCACCGACGAGGTGGCCGGGTCGGGCCAGCGGGAGGTGACCACCTTGCCGCGGGTGAAGAAGCTGACGCCCTCCGGTCCGTACATGTGGGTGTCGCCGAAGAGCGAGTCCTTCCAGCCACCGAAGGAGTAGTAGGCCACCGGCACGGGGATCGGGACGTTGACGCCGACCATGCCCACCTGGACCTCGTTCTGGAACCGGCGGGCCGCGCCACCGTCGCGGGTGAAGATCGCGGTGCCGTTCGCGTAGGGGTTGGCGTTGATGAGCTCCAGCCCGTCCTCGAAGGTCTCGACGCGCACGACGCTGAGCACCGGCCCGAAGATCTCGTCCGTGTAGACCGTCATCTCCGGGGTGACGTGGTCGAGCAGGGTCGTGCCGAGGAAGTAGCCCTCGCTCGGCACGTCGGCCTCGCGGCCGTCGACGACCACGGTCGCCCCGGCCTGTGCGCCGGCGCCGATGTAGCCGGCGACGCGGTCGCGGTGCTCCCGCGTGATGAGCGGCCCCATGTCGGTGTCGGCCTCGCAGCCGGCGGCCACCTTCAGCTTCGGCAGGCGCACCGCGACGGCGTCGACGAGCGCGTCCGCGACGTCACCCACCGCCACGGCCACGGACAGCGCCATGCACCGCTCCCCGGCGGCGCCGTAGGCGGCCGACACGACGGCGTCGGCGGCCATGTCGATGTCGGCGTCGGGCAGGACGAGGGCGTGGTTCTTCGCGCCTCCCAGTGCCTGGACGCGCTTGCCCTGAGAGGTGCCCTGCTCGTAGACGTAGCGGGCCACGGGCGTGGAGCCGACGAAGGACACCGCGGCGATGCCGGGGTGCTCCAGGATCGCGTCGACCGCCTCCTTGTCACCGTGGAGGACGGTGAAGACGCCGTCCGGCAGGCCGGCGTCCTTCCACAGCTGGGCCAGGAACAGCGCCGCCGACGGGTCCTTCTCGCTCGGCTTGAGGATGAAGGCGTTGCCCGTGGCGATGGCGTTGGCGCACATCCAGAGCGGCACCATCACCGGGAAGTTGAAGGGGGTGATGCCGGCGACCACCCCGAGCGGCTGGCGGATGCTGTAGACGTCGACCCCCGTGCTGGCCTGCTGCGAGTAGCCGCCCTTGAGCAGCTCGGGGATGCCGGTGGCGAACTCGACGTTCTCGAGGCCCCGGGCGATCTCCCCGGCGGCGTCCCCGAGCACCTTGCCGTGCTCGGCGGTGATGATCGCGGCGAGCTCGTCGGCGCGCTGGTGGAGCGCCTCGCGGAAGGCGAACAGGACCGCGGTCCTCTGGGACAGCGAGGCCGCGCCCCAGGCACGGGCGGCCTCGGCCGCGCTCGCGACCGCGACGTCGACCTCCTGGCGGCTGGCGAGGTCGACCTCACCGGTCTGCCGGCCGGTGGCCGGGTCGTGCACCGGGGCGGTGCGGCCGGAGGTGCCCTCCATGGGGCGCCCGTCGATCCAGTGCGTGATGCGCGTCGTCATGGGGCAAACCTAACGGCACAGGGGGTGGTCACACAATGCTTCAATTGCTATGGTACAAATGTGAAGACCGTGCTGTCCGCCATCGAGGAGCGGCTCGACGAGCCGTCGGCGAGGGGCCTGGCCCGCGCCGTCGGTGCGACCATCCGTGACGGTGTGCTGTCCTCCGGCGACCGCCTCCCGCCGATCCGCACGGTGGCGGCCGAGCTCGCCCTCTCACCCACCACCGTCAGCTCGGCGTGGTCGCTGCTGGCGCGGTCGGGGACCGTGCGCACCGACGGCCGGCGCGGCACGACGGTCCTGGACCAGCTCCACCCACCGGCCGGGCGCTACCACCGGGCGCTCGAGCACCAGACCCGCTTCGCGACCGACCTCTCCACCGGGGTGCCCGACGCCGCCCTGCTCCCCGGCCTCGCGCGCGCCCAGCGGGCGCTGAGCGCCGCCGCCACTCCCGGCAGCTACCTCGACCCACCGGTGCTGCCCGAGCTGGCCGCGGTCCTGCTGGAGCACTGGCCGTATGCCGTGGACGAGCTTGCCGTCGTCGACGGCGCCATGGACGCGCTCGACCTCGTCACCCGCTGCCACCTCCGCTTCGGCGACCGCGTCGTCGTGGAGCACCCGTGCTTCCCGCCCATCGTCGACCTGCTGGAGTCCGTCGGTGCGCAGGTGGTCCCGGTGCCGCTCGACGCCGAAGGCCTCGAGCTCACCGCCCTCGAGGCGGCGCTGGCCAGCCCGGTCGCAGCCGTCTTCCTGCAGCCGCGCGCGCAGAACCCGACCGGGGTGACCACCACCCCGAGGCGGGCTCGCGCGATCGCCCGGCTCCTGGAGGGCACCGGCACGCTGGTCGTCGAGGACGACTCCTCCGGCGCGCTGCCCCCGGCCACGCCGCTCAGCCTGGGCCGCTGGCTCCCCGGCCAGACGGCATACGTCCGGTCGTTCTCCAAGTCGCACGGCCCGGACCTGCGGCTCGCGGCCCTCAGTGCGCCGCCGGCCCTGCTGACCGCGATCCGGGCCCGGCGGGAGCTCGGCCAGGGGTGGAGCAGCCGGCTGCTGCAGCGGCTGCTGCTCGCGCTGCTCAGCGACCCCGAGAGCGTCGCGCAGGTGGAGCGGGCGGCGCAGGAGTACGGCCGCAGGAGGGCAGCATTCGTGGAGGCGCTCGCGCGCCACGGGGTCGAGGTCGGCGGCACCGAGGGCATCAACGTCTGGGTGCCGGTCCTCGACGAGACGGCTGCCGTGGTCCGTCTCGCGAGCGAGGGGGTCGGTGTCGCCCCGGGGGCGCCGTTCTCGCTCATCCCCGGCGACGGCGGGCACATCCGGGTGACGGTGGGCCTCGTGCGCGACGGCGTCGAGGAGCTGGCGGAGCAGGTGGCCGCGGCCGCGCGGACCGGCTGGAGCCCGCGGGCGCGCTGACCGGTGCGCGCCCGCGGGCGCGCTGACCGGGGGCCACCCGCCGCCGTCGTCCCGACGTCTCCGGGGCGCGCGAAGGGCCGGGCAGCAGGGAACGCCCGGCCCTCGCACCGCCGCCCTGAGGCGGACGCACTTTCCCCCGACTCGAAGGCTAGGAGAGCGGCCGCACAGGCGGATCCGCCATTCCGCGTAGAGGTCGTCGAGAGGCCGGCCACAGCCGGCTGTCGGAGGAGCCGAGGGGTTGGTGGCCCCCGCCGCCGCGGTGCCATGCTGCCCTTCCCTCGCGCGGCCGATGAGTGGACATTGGAGCCAAGCACTCGATCGAGCGGAGAGCGACCATGAAGGCGAACGTAGGCGACCAGATCACGCTCGCGGCGGAACACGTGGGCAACCCGACACGCACCGGCGAGGTCCTGGAGGTGCACGGCAGCGACGGCGAGCCTCCGTACCTCGTGCGCTGGAGCGACGGGCACACCGGCCTCATCGACCCCGGCCCCGGTTCGGTCCTGCGAGTTGGGCCCGCCCGGTCCGGGGCCGACTCTGCGTAGCAACCCGGCGCCACCGGCGACGTAGCAACCCGGCGCCACCGGCGACCCGTCAGGGGCCGGCACGCGACGTGGTCAGCCTCCGTGGGCCACCAGGTCGGCTCCCTTCTCGGCAATCATCATCGTCGGGGCCATCGTGTTGCCCCGCGTGATCCGCGGCATGATCGAGGAGTCGATGACGCGCACTCCCTCCAGGCCGCGCAGCCGCAGCTGCGGGTCGACGACGGCGTCCTCGCCCACCCCCATCCGACACGTGCCCACGGGGTGGTAGTCGCACGAGGCGTACTGCCGGACGTACGCCATCAGCTGCTCGTCGCTGCGGGCGCTCGGCCCCGGCAGCACCTCACGGTCGACGAGGCCGGCGATCTCCGGCTCCGCCAGGACCCGACGGATCGTGCGCAGGAGCACCAGCGCCATCTCCCGGTCCTTCTCGGCCGAGAGGTAGCTCGGGTCGATGAGCGGCTGGGCGCTCGGGTCCGGCGAGGGGATCCGCACCGAGCCGATGCTCTCCGGCTGCAGGAACGTGCTGTTGACGGTGAACCCGTGCCCGGGCAGCTTCGTCTGTCCTCCACGCACCACGTACGCCGGTGCGACGTGCAGCTGCATGTCGGGGCGCTCGGCTCCCGGACTGCGGAAGAACCCGCCACCCTCGACGATGACCGACGCAGCCGGGCCGCTGCGGAACAACAGCCACTGCAGACCCGGCCGCAGCATGCGCAGCGGCCGGTCCAGACCGTTGTAGCTGATCGGGTCCCGCAGCGCCGAGTGCACGTTGACGTTGAGGTGGTCCGAGAGGTTCCTGCCCACACCGGGAAGGTCATGGACGACCTTCACGCCGACCCGCTCGAGATCCGCTGCGGGGCCGATGCCGGAGAGCAGGAGCGTGCGCGGGGTGTTGATGGCTCCGGCCGAGAGGATGACCTCGCGGCCGGCCGTGACGACCCGCCGTCTGCCGGTCCGTCCGGCCAGGACCTCCACGCCGGACACACGGTGGTGGTCGACGAGGAGCCGGCAGACCCGGGCGTGCGTCATGAGGGTCAAGTTGGGACGACGTAGAGCCGGATGCAGGAACGAGACGGCCTGCGACCGTCGCATCCCACCGCGTGCGACGACCTGGTAGAGCCCAGCGCCGTACATCGACTCCCCGTTGAAGTCGTCGTTGTAGGGCAGCCCCGCGGCGTGGGCTGCCCTCACGAAGCACTTGCTGATGATGTGGGGAGCCGTCTGGTCCGACACGGCCTGTGGTCCCAGCTGCCCGTGGAAGTCGTCGACGAGCCGGTTGTTGTCCTCGGACTTCTTGAAGTAGGGCAGGACCTCGTCGTACGACCAGCCGTCGTTGCCGAGAGCCGCCCAGTGGTCGTAGTCCTCCCGCTGCGCGCGGATGTAGATCATCGCGTTGATGGCGCTCGAGCCGCCGAGCGTCTTGCCCTGTGGGTACCAGACCCGCCGGCCGTCCAGCTCGCGCTGCGGCACCGTGAAGAAGCGCCAGTTGACACGCGGCCCGAACAGCTTCGGGATGCCACCGGGTACGTGGATGAAGGGGTTGAGGTCCGCCCCTCCTGCTTCCAGCAGCAGCACGCTGACCGAGGGGTCCTCGGTGAGGCGGTTCGCCAGGACGCAACCAGCGCTTCCGGCGCCGACGATGATGTAGTCGTACGTCATTGGGGGACCTCCGTCGAGTCCGGGGATGAGGCGGCGGTGGGAGACGAACACAGGCCGAGCGCCACCAAGGCTCGCGCCACGCCGTCGTCTGCGTTGGTCGCGGTGACGAGGACCGCGGCCTCGCGCACCTGGTCCGGGGCATGCCCCATGGCGATGGGAAGGCCCACGCTGCGGAGCAGCTCGAGGTCGTTGGCACCGTCGCCGATGGCCGCGAACCGCTCGAGCGGCAGCCGCAGGTGCGCGGCCAGCGTGCGAAGCGCCGCCCCCTTGTCCACGCCGGCAGCGGTGATCTCCAGGAAGTTCCTGTGCGAGTAGCTGCCCGTGACGCCGGCAGGCAGCGCCGCCGCCATGGCGTCGAGGTCGGGCAGCAGCGCGGTGTCGTCGGTGGTGACGAGCACCTTGTGGGTCGGTGGCAGCAGGTCGGCGCCGGCCGGAACCGGTTGCGGGGTCTCCCTCGTGATGGCCGCCTGGCTCGCAACTTCCGCGTCGAAGCGGTGGACGAACCAGTCGAGGCCGCTGTAGCGGCCCACGGACAGCCCGGAGGCCAGCGCGGCCGCCTCGACGGCCTTCACGGCTGCGGGGTCGATCACGTGCTCGGCGAGCACCTCGATCCGGGACCCCCTTCGCCGGCCCACGAGCGCCCCCTGGTAGCAGACGAACCACTCGTGGGCCAGCCCGAGGTGCTCCTGGACGGGCAGCAGACCGCTGGGGCTCCGCGACGTCGCGAGGACGACGAGGATGCCGCGCGCCTGCAGGCTCCGGACGGCCTGAAGGGTCGCGGGAGCGACGACGTGCCGAGGCGTCAACAGCGTGCCGTCGACGTCGAGCGCGACCGCCACGACGGCTCCCGCGCAGATCGCTCCCCCGAGCCCCGCACTGCTCACCGCAGCACGTCCTGGGCGGCGAGGAACGCGGCCAGCTCCTCGCGGCTCGGCAGCAGCTCGCAGTCGCCCGGGACGCTGACGGCGTAGGATCCCACGGCTGCCGCGGTGGCAAGCCGCTGTCGGGGTGCGGCCCCGGCAAGCCGCTCCGCCAGGTAGCCGGCGACGAACGCGTCACCGGCCCCCACGGGGTCGATGACGGCCGTTGGCCTGGCAGGCTCGGCCAGGGGCTCACCGTCCACCACGGCCGTGCAGCCGTCGGCTCCGTCCTTGATGACCGACTCAGCGGGTCCGAGGGCCGCCAGCGCCCTCGCCAGGGCCACGCGGTCTGCGGTCGTGCTGGCGGTCACGAGCTGGGCTTCTGCCACGCCGGCGAACACCAGGTCACAGCGGCCGACGAGGTCGCGCAGCACGGGCAGCGCCTGCTCCGCCCTCCACAGCTTGCTGCGGTAGTTGACGTCCACGCTGACGACGCGGCCGAGCGACCGGGCGGTGTCCACGGCCTCGAAGACCGCTCGGCGCGCCGAGTCGCTGAGCGCCGGGGTGATCCCCGTGACATGGAGGATCGCGGCGTCCTCGATGCGCTGCAGGGGGATGTCGGCGCTGCACAACCGCGACCCCGCGGAACCGGCGCGGTGATAGTCCACGTGCACTGTCTGTCCGGTTCGCGCGTGGCGCACCATCAGCCCCGTGAACGCAGGGTCAGGTATGGCGACGACGTCGACGCTCTCCGCGCCGAGCCGGCGTGCGACGAGCTCGCCGACGGCGTCGCGTCCGACGCGACCGATCCAGGTCACCGGTGCGCCGAGCCGGGCGGCGCCGACCGCCATGTTGCTCTCCGCCCCGCCGATACCGAGCGTGAAGTGGCCCACGAGGTCGAGCGTCCCGATGCCTGCCGCGGTGAACAGGCCCATGGTCTCGCCGAAGGTGAGCAGGCGGTCACCCCCCACCGGCCTCGCTCCTCTCCCGGGCGACCAGCTCGAGTGCGGTGACCACGCGATCATGCAGCGCGCGGTCCGGACCCTCGCTGACAGCGCTGCCGAGCAGGGCACTGCCGACGCCGACGGCGAAGGCCCCGGCGCCAAGCCAGGCGCCGACGTCGGCCAGCGCAATGCCGCCCGCCGGCATGAGCCGCACACCCGGCATGGGTCCGTGCAGGTCCCTCACGTAGTCGGGCCGCAGCCCGGAGGCGGGGAACAGCTTGACGCCGTCGGCACCTGCCCGGTGCGCGGCGAGCACCTCGGTCGGGGTCAGCGCGCCGGGAAACACCGCGACACCGAGCACCTGCGCTGTGGCAACGACGTCCGGAGCGCCCGTGGGCGCCACCAGGAACGACGCGCCGCGGGCGACGCACAGCTCCGCGGCATCGGCGCTGAGCACCGTGCCGGCACCCACGGCGACGTCTTTGCCGTACTCGCGGTCGAGCGCGGCCAGCACGTCGGGGGCGCCCTGGGCGGTGAGCGTGACCTCGAGGGCGCGAACACCCGCGGCCACAAGGACCTCCGCCACGGCACGGAAGTGCTTCGCGGTCGGCGCACGGAGGACCGGCACGAGCCCTCCGGCCTCGACCAGACGCACCGCCCGCCACCTCGGGGCCGCGTCGTCGGGCGCCGGGACCGGCCTGCGTGCCGTCACGGCTCCTCCTCACCCTCATCGACGTGCTCCGCGAGGTCGAGTGCTTCGAGGAAGTAGTAGTCGCCGAACATCACGCTCTCATCGATGCCCAGCCCATTGCGCCGGTGGTAGATCGCGTGCTTCACGATGCCCTCCCAGCCGCTGGTGCCGACGGCGAGGAACTCGGGAGTCCGCAGCGCCCGCAGCGACCTCTTCGCGTAGTCGCGGTAGCGGTCCCTGCGCTCACCCGCGCCGCGCACGGCGGCGAGGCGGAACATCCCCGCCGTGGCGATTGCGGCCGCCGAGGACTCCCACGGCTCGGGGGGCGCCGGGTCGGACCAGTCGTTGGGAGGGACCTGACCCACGGGAGTGGCGGCGATGTAGAAGTCGGCGGCGCGACAGGCGGCGTCGAGCAGCGCCTCGTCGCCGGTGTGGAGGTGAGCGACCGTGAACCCGTAGATGGCCCATGCCTGGCCGCGCGCCCAGGTGGAGTCGGACCGCCAGCCCTGGTGCGTGGCCGTCCGCAGGAACTCCCCCGTCTGCGGGTCGAACCACGCCTCGTGGGCTGTGCTCCCGTCACCGCGCATCAGGAACCGGCGGCTGGTGTGGGAGTGCCGCAGCGCCGCATCCCACAGGGCCGGATCGTCGCTGTACCGGGCCGCCCGGAAGATGATGCCCACGTTCATCATCACGTCGATGAACGTGCTGCCCGGGTCGACCCACGTCCGGAGGTACCCACCGGGCAGCTGCAGCCGCCCTGCCATCGTCCTGCCGCCGTCGATCAGGACCTCGCGGGCGTGGCCGTGCGGTTCGAGGTCGTACCAGCGCCCCCAGCTCGGCTCGAGCACGAACCCGATGTCGTGGGTCCCGGTGTCGTCCTTTCGCGGTTCCAGGAGACGGGAGTACCACTCCGCCTGCTCACGCCACCAGGCGTCGCCCGTGCGAGCCGCCAGGATCCACAGCATGCCGGCGAGGAAGCCGCCGCTCCACGTCGGCGCCCACGGATCCTCGTTCAAGACCCAGCGCCCGTTCTCGGTGTAGGTCGGGGTCTGGCCCGGAGCACGCCGCAGCAACCGGCGCAGCTGCCTCTCGGCGAAAGCCCAGCAGTCGGCGACGGCCACGACGCCGGCGGTCTGCGCGTCGGTGGCGGTCGCGTCGCCCGAGCTCGTCATGGATGCCTCTCGGTTGGAAGGGATCGGGGGACCGGCGGGCGCCGTCACGGATCGCGAGGACGAGCGGCGCGCCGGTGGAGGAACATCCCGACAGCCCGTCGCTGCTCTGCGGTCTCGCAGCACTCCGCGACCGCCTGCGCCTCGACCGCCAGACCGCGGGCGACACCCTCCTCGCGACCCACGCGGATCGCCCGCTTCGCACCGGCGAGTGCCGTCCCGCTGCGCCCGGCGATGCTCTCACCGAGTGCGAGCGACGCAGCGACGCAGTCGTCCACGACGTGGTTCACGAGCCCGATCTGCTCGGCGCGCTCCGCCGTGACCTGCTGACCCGTGACGATCAGCTCAATCGCCCTGGCCGGCCCCACCAGTCGTGGCAGCCGTTGGGTTCCGCCCCACCCTGGCAGGTTCTCGAGGGTGATCTCCGGCTGACCGAGCCGTGCGGTCGACGCCGCGACCCGGATGTCGGCAGCCATGGCCAGCTCACAGCCGCCGCCGAGCGCGAACCCGTTCACTGCGGCGATCACGATGGCCGGCAGGCGCTCCAGCCGGTCGAAGACCCGTTGCCCGCGCTCCATCTGTGTGCGGGCGGTCGAACCGTCGATCCCGTCGAGCTCGTTGATGTCCGCGCCGGCGCTGAACGCCTTGGTCCCCGCTCCGGTGATGACCAGCACCCGCGGGCGGGAGTCATCGGCTGCCGCGTCCACCACGTCGGCGAGCCGGTCGAGCGCATCGAGGAGCTCACGGTTGAGGGCGTTGCCCTTCTCGGGTCGGTTGAGCGTGGCGACCCAGATGCGGTCGCGCTGCTCGAGGAGGAGGACGTTCGACGCACTCACGCCGGCGCCTCGCCGTGCGACCGTTGCAGCGTCAGCCCCATGGGCTCGGTCAGGAAGAGCCGCGGATCCATCTCGCGCAGGTCCTCCCCGATCCTCGGTGTGAACGACATGTGGGCGAGCACGTCGGCGTCCAGGTCGAGCCCCGGAGCGATCTCGGTCAGCTCCAGCCCCTCCGACGTGAGACGGAACACCGCACGCTCCGTCACGTACAGGACGGGCTTTCCCTGGGCCACTGCCAGCGGTCCGGAGAAGCTCACCTGCCCCACCGACTCGACGACTTTCGGCTGTCCACCACCCCGGAGCGTGAGAGGGCGGTCACCGCCGACCTCGTAGGACCCGCCGGCGACGAACGTCCCCACGAACACCAGCCGCCGGGCGCCCTGGCTGATGTTGACGAAGCCGCCGACGCCGGCGATACGGCCGGCGAACCGACCGACGTTGACGCTCCCGCGGGCGTCGAGCTCGGCGAAGCTGAGGACGGCGACGTCGAGCCCCCCGCCGTCGTACCAGTCGAACTGGTAGCCGGCGTCCACGGTGGCGTCGGGGTTGACGCACATGCCGAAGTCGCTTCCCCCGACGGGTACGCCGCCGATGTGGCCCTGCTCGACAGTGAAGACCACCTCTTGCTCCCGGCCCTCTTCGGCGAGCACCGAGGCCACCCCGTCCGGCATTCCGAACCCTAGGTTGATGACGTCACCGTCGTGGAGCTCCATCGCGGCGCGCCGAGCGATGACCTTGCGCACGGACAGCGGCATCGGCTCGTGGGTGGCCCCCGGCGCCCGGAGCTCACCGCTGAGGTAGGGGTTGGCAGCGGTGGCGCGCGACAGGCGCTGGCACGGGTCGACGACGAGGGCGTCCACGAGGGCTCCGGGGACCCGGACCCGTCGTGCGTCGAGCGTGCCGGCCTGCGCGAGCTCCCGGACCTGGGCGATCACGATGCCGCCACTGTTGCGTGCCGCTTGCGCCGCCGAAAGCGTCTCGGCGAACAGCCCTTCACCGTCCATGGTGACGTTTCCCCTCGTGTCCGCTCGGGTGCCGCGCACGATGGCGACATCTATCGGGAACGCCGGCGTGAACAACCACTCCCGGCCGCCGAGCTCGATCAGCTCGACGACCGGCTCGGTGGCGGCCTCGTTGAGCCGCCCACCTCCGTGACGGGGGTCGACGAACGTTCCGAGACCCACCGCGGAGACGACGCCCGGCCTGCCGGCGGCGATGTCACGCAGCAGGTGCGACAAGGTGCCCTGGGGGAGGCAGTACGCCTCGATCTCGTTGTCCACGGCGAGCTGCTGCATGCGCGCAGCCCACGCCCAGTGACCGCCGATGACGCGGCGCACCATGCCCCGGTGAGCGAAGCGGTCCGTACCGCCTCCCTGGCCGTCGCCCATTCCCGAGACATGGACGACCGTCAGGTGACGTGGGTGCTGGTCCTCCAGGAACCGCGCCTCGAGCGCGGCGAGCACGGCGACCGGTTCGTTGACGCCGCCACCGGATCCATCCACGAGCACGGTGGCCCCGTCCGGCACGAGGGCCGCGGCTTCCTGCGGACTACAGATTCTCATGATCTCCTTCCGACCGGGGCCGTCCCCGCGGGACAGGCCTCCGGCAGCCGTCACCCGACCGCGACATGTGCTCCACCGAAGGCGAACGTCCCGGCTCGCCGGCCCGTCCGGATGTTGACGGACTTCAGCTCGGTGAACTCCTCGAAGCCCGCCCTGCCCATCTCACGGCCCACACCGCTGCCCTTGTAGCCCCCGAACGGCATCGTGGGCGGCCCGTCGATCGTGGTGTTCACGTACACCGTGCCGCTCTGCAGCGCCCTCGCGACGGTGAGGACCTTGTCGACGTTCTTCGACCACACACTGTTGGCCAGGCCGTACTCCACGTCGTTTGCGAGCGATACCGCCTCATCCACGGTCCGGAACCGGGTCACGGTGAGGACGGGCCCGAAGATCTCGTCGCGGAACGCGGGCATCTGCGGCGTCACCCCGTCGAGGATCGTCGGCTCGACGTAGTAGCCGTCGGCCAGGTCCGCTCGGACGAGGCGGCTGCCACCCACGATGGGTGTCGCACCCAGGTCGTGGTTGGACACGATGTGGCTCAGGACGTTCTCGAGGTGGCGGCCGTGGATCATGGCGCCCACATCGGTCCCGCGCTCGAGTGGCTGCCCGACCCTCAGCGCACGGGTGCGGGCGGTGAGCTCGCTGAGGAACTCCTCGGCCACGGCGTCCTCGATGAGGAGCCGCGCCTGGGAGACGCAGCACTCGCCGTTGTTGAAGAAGGACCCGAAGACCACCCCCTCGACCGCATCCTCGAGGTCGGCGTCGGCGAAGACGATGTTGGCCGCCTTGCCGCCCAGCTCCAGCGAGACCTTCTTCAGGTTCCCCTTGGCCGCCTCGAGAACCTTGCGCCCGGTAGCGGTCGAGCCCGTGAACGAGACCATGTCGACACCCGGATGCTCGCAGAGGGCCTGACCCGTACGGCCGTCACCGGTCACGACGTTGACGACCCCCGCCGGGATGCCGGCGTCCCGGGTGAGCTCGGCGATCCTGACCGCCGTCCCCGTCGTCAGCTCGGATGGCTTCACCACCGCACAACAACCGGCAGCCAGGGCGAACGGCAGCTTCTGCGAGAGGATGAGCGCCGGGAAGTTCCAGGGCGTGACGAGGCCCACCACACCGACCGGCTCCCGGAGGACCAGGCCGGTGAAGTCGGCACCGTGGTCGCTGTAGGCAGTGCCGTGCATGTCCGCGGCCAGTGACGCGGCGTAACGAGTCAGCATCGCCGCACCGGCGATGTCCCCTTCAGCCAGACGCAGCGGCTTGCCGGCCTCCTCCGAGTCGAGGACCGCCAGCGCGGCAGCGTGGTCGTCGATGAGGTCTGCGAGCCGGTTCAGCAGCCGGGACCGATCCAGGCCGGGCGCCTTGGACCACGTCCCCGCCTCCAAGGCGCGGCGTGCCGCCGCGACCGCCTCGGCCACGTCACGCGCTGTGCCCACAGGGACGTTCGCGACCACCGCACCCGTCCCGGGGGCACGTCGCGCTATCACCTGGTCCTCACCGGGACGCGCCCGTCCTGCGATGAGGTGGTGGTAGGACCGCGGCGTGGCGGCGTCCGGTGGCGCGGTCGAGCGCGGGGTTGACGTCATGATGGAGACCCCCTGGGTTTCGGTTTGGGCGGTGACTGCGGGGCGAGCGTTCGTCCCGCACGGGACGACCGGATGTCGACTAGGCGGCCCCGTGCAGGGCCCGGCTCCGCTTGGCCAGTGAGTCGACGACGACCGCGATGAACAGCACCAGACCGGTGATCATGAAGCGGGCAGCCGACGTGAGGTTGAGCAACGTCAGGCCGTTGGAGATCGATTCGATGACCAGGATGCCCAGTAGTGCCGAGTACGCGCTTCCCCTGCCGCCGAACAGGCTGGTGCCGCCGATGACAGCTGCCGCGATCGCGTTGAGGTTCACGTCGCCGGTGCCACTGCTGATGCTCGCCGCTGACAGCCTGCCCGCGGCGAGCAGCCCGCCGAGCGCGGCGAGGAACGAGCACCCCACGAACACCGACAGATAGGTGAGGGAGACGCGGATGCCGGCACGGCGCGCAGCCTCCACGGACCCACCGACGGCGTACACGCCCCTGCCCCACTTCGTGCGCTTCAGTGCCCAGTCGACGACGATCACCAGCGCCACGAAGAGAACGAACGGCATGCTGACACCCCGTGCGCGGTTCAGGTACCAGGCGACCGCCTCGAGTGCGACGAGCAGAACCAGGGCGCTCACCGCGATCGCGAGCACCCCCCGGGCCGGGAGCCCGTGGCGCCTCCGACGACGGGCGAGCCCCAGCCGCGAGCCGAAGAAGGCGACCGAGCACGCCGCCGCGAGCGCATACGCGGCCAGCGGCGGCAGGAAGTCGTTCTGCATGAACTGGACGATGCCCGACTGGAACGGCAGGTTGATCGAGCCGCCGGTCCCGAGGATGTGCAGCTGCAGGCCGAGCAGCGCCAGCAGGCCCGCCAGCGTGATGACGAAGCTCGGGACGCGGAACCGTACATAGGCGAACCCGTAGACGAGGCCGACCACGACGCCGACGGCGAGCGCCACGACGATGGATACCGGGAGGGACCAGCCGCGGCTCGTCAGGCCCACGCCGAGGATCGACGAAGCCACCCCGCTCATCGACCCGACCGACAGGTCGATCTCGGCGACGAGCAGGACGAGCACGATGCCGATCGCGATGACGCCGACGGGCACCATCTCGGTGGCCAGGTTGACGAGGTCCCGGCTCGAGAGGAAGGCCGAGTTGAGGCTCTGCAGGATTCCCCAGATCAGGACGAGGCCGACGACGATGGGCAGAGAACCGAGCTGCCCGGCACGCACGCGCGCGACCATCGTCGCTGCGGCCCCGCGCAGGCTCAGCCCTCGAGCCAGCTCCTCATCCGGCGACCCGGGCGTGAGCGGCTTGGTGGCGGGCACGTTGCTCATGTCGAGGACTCCCCCGTCCCGCCGGAGCGGCGGCGCGCGGCGCGTGTTGATGCAGCGTTCTCCATGGCCCCCGTGATGGCTGCAAGGATCTCCTCGTGCGTCGTGCTGTCGATCGGGAACACTCCGTTGTCGCGACCCAGGCGCATGACTGCGGCCCGGTCGGCCACGGCTTCGACGTCCGCCATGTTGTGGGTGATGATGAGCACGGCCAGGCCTCGGTCGCGCAAGGCCTCCACCAGATTCAGGACCTCGGCGGTCTGCTCGACGCCGAGGGCGGCCGTGGGCTCGTCGAGGATGACGACGGACGGATCGCCCACGAGCGCCCGGGCGATGGCCACGGTTTGGCGCTGGCCGCCGGAGAGTCCGGCAACCGGCGCCCGCAGGGAGGGCAGCTTGGCCGAGAGCTGGCGCAGCAGCTCGCGTGCCTGTCCTTCCATCTGCTCCTCGGCGAGCGTCAGATGACCGTGCTCCTGGCCGAGGAAGAGGTTGGCGACGACGTCGAGGTTGTCGCAGAGCGCGAGGTCCTGGTACACGGTGGCTATCCCGAGCTCCCGCGCCTCGGCAGGGCTCGTGATGGAGACTCGCTCGTCGTCGAAGTACAGCTCCCCGGCGTCGGCGGGGTGAACGCCCGAGAGCACCTTGACGAGCGTCGACTTGCCGGCGCCGTTGTCGCCCAGCAGCGCCGTCACCTCGCCGCGTCGCACCTCGAGGTTGACCGAGTTCAGCGCACGCACGGCACCGAAGGACTTCGACACACCGTGCAGCGACAGGACGGACCGTAGCCGCGGGCGGCCACGTGTCGCGGTTGTCTTGAGAGGCACCATCGGCTCCTGAGCAGTTGACGCCGAGCTCATGCGTCGTGAGGTCGGAGGCGCGCAGCGCCGCGGCACGGGCACCGCGGTGCTGCGAGCGTCCCGCGTTCCGGCACCGCTATCCCAGCCCCGCCTTGCTGCAGGCTGCCTTGTACTGGGAGGTGCAGATGTCCGTGACCTTCCAGAACCCGTCCTTGATCACGGTCGACGTGATGTTCTTGCTCGTCACCGCGACCGGCGGGTTCAGGAAGGCCGGGTTCCCGGCAACAGTGCCGTTCGACTGCGGCGTCTTGCCCATCGCCAGCATGACCGCGGCCTGGGCCGCCTTGGTGGCCTCGAGCTTGAAGGCGTTGTACGTCGTCATGTACTGCAGGCCCGCCACGATGTTCTGCAGGCCCTGCACCGAGGCGTCGAGCCCTGTCAGCTCGAGCTTCCCGATCTGGGCTTCGCTCCACCCGGCTGCCTTGAGCGCCGAGATTGCCGCGGCAGCGTTGTTGTCGTTCGCCGAGTAGATGCCGTGGATCTGGTGCCCGTAGCGCGTGACCTGCTGCGACACCCACGACCGCGCCTCGTCGGGGTCCCAGGTGTCGATCGAGGAGAGCAGCTTGTACCCGCCCGGCTGGATCTCCGACATCGCGCCGTTGTGGATGCTGTGGGCGTTGTTGTCGGTGTCGGCGCCGTTGATCATCAGGATGCCGCCGGACGACGTCGACGTGCCGTCCTTCTTGAGCGCGTTGACGAAGTACTCGCCCTGGAGCTTCCCGACCTGCGTGTAGTCGTTGGACACCACGAAGCCGAGCTTCGGGCTCTGCCCGGCCGTGGCGGACCCGATGAGGCGGTCGTAGGCGACCACCGGGACACTCTGCGCGCTCGCGGCCGAGACGATGCTCTCCGCCGCCTTGCCGTCGAAGGGGTCGATCACGAGGACGTTGGCGCCCTGGGTGAGCATCGACTGGGCCTGCTCCTGCTGGCTCGCCGCGTTCGAGTTCGCGTTCGCGTAGAGCAGCTGGCACTTGGGACAGGCCTGCTTCAGGGCCGCGGTGAAGTAGGGACGGTCCTTGGTCTCGTACCGGGCGGTCGTCGTCTCGGGGAGGTCGAGACCGATCTTGAACGACTTGTCGGTGACCTGGCCGCCGGAAGCCGAGGCCCCGCCACCCGGCGCCGCGCTGCTCGCGCTGCCGGAACCTGTGGCCGCACCGTTGCCGCTCGACCCACCGCCGCACCCGGCCAACGCCAGCAGTCCGGCCGCAGTCACGGCGACGACACCTGCTGCTCTGCGCATCTGTCCACCCACCACCCTTGGTCGCTGGAGCCCCCGTCAGGGGGCCGATGCGATCACGGTATGAGCCGCAATGACACGGCGCGGCAGCCGTTTGCGGCTGACAAACGGTTTTTGCGAGGAGTATTTTCCGACGCGGAAGGGAGACGAGAGGTGAGCTCTGGAGCAGGCGTCGCCGCGCGCGAGCGGGAGCCACGGCGCGTGCGTTCGGTCGACCACGCCATCGACGTTCTCGAGGCGATGGCTCGTGTGGGCGGCGCCGTCGGCGTCAGCCACCTGGCTCGTCAGACCGGCCTGAGCAAGGCGGCGGTCTACCAGATCCTCGCCACGTTCGAGCGGCGCCGGTTCGTGATCCGCGATCCCGGGTCGACGCTCTACCGGCTGAGCTGGGCGCTCTACGAGCTCGGCTCCGGTGTCGTGCGCGACGTCGACCTGTCCCGCACCGCTCGGCCGCATCTCGACATGCTGGCGCGTCAGCTCGGCGAGTCAGTGCTCCTGGGGATCCTCGACGGCGACGAGGTGCTCTACCTCGACCGCGGTGAGGCGCCCTTCGAGCTTCGGATGGTTGCCAACACGGGCCGCCGCGGCATGCTGCACGCGACGGCCTCCGGCAAGGTGCTGCTGGCATGCAGCGGCGACACCGAGCTCTGGGACCGCCTGCTCAGGAGGGGGCTGCGCCGCATGACGGCAGCGACGATCACCGATCCGGACCGGTTGCGTCACGACATCGCAGAAGTTCGGCAGAAGGGCTACGCGACGTGCTGGCAGGAGGGCGAGGTGGGGCTCTGCTCGGTCGCCGTCGCCCTCCGCGACTACACCGGCGCAACGGTCGGGTGCCTGACCGTCGCCGGCCCGTCGACGAGGCTCACCACGGGGACGCTCCAGGCACACCTGGCGCCGCTGAGAGCCGCCGCCCACAGTATCGAGACACACCTTGGGGCGCGGCACGCCCCCGCGCGCAGCGCGGCACAACCGTTCCCGTACTGACGCGACGTCCGGGCCCTCGAACCGCCCGGGTCGTTTTAGGACCCCGCGACCGGCGAGCTTTCTGCGACATCGCACGCTGCGGAGGTTGTGGGATCCGAGCCCACGATGACGTCGCCTCCATAGCGATTCTCACGACCGCCGCGCCAGGCCACCATGCCAGCCCTCCAAGGCCGCTCCGAGTCCGGATCCGGCTGGGCACACCGTATCGGGCACGGCCGAGCCCGTCGCTGGACGGGTGCGTCAGCCCGCTGGGCCCGATGTGGATTCCAGACGACTCTTGAGGGTCGCCATGTTCGTCGGCATCTCGCGGCGGGCCTGGCGCCGGATGAGGAGTGCGACGAGCAGCCTGCCGATGCCGCGGCCCTGGAACTCGACGGAGATGGTGACGCGAGATGCGACATCGGTGGTCGGCGTGACGGTGACGTCGACCTGCGTGCGGACCGGACCGTCGACGCCCTGGACGCTCCACGCCCTGGGCGGGTCGTCCATGAGCAGCTGCGCGGTGGTCGTCCGCGTGGTGAAGCCGACCTTGCGGACGGTGACGCACCGGTGCGGCCTCCCGGCCTCGTCAGGCTCCATGCGTCCGCTGACCACTCCCTGCTGCCACTCGGCGAACCGCGCAGGGTCGGTCACGTAGGCGTAGACGTCGGCAGCGGGTCGACCGACCTCGGCCGACGCGGTGACGGGCGGCACCTATCGGCCCTCGTCGAAGAGGGCGGCGTAGCGGGCAAGGTAGAGGGGCCAGCCCCGGTCGTTGCCGATGCCGTCCGCGACGGCTTCCCAGCCCGGGCCGTGCCGGTCGATGTGGCGGTGCTCCAGCTGCACCCGGGTTCGACCTGCGTCCTCTTCGACGAACCGGACCTCCACCTCGCTCGCGTTGTCGGGGTCGGTCTCGAGCTGCCAGGTCGGGCCTATGTCCCAGCTGAACACCACGCGGTGCGGCGGGTCGTAGACGAGCACGCGCGCCCAGTGGCACTCGCTGCCATCGGTGCCGCGGTCGTAGATGTGACCGCCCACCCGTGGTTCGAACACGGTTTCCGCGATCGGTGCCGCCAGGAGGTTGTGCTCCGGCGGCTTGAAGTCGCCGAGCCGTTGGGTGAACACGAAGAACGCCTCCTCGACGCGAGCGGCGACGACGATCTGCTTGCGCACGGTGGCACTGGCTGCCTGCGTCATGGTGGCTCCCGGGTCAGGTGGTCTCGTCGGTGGGCTGCACGGTGGGCGCGACGGTGGGCTCGACGGCAGGCTCGACGGTCTCCGCGTAGCCCGTCAGCGCCCGGTTCCAGAAGGTGTCGAGCTGGTCGCGCAGCGCCGCGACCGCGGTCGGGTTGAGCCGGTAGATGCGGCGGGTGCCCGCAGCACGCTCGGTGACCAGGCCGGCGTCCTTGAGCACCTTCAGCGCCTGCGACACGGCCGGTCGGCTGACCGGGAGCGCTGCCGCCAGCTCCGTGACGGCGCGCGGACGCTCCGCCAGCGCCGTCACGATCGCGTGCCGGGTGGGGTCCCCCAGCGCTGCCCAGGCGTCCGGCGTTCCGTAAGTGGTCACGAACCGTAAGTATTCGCTGACTATTGCGCGCCGTCAAGCACCGCGCGCCGGATGCCGCCTACGGTGGTCGCAGCAGCCGGGCCGAGGAGGGACGTGGACGCCTACAGCCGCGAGGGCGAGAGCGAGGCGGAGCGGCTCGACCGCAACTGGGTGGAGGTCCTGCAGGAGCTGCGCGTGTCCCAGACAGGGGTGCAGATCCTCACCGGGTTCCTGCTGACCCTCCCGCTGCAGCAGGCCTTCCACTCGCTCACGACCTACCAGCGGGCGCTCTACGCGGCGACGATCAGCCTCTGCATCGTCGCCACCTGCCTCATCATCACGCCGGTGAGCATGCACCGCGTCCTGTTCCGGCGGCGCCGCAAGGCGAGCCTCGTCGCGATCGGCAACCGGATAGCCAAGGCGGGCCTGTCCGCCCTGGCCCTGGGGGTCGTGGGAGTGGTCATGCTGGTCTTCTCGATCGTCTTCAGCCAGGGCTACGGCATCCTCGCGGGAGTGGTCACCCTGGCGCTCTTCCTCGGCGCGTGGCTCGTGCTCCCGGTCGCCATCGGCCACGAGCAGGACATGGACGCCGACGACAGGTGAGACCCCGGGGAGCCCTGGCGCTCCGGGTGGCGGCCGGTCGGCGGGTGAGCGGGACGCCACTGGGTAAGGCGCGGGGGACACGACAACGGAGGTGGTCCGGTGGGAAAGATCTCGTTCCTGGGCGGTGTGGCGGTGGGCTACGTGCTCGGCGCCCGAGCGGGCAGGCAGCGCTACGAGCAGATCAAGGGCGCCGCGCTCGGGGTGTGGGCGAGCGGCCCGGTGCAGTCCGGGGTGGACACGGCCAAGGAGACGGTGCGGGACCAGGGCGCCTCGGTGGCGGGCCTGGTCGGGGACGCCGCCAAGCAGGCCGGCTCCGCGGCCCGGGAGAAGGTGGGCCACTCCTCGGACAAGGCCTCGCAGACGTCATCCACGTCCCCTCCGGCGACGGGCGCGGAGACAGGCGGCGGGACCTCGGCGACGAACGGCACGTCCGCGCCCGGCCGGCATACCGGCTCCATCGACCAGCCGTATGCCGGCCCGCACTGACCCACGCAGCGGTGGATGCGGAACCCCGGGTCCAGGGGGCCGGCCCGTGAACGTGGGACCGCCCGATCCAGTCCGAGCCCCACCCCGGCCCGGCGAGCGGAGGGCGTGGGATTCGAACCCACGAGACGTTGCCGCCTAGCGGTTTTCAAGACCGCCGCACTAGGCCACTATGCGAGCCCTCCAAGCGAACGAACGTACCGCATCGGGACGGTCCCGGTTCGTGGCCGGCCGAGGGTCGGCTGCCGCGACCGTGTGTGCCGCCCGCCGGGGAGCTACTGCGGCAACCCGCCGCGGATCAGTGCACCCAGCGGCGTGGCGACCGGCACGGGAAGGTGCTTCCACGCGCGGACCGCCGTCTGCATGGCGCGCGAGCCTCCGTGCGAGGACATCGGGTCATCGCTGCCGGGGTTGCGGTACCAGAACAGCTGCGAGGGCCGCGCGCCCCACTCCCGCTTCGCCTCGTACGTGCCCGAGCCCGGGCTGGACCGACCGAGGTCGAGCGTGTCGCAGCCGCGCGCCAGCGCCTCCTCGGCAACCGACCAGTACAGCAGCTGGTTCGCACCCGTCGGCCGCGCTGCCCGCAGGCACGAGGACCAGGGCAGGATGGCGGTGCCCGCGTGGAAAAGCATCAGGCCCGCGGCCAGCACGTCCCCACCTGAGCGGACGATGACGAACCGTGCGTCCTCCTCGAACGCCTGCGCGACCGCGCCGAAGTACCGTCGCCGGTGCATCGGCGACCCGAGGTCTCGCATGTTCACCGACATCACGCGGTGGAAGTCCTCCATGGCACCACGTCCTGCCAGCGTGGCGGTGAGCCCGTTGCGTTGGGCCTTGCGGACCTGGCTGCGCCGGTTGGGCTTGACGCGTCCCCACACCGCCTCCTTGCCGTCGCCGAGAGGGATGGTCAACGTCACCTTGCCCAACGACGCCGCCAGTCCGACGTCCTGGACGTAGCGGTGCCTCAGCTCCAGCCGAGCGCCACGCTCACCCGCCTCGGCGAGCGCGTGGCACACCAGGACCGACCGCGCCCAGTCGTCCGTCGTGCACACGCCGCCGGTGTCCAGGTAGGGCATCGACACCAGGGCGGTACCGAACACCGGCCCCGAGACGACCGTCAGCGGCAGCACGCCGACCAGCGCACCGTCCCGGACCGCAGCGAGCGGGAGGACGCGGTGCTTGTACGCGTCCGGGATGATCTCGGTCCACGCCCACCGGTGTGCGACCGTGCTCCCCGCGCACGAGGCCACGAACCGGTCCCAGGATGCGGCGTCGCGCCACGTCACCACCGAGCCCGGCCCGTCCGATGCCAGGTGCAGCGACCGGGGAGAGACCGTGGTCCGGTGCAGTGCGTGCATCACGCGCTCCTCACTATCGAGACTGCCTGACGAAGCAGCAGGCGCAGGTCGTAGCCGAAGCTCTGCAGCTCCAGGTAGGACAAGTCGGCCCGGTTCCGCTCGTGCACGAGGGTTGACCGGTAGTACTCGTCGGGGTCCCCGACACCGGCCAGGAGGAGGGCCTCGTCCATGAACTGCAGGGTGGACGGGCCGACCAGGCCCGGCAGGACGTCGAGCACCCGCAGCTCTTCGGGCGCGAGGAGGTCCACGTAGTCGGGGGTCTCGGGTCGCGGGCCGACCAGGCTCATCTCGCCCCGGACGACATTGACCAGCTGTGGCAGCTCGTCGAGGTACCACCGCCGCAGGAACCGCCCGCAGCCCGTCACACGGCCGTCGCTGCTGGCGCTCACGTGGGCGCCGAGCGCCTCGGCCTCGGGGACCATCGTCCGGAACTTCACGATGCGGAACGGCCGCCCACCACGACCGACCCGCGTCTGCCGGAACAGCACGGGCCGCCCGGATCCGAGCAGGATGACGCCGGCGATCACGAGCAGGACAGGACTGAGCAGGACCAGCGCAGTCGAGGCCACCACCAGGTCGAAGAGGCGCTTGAGGGCCGCCCTCGCGCGGTCAGGCGGCATGTTCCGGTTCGCCCTCGCGGTGCACGGAGCGCACCAGCATGAAGCGTTCGGCCGCAGGGAGCCCTGACGCCGACCCGTGGCAGCGGGCGATCGCCTCCAACGCCTGGTACGAGCGCGGGTGCGGGAACGCATGCACCTCCCCGCTGAACGTGCGCGAGTACTGCCGCATCGCCTCGAGCTTGACGCTCAACGTGCTGCCGATGTCGACGTAGACATTCGGGCTGAAGACGTTGCCGGAGAACGGCGCTGCCCACTCCGTGGACGACGGCGTCTCGTAGCACATGACGCGCTCGACGGATGTCGACCCCACGGGCCTGGTCGCCACCATCGTGGCGGCGAAGGCGACCCGGTGGTCCTGGTTCACGTCCTGGCCGAAGTGCGTCAGGACGAGCTGTGGTTGGAGCTCGGCAACGCACTTGTCGATGGGCGTGATGACATCGATCAGGGGCAGCGCGTCGAGACGCTGGTCCTCGAAGCCGGCGAAGGTCACCTGCGACGCGCCGAGCACCTCGCCCGCCCGCAACGCGCAGTCCTTCTGCTGGTCGAGGTGGTCGTGCCGCGCGCTCGCCCCGTCGGTGAGGATGCACACCCACACCTCGTGACCGCCACGGGTGAGCCGGGATATCGTCCCGCCGGCACCGAGTGTCTCGTCGTCAGGGTGGGCGGCAATGGTCAGCACTCTCATGTCACTGTCTCCTCCGCTGGGTGCGACGGCTGGTCGGTGGTCACGACCTCTCGGTCGTCGTCGGGGACCGCGCCGCGCGCACGAAAGATCGCGAACAGCACGACCGTCGTGGACACGTACGCGGCCGCCGAGGCGACGGCAGCGCCGGTGATGCCGTACCGGGGAATGAGGGTCAGGTCGAGGGCGACCGTGACCACGACCCCGAGGCCCTGTGCGGCCGAGACGACGCCGGGCCTGCCGACGGCGTACAGGTACGCCGAGAGGATGCCCGTGACTCCACCACCCGCGAGACCGATGAGGAGGAGCCACGCGGGCAGGACGGCCGGGCGGAAGTCGCTGCCGTAGAACGCGGGCAGGACCACCGGGGCCAGCGCCGCCATCGGTACGGCGACGGCCGCCGGCGCCCACGCCCGCCGCCGCAGTGCCTGCACCGTGGACACCAGTGCCTCGTCCCGGTCCTGCCTGGCGTATGCCGGGTACAGGACGTAGTTCATCGCAAGGCTCGGCAACCTCAGCAGCTCCGCGTACCGCGAGGCCACGGCGTAGATCCCGAGCGGGGTCGGGCCGGCGATCGAGGCCACGATCGCGAAGTCCAGCCTGGCGTTCAGCAGCAGCGCGATGCTGCTCAGCTCGGCCCGGGTCCCGTAGGACACGATCTCCCGGGCGCGCGCCAGCGACGGACGCCCCCCGGTGAGGAATCCTCGCCGGATGAGGCGCGTCCAGCCCTGCCCGGCGTTGATGATGTCGCCCAGGGCGAGCGCTGCCACCATCGCCGCGTAGTGGCCGAGGCCGGCGCCGGCCAGGGCCAGGTACAACGGCACGAACAGCGCCTCTTCCAGCACGATCATCCGGTTGCTGCCGGCCATGTCCCCGATCCCCTGGGAGCACGTCTTGGCGGTCGTCTCGAGCAGCTGCGTCACCACGGTGACTGCCGCGGCGGCCACCAGGCCGGTCGAGACCTGGGGGTAGAAGGCGTGGTGCAGGACCGGGGTCAGCGCCAGCCACGCCCCGGCACCGACCACTCCGGCGCAGATCGCTATGGCGGGGAACGTCGCTCGGTATGACGGATGCCTCCCCGCTGGTCGCGAGAGGAAGTAGGGAGCCGCTCCGTAGAGCCCGCCGCCCAGCACCAGTCCCACCAGCCAGGGGAGCATGCGCAGGAGTGACAGGGCCCCCACCCCAGCCGGGCCCATGGTGCGGGCCACCAGCAGGCTGGCGAGGGTGAGCGCGCCGAGGGCGAGTACCCGCGCGACGAGGTTGTTGGTGATCGGGGTGCGCGCGATGGCTTGCCGGAGCCCACCGCTGCTCCCCGACGCACGACGCCCCGCGGCCCGGGGGTTCACGCTGTCACCGCCGAGCGCCTCGGACGATAGTCGTCGTACAGCTCCGACATGGCGTGCAGGAGGGCGCGGTAGCCATTGCGGTAGACCGGGTTGTCCAGGGTGAGCACCTGCTCCGCGACGAAGCCGAGCAGGAGGAGGGGCTCGACGTCGGGTGGGCAGCCGAACCGGCGGTAGCCGGCCGTCAGGTAGTCGCGCACCAGCTCCGGGAACCAGCCGTCACCGAAGTAGGTGTAGACGAAACCGGTGAGGTTGGACCACGAGCTGCTGCTGCGCCAGCGCCGCCTGGCGGTGGCCCAGCCGGCGTGGCCGGCGATGCCGTCACCACGCCGCGGCGCCGCGCGGTCGAGGAACGAGCCGTAGGAGGCGGCGAACTTGAACATGTCGGTGAAGGCCATCGCCGGTTCGCGGCCGAGCTCCCAGTCCACGACGCCGGTGACGACGTCGCCGTGGAGCAGCACGTTGCCGATGCAGTAGTCGCCATGGACCCAGCCCAGGGGTATCGGCACATCCGCGAAGTCGTCGACCCAGCGCAACATGCGGCCGTACAGGCTCGCTTCCCAGTCGGACCACCCGACGCTCGCCTGGTAGCGGGCGAACAACGGCGCCATCTGGCTGTGCCAGACCTCCTCGCACGACACCGTCGAGGTTCCGGTGTCGCTCTGGAACGCCGCGAGCCAGTGGGCGGCAGCGGCGAAGTCCGCCTCCACCCGCAGGGGCGAGCTGACGTGCCCCGGATGGTGGTACCGGACGCTGAGCGGCGCTCCGGGCACCGCGGTGGTGACCAGTGCCGGTCGGCCGGCGACCCTCTCGAGCAGGAGCGGCCGCGGGACCGAGGAGCCGACACTGGGCAGGGCGTGCTGCCGTACCCGCTGCAGTGCCGAGTGCTCCGCGTCGAGCCGCGAGTCGTCGTCGGGCCGCCGGCTCACCTTTGCGACGGCTCGGGGCGATCCGCCATCGTCGAGCAGGATCATGGTGACCTTGCCCGCAGGGTCGGCGTCGACCCCGATGACGAGACCGGCGTGCAGGGACGGCAGTCCGAGCCGGGAGGACCGCTCGTTGAGCATCTGCACCAGGTCGTCGATCACGCCGGCCGCCGTGCGACGACGACGTAGGCCGGCGCGAACCGCAACCGCACTGCATGCGGCGCGGAGGAAGCGGCCCTCGCAAGCAACGAACGGGCACGGCGACGCGCCCGGGGCCAGCGCACGTTCGCCTCGACGTAGCTGGTCGGGAGCCGGTCCAGCACCTCGTCCAGGGCACGCGCCGGCTGGGACGCCGCGAGCACTGCCGGACGGCGGTGGTCGGGCAGCGCGACGTAGAGCGCGTCGACATGCAGGCCCCCGCGGCGAACGACGTGATGGATCCGGGCCAGGCTGAGCCGGCCGGAGCCACCGCCCCGAGCCGGGTACCACGAGTTCGAGACACCGACGAGGAGCCAGCCACCGGCCGCCACCTGGTGCGCCAGGAGCTCCAGCAGGGCCGCCGCCCCCGACCCGGCCTGGGCGCTCGCCGTGCCGAGGTCCGGTGCCGCAACGGCCGGCCAGCCGGTGGGCCTGCAGTGGCGCGACAGATCCCCCGGGGCAACGGCGAGGGCGCCTTCCGGGCAGTCGGCGGGGTCCGCGACAACGAGGAACTCGGTGGGCTGGCCCGGCGCGACGAACTGCCACGTCGTGGACCGCGCGTCACGGCGCACGCCGGCCGTGGTCACGACGCGTGCTCCTGGAGGGCGGCAGGCGCGGCTGCAGGGACGGCGGCCGGGACCATGCCCGGCACGTCGGCCGGCACGTCGGCGGTCGTCAAAGCAGTCGTCAAAGCGGTCGTCACGGCCGGTCGCCGGTTCTGCGGCGCGGCCGCCTGGCACCCGGCCGCGAGGCCGAGCTGTTGCCCGTACACCTCGTCGAGCGCCGCGCACATGCGCTCGGTGGTGAACAGCTCCCGCACCAGCACGCTGCCCTGCCGGCCCATCACCGCCGCTTCGGCCGGGTGCTCCAGCAGCCAGCACACCCCGCGGGAGAGACCATCGACGTCACGTGGGGAGACGAGCAGGCCGGTCGAGCCGTGGGAGACCAGGTCGACGACACCGTCGACCGCGGTCGCCACCACCGGCCGCGCCGACGCGAGCGCCTCGGTCACCGCGCGACCGACGCCCTCGTAGCGGGAGGTCACGACGTAGACGTCGAACGTCGCGGCGACACGGACCGCGTCGGTCCGGTAGCCGGTGACGAGAAGCGGCACGTCGAGCTCCTCAGCGAGGGCCCGGACCTGCGTTGCCAGCTCGCCCTCGCCGACCATCACGAAGCGGGCCTGCGGGTGGCTGCGGCGGACGCCGGCCGCCATGCGCACGAAGTCCAGCGGGCACTTCTGCGCCCCGATGCGCCCCACCGTCCCGACGACGGGCACGTCCACCGGTATGCCGAGCTCGCGACGGATGTCCCGGTCCTGTGCCATCGGGATCGCCGCGGTGTCGACTGCGGACGGCGCGACGCTGATGCGTCCCGGCGACGCGACACCGGCGATCACGGCATCGCGCGCAACGGTCGGTGACACCGCGACGAAGCTGTCGGTGATCCGGCACAGCGCGCGCTCGACGCGACGAAACAACCACCGCTGGTGCAAGGGCATCAGGTCATCGAGGTCGCTCGCGGAGCCGCGTCCAGCCGGCCACCACGGGTCGCGACCGTGAATGGTGCAGACGACCACGGGCACGCCGCACAGCCACGCCGCGAGCCTGCCCAGCGTGGCGGCCTTCGCCGAGTGCACGTGCACGATGTCGAAGCGCTCCCTGCGCATCAGCCGGACGAGCCTGCGCAGGACCGCGAGGTCGCGACGTGGCGCAACCTCCTTGTCGAAGCCATCGATCCGGACGGTATGCACGCCGGCTGCCTCGGCGTCGTCCCACAGCGGCCCGTCGGAGCTGCCTGCGATCCAGGTCTCGTACCGTGCCCGGTCCATCCCGGCGGCCGACAGCAGCGTGTTGCCGCCCGCCCCGGCCTCGAACGCGGTGATGACGTGCAGCACCTTCAGCCGACGCGGTGCAGGCGCACCAGGCAGGCCTGGACCGGCTCGGCCTGTCGGCGGAGGCGCCACCCACCGTTGCACCATCAGGCGACCACCGCCTCGCTGTCCGCAGCCGCGGCGACCATGAGTGCCAGGCCGTCGCGCAGCGATGTGGCCGGTTGGTAGCCGAAGCCCGAGCGCGCGGTGCTGCAGTCAGCGGCGGTGTGCCGCACGTCGCCGACCGCCGCTCCGTCGTGCACCAGGTCGATGGGCCCGGACAGCTCGCGGACGAGGTCGATGACCTCGTTCATCGTCACCCGCGACCCGCCGCCGATGTTCGCGATGCCGCACCACGACGAGCTCGCGGCATCGACCATCGCCCGCACGACGTCTTCGACGAAGGTGAAGTCACGGCTCTGACGACCGTCGCCCAGCAGCTCGAAGCGCCCGCCGGCGACCGCGGCACCAACCAGCCGGGCGAACGCCATGTCCGGTCGCTGCCCCGGCCCGTAAACGGTGAACAGCCTGAGGGACGCCGTCGCGACGCCGAAGTTCCGCCGGTAGACCTCGCACAGGTGCTCCCCGGCGAGCTTGGTGACGCCATAGGGCGACACGGGCCGGGGGCACACCGTCTCGGGAGTCGGGAACGACTCCGCATCACCGTAGACCGAGGAGCTCGAGGCGTAGACCAATTTGGCGATGGAGAGCCCGCGGCAGGCCTCGAGCAGGCGTTGGGTCACGAGCACGTTCTGCCGGGCATACGTCTGGAACTCCGGCCCCCACGAGGCGCGCACCCCGGGCTGGCCCGCCAGGTGGAACACGTACTCGGCGTCCTCGAGCACCGGTTCCAGCCGCATGGTCAGCAGGTCGTCGTCGACCATCCAGAAGTTCGCCCGGCCGCGCAGTCCCGCGAGGTGGAGCTCCTTGTAGGCCCTCGGGTAGTAGTCGGTGAAGCAGTCCACGCCCACCACCTCGTGGCCGGCGTCCAGCAGGGCCCGGCACAGGTGCGATCCCACGAAGCCGGCTGCGCCGGTGACAACTGCAGTCATGTCAGGTTCCCCCGTTCACTTGCGCTTGTTGGTGCCAACCGAGTACGACAGCGCCGACGAACCCGAAGAGGGTCCACGCCGTCCGGTCGTGCAGCACCTCGTGGGTGTAGCTGAACGCCAGCACGCACACCAGCGCACCGACGAGGTAGCCCGGCCGCGGCAGCACCCGGCGCAGCGCCTCGTCGTGGTGCGCCCGGACCCAGCCCCGGTGAGCGCGCAGGGCGAGCTCGGCGACGAGCAGGAGCAGCCCCACCGTGCCCAGGACGCCCCGCTCGATCAGGGTTGCCAGCCAGTCGTTGTGGGCTTCCTTGGGGTAAGGGGCCTGCTCGGCGCTGAGCAGGTCCTTCGTGGTCGCCGGACCGCTGCCGACCAGGTCGGAGGCGCGCCACAGCTGGTAGGACTCGCCACGCAGCACGGCCCGTTCGGAGCTGCTCTGCGCCTCGCGTCCGATGGAGTTCCGCAGGAGGGAGTTGGAGCTGTCGTGCGCGGCGTCGATCAGGTCGATCCGCTGTACAAGCAGGGTGACCGAGGCCGACGCCAGCACCAGCGCGGCCGCGAAGGCAACGGCCGGCACCCGTCCACGGCGCCCGCGCACGCCGATGACCAGGCCGCACGCGATACCGAGCAGAACGCCGCTCAGGGCTCCGAGGGAACCGGTGTAGACCGTGGCCGTCAGGAACAGGAGGCCGATGAGCAGGCGCGCGACCCTCGGTCGGGGCCAGCCCGCCGCGACCATGACGAGCAGCGACAGGACGAAGTACAGGCCGGCTGCGTTCTGGTCGCCGAAGACGAACCCGACCCGGACGGCGTCCGGTCCCGAGGCGAGCGCCGTGCGGCTGGTGGCCACGACGAACGCGAGCGCCCAGACTGTTGCCGACCACACCCAGGTGCGCAGCAGCATGCCGGCCGAGGGCGCGTCATGCATGAGTGTCGCCAGCATGGCGCCCCACACCAGGAGGAAGAGGTCCTGGCTGACGGAGAGGAGCGCCAGGTCCGGCCAGTCACCGAAGAGGCCGGACACCAGACCGGCAATGGCCATGGCGCCGACGCCGAGCCGGTAGGGCAGGGCGAGCTGCGCCCGCGTGGTCGCGGCCCACAGCAGCGCCGTCCCGATGGCCAGCACGAACACCAGGTCCGCTGGCGCGAGGTTGGCCGGCAGGGCGGGCAACAGCACGGGGAGGGTGCAGATGGCCAGACCTGCCGCGCGAAGCGCGAGCCGGTCCTGCGGAGCGACTCGGAGCGGCTTGGTCGATCCGACATCCCAGCGGCCGAGACCGGCCCTTGGCTGTCGTGCATCGGTGGACGCGATGGTCAATTCAGCACCGCCATCGGACGCAGCCGAGCCACCGGCCGGACCAGGTCGTGACGGGTCAGGATCGACAGCGCGGCGTCGATGCCCCGGTCGTCGAGGTGCGGGACTCGTTCGGGCTCGTCCTGGCCATAGCGGAAGCGCCACGTCGAGCGCCGCTGCTCATCCAGGTCGGACCAGCCGGCACGAACGGCCCCGTCGATGACCGTGCCGGCACCGTGGCAGGCGGAGTACAGGCTCTGCTCCGAGCCGCCGGACGCGACGCACAGGTACGACGACGTGTAGTGCATTCCAGGCACGAGGACTGCCTGGCCCACGGCGCCGAACGCCGTTCCCGGCGACATGCGCTCAGCCGGGTAGGCGCGGCACGAGTTGTGCCGGTGGACCACGGCTTCCGCTCCGTCCACCTGCTCGGAGTAGATCGAGTTGTGCGGTGAGTCGACCACGAGCTTGACCGAGCCGGCACCGAGCTCACGCATCGCGAGCTGGGCGAGCGTCGCATACGTCGCCGTCCGGAACGCGAAGCCGTAGTTCATCGCCGCGGCGTTGGCGAGCATGGCGCGGCTGCCCTCGGCACCATCCAGCGGGATCGCCGGGCACCCGTCACGGAAGTAGTAGTCGAGCCGCTCGCGCAGCTGCGTCATGGAACGCACCGTGAACAGGTGCGCGAGGGTGCGCGCGAACGCCATCTCCAGGGCCAGCGCGCGGTTGATCTTCTTGCGGCGCGCGAACAAGCGACCGACCTGACCGGTGAGCAGGCCACCGCCGGCATGGAACTGGAGGGTCAGCTGGCCCTTGGCCACGCCGAGCGCCGCAGCGGCCGCGGGGTCGAGGATCTCCTCCACGGTCTGGAGCTCCACGAAGTGGTTGCTCGGCCCGACGGTGCCGAACCGGAACCGGGATGCCTGGAACGACAGCGCCGGCAGCTCGCGGCGCAGACGTGGCGCACCGCCGTAGCGGTCGAGGTCGAGGCGGCCGCCCTCCTCGATCCGTTCCAGGGCGGAAGGGTCCAGCCCGTAGCGCTCCACCCCGAACTCCGCGCCCTCGACGGCCGCTCGGACCACGTCGTCGGCGGAGAGCTCCCGGCGCCACGAGGGGGGATGCGGGTAGCGCGCCGCGATGGCCCTGAAGAAGGCGGTGACCGCGGTGTCCTCGGGACGCTCGGCATCCAGCGCGATGAGCGCCATGCCACAGTTCACCGAGGCGCTGGTGAATGCGGGCCTGATCGTGCCGGTCGTCGCCACGGCGATGCTCGAGGGCATCTCCATGTCGTGCTTGTGGTGGAAGTCCGGGAGCACCACTGGGCGCGCCGCGAGGTCGACCGCCGACACCCCCCGCTCGAGAGTCGCCAGCACCTGCGGATCCGCCGGCACGTCGGCGCTGTCGAAGACCCGGGGCACACGCAGGGCGGCGTCGGTCCTGGGTGTGGTAGCGCTCATCGTGGTAACCCCTCTGCAGCCAGAACGTCCCCGAGCCGGACATCTCGTACGCCGGCGAGCGTCAACCGGCGGCAGGGCAGCCGGGCGCACAGCGCCGCGGCGACCTCGCCCACGGGCGGGTGCGCCGCGCCCGAGCCGGTGCCCAGGCCTGCCTGGGCATGGAACGGCCAGTACCGGCGCAGCTCGCCCGCCGCGTACGTGGAGGCGACCAGCGCACGGGCCGCCTCGGATGGTGCGATCTCCCGCAGCTCCGTGCGCTCGCCGCGCGCCAGGACGACCACCGCCTGCGGGTCGACCGACGGGACCCGGCGAGCGAGCCCGCTCTCGTGCCGGCCGTGTGGCGCCCGTCGGCCGGAGCCCTGCTCCGAGCGAACTGGTTCGACGACGCCCCAGGCGGTCTGCGCGTCGGCCGCGCAGAGGTTGTCGGTGGTGGCGCTGCCGCCGGCCCCGACCTCGTTCTGCACCACCGTCGTCTTGCCGGCACCGCTGGGACCGACCAAGAGCACCGCGACGCCAGTGGTCGACGTCAGGCCACACGCGTGCAGCGGAGCGCGACCGCGCAGTGCTGCCGCCCAGAACACCGGGTACTGGAGGAGAACCGCCCGCAGCAACAGCCGAGAGCGTGTCCGGAGAAGGCCGGCCGCCACTCGGGTGCGGGGTGGTGGTCTCCATCGACACAGGACGTGGACGCCGTCAGGGCCACCGCTCAGGAGGACGTCCAGCCCGGAGGTTGCGACGTCCTCGATCACGACCCGGCCCGAGTGCGCCCACGCGTCGCGCGAGAGGCGGGTCCAGCCCTGCGTGGCGAACGGCTGGCGATCGCCCTCGACGTGGACGTGGACGGTCGCCGCGCCGGTCGCACCCATCTGCCCGTCCGCCCCCTCCAGGATGTGGCGGGCGAGCCAGGGCACGTCGCACTCGACGGCGAGCGTCTCACCGCCCGTGCCGAGCGTTCCCTGCAGCGCGGTCGTCACGTCAGCCGACCCCTGCCTCGGCGGCGGGCTGCACGAGGTCGAGGCTGGCCCGCCCGGTGACCAGCGACTGGAAGTTGCTGTACCGGGCGTCCGTGTAGTCGGTGACCATGCCTGCGCGCACGGCATCCTGGATCTCGACGATGCCGTCGCTGAGCGTGCGCTCCGGGTGGAACCCCAGCTCGGTCGAGATGCGCTCGAAGCTGACCCGGTAGTTCGCCTCCGCGGCTGCGGACTCGCCGTACAGGACTCGTACGTCGGGGAGCAGGTCACGGATCATCTCGCCGACGTCGCGCAGCGTGCGGTTCTGCGCGTCCGACCCGACGTTGAAGATGCGGCTGCTGACAGCGGACTCGGGGGCGTCGAGGCAGGCGAGGACCGCGTCCACGCAGTCGGCGACGTGGACGAACGGTCGCCACTGGTCACCGCCGTTGATGCTGATCTCGCCATCGATGACCGCCTTGGCTGCGAGCAGGTTGACCACCAGGTCGAAGCGGTCACGCCGCGACTGCCCGAACAGCGTGCCGAAGCGCAGCACCGTGGTGTGGAAGTCGGGTCCCGACATCGGCAGCAGCAGGTCCTCGGACTCGGCCTTGCTGCGGGCGTACACCGAGATCGGGGCCTTCTCCGACTCCTCGGTGAGCAGCTCGTCCGAGGCGCCGTAGACGCTGCAGGTCGAGGCGAAGACGAACCGGCGCACCGCGAGGGCCCGCGCCACTCGCGCCGTGGTGACGGTCGCGTCGCGGTTGATCGCGAGGGTCGCGGCCTCGTCGAGCGCGCAGGCCGGGTCGCCCACCACCGCGCCGAGGTGGACGACGGCGTCCGCGCCGGCGCAGGCCCGGACGACCGCCTCGATGTCCCGCAGGTCACCGTGCACGAACGTGAGCCGAGGATGGTCGACGACCGTCCGGAGCCCGTCGTCACCGAACATCAGTGCATCCATGACGGTGACCGACGTCCCGGCTTCGAGCAGCCGCTCGACCAGGAGCGACCCGACATAGCCGGCGCCACCGATCACCGTGACGCTGGAGAGGCCGCCGCGTCTCCGGCCGCGCCGGTCGATGCGCTCCAGCCCGTTCCGCGTCTTGCCTGTGGTGTCCATGGGTTCTCCCTTACGTGCGTGGTTCACACGATCGTGGTGGCGGCGATCTCGGCGCAGATCCGGTCGACCTGCCCGTCGGTCAGGTCCGGGTAGAGCGGTAGCGAGAAGTACTGCGCGAACGCGGCTTCCGCGACGGGGAAGTGGCGAGGGTCCACGTCGGGCAGACCGACGAGGTAGGGCTGGGTGTGCATCGGGATGAAGTGCACGGAACAGTCGATGCCCGCCGCGGCGAGACGGACCATGAGGTCGTCGCGCGACATGCCGAACTCGGGCGTGACACGGACGACGTAGAGGTGCCACGAGTGCCGCCCCACCGAGGGACGGGCGGGCCGGACCAGTCCGGGTACGCCCGCGAGCGCCTCGTCGTAGCGCGCCACCAGCTGCTCGCGTCGACGCTGCCACGCCGGTACCTCGGGCAGCTGCGCGAGGCCGATCGCCGCCTGGAGGTCGGTCATGTTGGCCTTGAGTCCGACCTCCTCGACGGAGTAGCGCCACGAGTTGCCGGGCAGGTAGCGCTTCCAGGCGTCGCGGCTCATGCCGTGCAACCGGCACCTGCGGACGAAGTCGGCGACGTCGAGGTCGTCGGTGGTCACCATTCCGCCCTCGCCGATGGGCAGGTTCTTCGTCGCATAGAAGCTGAAGCAGGCTGCTGCGGAGAGGCCGCCGACGGGTCGCTCACCGACACGGGTCCCGACTGCGTGAGCAGCGTCCTCGATGACCCGGTCCAGGGGCAGCCCGGCAGCGGCGGCGATCTCGGCAACCGGCGCGGGGTGACCGGCAAAGTGCAGCACCACTGCGGCGGCCGGTCGGCCACTGCGGTGCACTGCCGCTGCGACGGACTCGGCATCCGGCATCAGGGTATCGAGGTCGATGTCGACGAACACCGGCCGCAGGCCTGCGTGCAGGATGGCGTTGACCGCACCGCAGAACGTCACGGTCGAGGTGAGCACGGGCGCCCCGGCCGGCAGTCGCAGGGACCTCAGCGACAGCTCGAGCGCCGTGGTGCAGGAGGAGACCGCTACCGCGTGCTGCGTCTGCGTGAACTCGGCGAACTCGCGCTCGAACTGCGCCACCTTCGGGCCGGTGGTGAGCCAGCCGGAGCTGAGCACCTCTGCCACGGCAGCGGCCGTGGCCGGGCTGATCGGCGTGCGCGCGAAGGCGATCCGCTCGAGAACAGGCGCGGGCAGCACCTCGGGCCGCTCGATGATGGTCATCTCGGGCCGTTCGATGATGGTCATGCGGTGGCCTCTCCGGTCAGGTTGGGGGTGGAGTCACGGCGAACGAGTGCGAGGGGGTTGGCACGCTGCGCGATGACCACGCCCAGCAACGGCCAGCCCGAGATGGCGAGGAAGTCGCGCGCGGGTTCCAGGTCGGCCAGCTTGACGGCCTCCGGCACCACGAGGACGAGCCCGCGCACCGACCCGGCGCGTCGGCCGCGGTTCCCCTGCAGAGAGCTGCTTCCGTCACCGTCCGACACCAACCGGGCGACGATGGTGTCGCGGTCCGCGACCTCGACGGTCAGGTTGGTGAGCTCCTTGCCGACGGCAGCAGCCAGACCCGCCACGTCGACCTGCTCGGAGATGCTCATGAAGTCGACGCGCCGCACTTCGGCGCCGGTCGCCGCGAGTCCGATGTGCGACGCCGTCTCGAGCACGTCTGCGCGGTTCCAGTCGGACGCGTAGCGCCGCACCTCGCCGAGGACCGGGCTCTGCAGCGACCGCGCGATCGCGATGCGACCCATGACGGTCGGGCGAAGCGTCTCGAGCGCACCCGCGAGGGCCACTCCCAGCACGAGGCCCAGGAGGCCACCGAGCGCCACATCGGGCAGCTGTCGCGGTGTCACCTCGACCGCGGGTGCCTGCGCGGTGTCGACCACGGCGGCCTGCGGCTCCCCGGCCAGCTGCCCTTCAAGGTCCGTCTTGCTCCTCGTGTAGACGCCGAGCTCCTCGGTGAGCCCCGTCCGCTGCGCGAGCAGCTGCGCGCGTTCGGCGCTGGCCTCGCTGGCGACAGCGGGATCCACCGTGCCGGCCTGCTTGCTGACCACGCTGAGCTTCTGGTCGACGGTGGCAACCTCGGCCTCGACCCCGTCGATCCTGTCCTGCAGCGCAGTGATCTGGGACCGCAGGCCGCTGGACGCGGCGTCGCTGCGCTCCTGGACGACGGCGCGCGCGACGGCATTCGTGAGCTGCAGGGCCACCTTGGGGTCATGGTCGGTGACCTGCAGCTGCACCACGCCCGACGACCCCAGGCTCTGCACGGTGATGGCGTAGGTGGCGACCTGGACCGGGTCACGGTGCACACCGATCGAGGCGAGCGCCCGGCGCACGAGCGCCTGACCAGTGGCAAGCCCGCGGACGGTGTCCGCGACCGCGGTGGCCTGGCCGGACGAGGTCGGGTCGGAGGCCGTGGCCAGCAGTCGTGCCGTTCCCTGGTAGGTCGGCCCATCGTTCCAGTGCAGGCCCAGACCGGTGCCGAGACCGAGCAGCACCATCATGAACACCAGCAGCCGATGCCGGTTGAAGATGCGTGACAGGACCTCGGTCGGTTCCACGGTGTGCCTCCCGGGGTTCTCGCCTGCCGCTCAGGCGGGCATCTAATGGCGAACGGAGCGTGCGGCCGCCGGAGAGGCTGGGTGCAGGGTCCGGCGACCGCCGCGATCGCGGGATGCATGCCGAGCCGGTTCGCTTCGCGAACGTCCGACCATCAAGCCGCGTCGCACTGGGACAACGATGTCCCCGAGGGAAATGGACGAGAACCCACGAAAGAGCGATAAGTCGTACTGCGCTTGGACGAGAAGGACTTAGGGCGCGGGCGTGGGCACATCGCGCCGCGGCACCCCAGCCGGCCGGTCGCCGCCCGGGACGACAGCCGGGGATCAGGGGATCAGAGGATCAGAGGATCAGGAGTGCGACAGCCAGAGGTCGTCCGCGTCGAAGCACAGGCCCGGTGCCGCGTTCGTCTTGTACAACGTGAGGTCCAGCGTGGAGCCGACCACACCGACGGGATAGGTCACGGAGAGCTGCGACCAGTTCGAGGTCAGCGTCGTCGTCACGGCCTGTGACCCGACGAACGTGGAACCGTTGTACTCACGGATCCGCAGCTGCACCGTCACTCCGGCGGGGCCCCTCACCCATGCACTGGCGAGGTAGCTCCCGGCCTGGGTCGACGACACCCAGTTCGGGGCGTCGTTGAGCGTGCAGTCCGGCTGCGTCGCAGTACCGCTGTTGCTGAGCTCGGCGGCAAAGCTGCCGGAGTGACCGCCGCTGACCGTGGTGAGCGTGATCCCGGTCCTACCACTGGTGTTCCAGCCTGCCGTTCCGGACTCGAAACCCGGGTTGCCGATCAGGTTGGTGGGTGGCGAGCTCACCGCGACCGTCTGCGTGGCGTGTCCGCTGAGACCCTGCGCGTTCGTCACAGTGACCGTGGCCGTCCAGGTGCCGGCGCCGTACGTGTGTGCAGCAGTCGGGCTGGCCTGTGGACCGACCACTGCGGACCCGTCACCGAAGTCGAAGGTGTACGACACGATCTGGCCACCACCCGGGTCCGAGCTGCCGGAGGCGTCGGCGGTCACCGCCAGTGGTGCCACGCCGCTGCTCGGGCTCACCGTGAGGGCGGCGGTCGGCGCCGCCGACGACGCCGTGACGGTCACCGACTGCGCCGTCGTCGACTGCTCGCCCGCGGTGTCCGTGACGGTCACCGTGACTGGGAACGTGCCACCGAGGGTGTACGTGTGTGTCGCCGTCGCAGCCTGCTGGGGTCCGACGACGGGCGAGCCGTCGCCGAAGTTGAAGCTGTACGACGCGATCGGTGTCGAGTCGGAGTCGGACGACCCGGACGCGTCCGCGACGACGGTGACGGGCGCCGTGCCGGAGGCGGGCGAGACGGTCAACGCGGCCGTCGGTGGGTAGTCGGGCTGGTACTCGTACGCGCCGCGGTCGCAGTAGGGCAGCGGCCCGGCGCCGGTGTTGGACGTGAGGGCGTCGTCGGCGCAGGCGTTGCCGTCCCGGTCGGTCGGCTGCTCCCCCGGCGCGCCGGAGTCGGCGGAGTCGATGGCGCCGGAGCCCCGCCGCAGGTGCAGGTCGCCATGGCCGGGGCTGACCCACTTGGGGTCGCCGGCCAGCCCGTGGGCCTCCTTCCCGCTCGCGGCGGCGAAGGCGCTCAGCGAGGAGTACAACGTCTGCTGCCAGGTCCCCCACGTGCCCGGCACGCTGAGGTACATCAGGTCGTAGTCGACGGTGACACCCACGAAGGAGCTCTTGTCCACACGGATGTTGCCCTTGGTCGCGGGACAGGTGGTGACCCCGCCCGAGGCGTTCGGGCAGTTCACCGCGTTGTCCATCAGGACGTTGTTCTCGATGACGAAGCCGCTCCACTGGAAGACGTTCTGGCTGGTCGAGGAGCCGGCGGCGTGCGCGGCAGGAAGCGTGCCGTTCACCCCGCGCTGGACCGTCCAGACCGTCGACCCCTGCCCGGCGGTCACGGTCATCTGCTCGTTGTCGACCTGGATGGTGAATGCGCCGCTGGTCGGGAACCCCGTGGCCGTGCCGACGGCCAGCGTGGTGTCCGCACTCCCGACCGCAGCGGTCAACCACGATGCCGGCAGGCCCTCCACGTTGATGCCCGCCGTGACGTTGTCGTAGACGCTGTTGGAGACGATGCGGTTTCCCCGCACCCCCAGGTTGTCGATGCCGTGGTCGCCGACCACGGCGTTCAGCGTCGAGGACCATCCCTTGTTGTGGTAGATCACGTTGTCGGCAGCGAGGTTGTCGTCGCCGCCCGGGTAGAACTGGATCCCGGAGTCCTCGTTGTCGTGGCTGACGTTGCCGATGATCTGGTTCCCGGGGCTCCGCACGTCGATCCCCGGCGCGGCGCGGGCGTATCCCCGGGCGTTGAGGTAGGTCTGGTTGCCGAGCACCTGGATGCCGGTGCTGCCACCGGTGAGGTAGATCCCGGCGTCCGAGTTGTCGTAGCTGATGTTGGCGGAGATGGTCGAGCTCGTCGTCCCGCTCGCGTAGATGCCCGTTGCCGTCTGGCCCTGGACACGCCTCCCGGACGCGGTGACGGTGTTCGCGGTCACCTTGATCCCGGACGAGCCCTTGAGGTAGATCCCGTTCGAGGTGGTGCCGCTGACGGTGAAGCCGCTGACGGTGATGTCGTGGCGCGAGGAGATCGTGAAGCCATGGGCCTGCCCGGTGACGGTCACCAGGGCACCGGGTGCGGCGGTGAACACGATGGGGGCGCTCGGCTGCCCGCTGTTCTTCGGCGTGACGTTCTCGGGATAGGTCCCAGCCGCGACGATGACCGTCTGCCCGGCGACCGCGACCGCCGCCGCCGCGCCGATGGTGCAGTACGGAGTGCCGATCGTGCCGCTCCCGGCGTCCGAACACCCCGCTCCGCCCACGTAGATGTTCGCGCTCGGCGTGCCGGCCTGCGGCGGTCTGGCCTGGGCCGGACCTGCGAACATGACGGCGACGACGAAGCCGATGACAGTGGCCAGCGAGGTGCGCACACCCGCCTCCCATCCAACCGGAGCCGCCGGGGCTCGGGGCCGCCCCGCGCGGGTGTCAGGTCAGTCTCGACCCCCGCGCGACAGGCTCACATCATGCAAAAGGATCAGTAGAGATCGTCGTTTGCGGCCACTCGGGGCACGATGCTCCCAGGTGAGTGCGGTGCCGTGCGCTGACCGGACGCCGTGGCACTCGAGGTCTTTCGAGCGAGGGTCAGCGAGCCGCCTGGCCACCAAGGGCGGAGGCGGCATCGCGCATCGCGTTCCACACGGCGTTCGGCGAACCGTCCTTGTCCAGGAACGTGTCGACCTCGTTGTTGTACTGCTGGTGCCAGGCCCACAGCGCCAGTCCGTCAGCACCTCCGCGCATGGGCGCGGTCATGTAGGCGGCGGCCGCCGCATCCGCAGGCGGTGAGCCGTTGTACCGCTCGGCGCCGAACGACAGCTGCGAACAGGTGGACCACAGCTTGAACGGCGCCGGCCAGTGCGCGCGGGCCCGGTGCCAGGCGGCCTCCTGCGCCACGGCGTTGAAGCCCTTGAGGTTGTTGGAGATCGACAGCCCGTCGACGTACCCGCTGTTGCGGAACGCGTCGAGGGTGGCGTCCGTCTCGTACTGGAACCGCGCGCCGTGCGATGCGCACGAGGCCTGGCCGGGGAGGCCGCAGGTGAGCTGCCAGTCCGGGGCGTTGACGAAGACGGGGACATCGGGCACGAGCTGGTGCAGCAGACCGCCGGTGGCGGCGAGGTAACGCAGGCTGTCCGCCGTGGAGTACTTCTCGTTCAGCCGGTCTGCCACGTGCACGGCGGCAACGGTCCCCGGGTTGGCGCGGATCTGGTCGGCGACAGCGCGGACCCTTCCGGAGATGTCCTGGCCGGCGAAGAAGTCGCTCTTGTAGTCGAACTCCAGGACCACCGCGAGGCCCGCCTGCCGCGCGGCGGCGACGACGCGCTGGTCGCCCGGCAGCAGGGAGACGGTGTTGAAGACCTGGCGCATCATGCGGAAGTCCCACGCCCAGCTGCGGAAGGTGTGCGCTGGGTTCGCGCTGCTGACGCCTTGGGCGATCACCGGCGGCTCGGGCAGGCGACCAGCCACCGGCGGAACGGTCGGGCGCGTGGTCACAGGGCTCGGCACCTGTGCGGGGGCCGAGCTCGGGAGCTGCGCGGGCGCCGAGGTCGACGTCCGCACGGGCGAGGGCGGCCTCTGGACGGCCGCTGAGCCGGTACAGGCGGAAAGCACGGCGACGGTTGCAACCGTCACCGGGACTGACCTGAGGCACCGACGCACCGCACCCTCCCGGCCTGCGACTGGCGTTCAGGGTATCGGCCGGGCTTGGTGGATCGCGTCCGTTTGACGAGATCGCGTGGGGCAGAGGGCGACGGTCGGAGGGCCCCGGGTGAGGCGGGAACCGGTGGGTATGGCCCCTCCGAGACAGACGACGGAAGGTGGTCAGCGTGGCGAAGCTGTCGTTCCTCGCCGGTTCCATGGACCAGCCGTATGCCGGGCCGCACTGACCCGCCGGCCCGCCACGCCGGGAGCGCCGAGAGAGCCGGCCACGCCGGCCGCTCAGATCCAGAGCGCCGGGTCCTTGAACATCAGCTCGTAGGGGTCCTCCCGCGGCTCCTGGCCGCGCTGCGGGAAGCGGAAGGTCGCCGGAATGCCCGTCGCCACCGCTCCCGCGGGAATGTCCTTGACGACAACGGAGTTCGCCCCGATCTGTACGTCGTCCCCGATGAAGACGGGCCCGAGGATGCGCGCGCCGGCACCGATGACGACGTTGTTGCCGACCGTGGGGTGCCGCTTCACCCGCTTCATCGAGCGACCTCCGAGAGTGACGCCGTGGTAGAGCATGACGTCGTCGCCGATCTCGGCGGTCTCGCCGATGACCACACCCATGCCGTGGTCGATGAAGAACCGGCGGCCGATCACGGCGCCGGGGTGGATCTCGACCCCCGTGAGGGTGCGGGCCAGCTGGGACACGAGGCGCGCCGCGAGCCGGCCCGACCGTTGCCTCCAGAGCCAGTGGGCCAGGCGGTGGGCCCAGACGGCGTGGAGGCCGGGCGAGGCGAGGGCCATCTCGAGGCGCGAGGTCGTCGCGGGGTCGCGGGCGATCGCGGCGTCGAGGTCCTCGCGCGCCCAGGCGAGCAACGCGCGGATCGTCACGGGGCTCAGGACTCCAGCAGGTCGGAGAAGAGGATCGTCGACAGGTAGCGCTCCCCGAACGAGGGGATGATGACGACGATCGTCTTGCCGGCGTTCTCCGGACGCGTCGCGACCTGCTGCGCGGCCGCGAGGGCTGCTCCCGAGGAGATGCCGACGAGGAGACCCTCCTCGGTGGCGGCGCGGCGCGCGAAGTCGACGGCGGCGTCGGCATCGATGTCGATGACCTCGTCGTAGATGCTCGTGTCGAGGATCTCCGGCACGAAGTTGGCACCCAGGCCCTGGATCTTGTGGGGCCCGGGCTGGCCGCCGTTGAGGATCGGCGACTCGGCGGGCTCCACCGCGATCATCTGCACGCCGGGCTTGCGCTCCTTGAGGACCTGGCCCACGCCGGTGATGGTGCCACCCGTGCCGATCCCGGAGACGACGATGTCGACCTGGCCGTCCGTGTCCTTCCAGATCTCCTCGGCGGTCGTGCGCCGGTGGATCTCGGGGTTGGCCTCGTTGGCGAACTGGCGAGCCAGGATCCCGCCGCGCTCCTTGGCGATCTCCTCGGCCTTCGTGACGGCGCCCTTCATCCCCTCGGAGCCGGGCGTGAGGACGAGCTCGGCGCCATAGGCCTTGAGGAGGGCCTTGCGCTCCTGGCTCATGGTCTCGGGCATGGCGAGCACGACGTGGTAGCCGCGGGCGGCGCCCACCATGGCGAGGGCGATCCCGGTGTTGCCGGAGGTCGCCTCGACGACCGTGCCTCCCGGCTCCAGCTCCCCCGAGCGCTCCGCGGCGTCGATGATCGACACGCCGATGCGGTCCTTCACGGACGAGGCGGGGTTGTAGAACTCGAGCTTCGCCGCCACGGTCGCGTCCGACCGGATGATCCGGTTGATCCGCACCAGCGGGGTGTTGCCGATGAGCTGGGTCACGTCGTCGTAGATGGGCATGCGCGCTCTTTCGCCGAGTCGGTGCGCCGGACGTGTGGCCGCCGCGGCACCAGGGTGTCGTCACGGTTCAACGAACCTGACGTTATGCGCATTCCAACAGATCGTTATGCCGTGGTGCAACGCGGTCCCGCGCCACGCCTCCCCTGCGGGCCCGTGCACGAAGAGCTACGGCCTCCGCGGCGCCACACGCGTGGCTCCGGGCAGGCGGGTTGACGCTGCTCACAGTCCGGTGAGCGCTTGCTTACCCGCTGCGTAGACTGCCGCGCATGTCTGCGCTCCAGGTCGTCGCGCTCGTGGTGTGCGTGGTGGTGACGCTCGTCGCCGTCGCCTTGTTCGTCAAGACGGTGCGGGGGTTCGTCGCGCTCTTCGGTGCCGGTCAGCCGGACCGGTCCCGCACGGGCGAGCCGGGCCTGCGGACGGTGACGCTGGTGCGGGAGTTCCTGGGCCACACCCGCATGTCGCGGCTGCCGGTGGTGGCGGTGGCGCACTGGTTCACGATGATCTCCTTCGGGATCCTCTTCTTCACGCTGGTCAACGCCTTCGGGCAGCTGGCGAGGCCGGAGTTCGTGCTGCCGGTGCTGGGCCACTTCCCGCCGTTCGAGTGGGTCACCGAGCTGTTCGCGTGGGCCGGGCTCGCCGGCATCCTCGTGCTGATGGGCATCCGGCAGAGGCAGCACCCGCGCAGCGCCCCGGGTGAGCGGGGGCGCCGGTCCCGGTTCTTCGGCTCGACGTTCTGGCAGGCGTACTTCGTCGAGCTGGTCATCCTGGGGGTGACGACCTGCATCCTGCTGCTGCGGGTGCTGGAGTTCGACCTGGACCGTGCCCTGGGCGGCGGCCACGCGAACGCGCTGCACTTCCCGCTGACCGGGTGGATGTCCGGGCTGTTCGGTGGGCTGGGCACGGCCGGGCTGGAGAACGCCATCGTGGTCGTGGCCGCGGTGAAGATCCTGATCTCGTTCACGTGGATGATCACCATCGCGCTGACCCCGACGATGGGGGTGGCGTGGCACCGGTTCCTGGCGTTCTTCAACATCTGGTTCAAGCGGCACGCCGACGGCCGGACCTCGCTGGGGGCGCTGCAGCCGATGCGCGTCGCCGGTGAGCCGGTCGACTTCGAGAACATCGAGGAGCTGCCCGAGGACGCGGCACTTGGCGTGGGCAAGGTCGAGGACTTCACGTGGAAGGGGCTGCTGGACTTCACCACGTGCACCGAGTGCGGGCGCTGCCAGTCCCAGTGCCCGGCGTGGAACACCGACAAGCCGCTCTCGCCGAAGCTGGTGGTGATGGCGCTGCGGGACAACGCCCACGCCAAGGCGCCCTGGCTGCTGGCCGGCGAGGCGGAGCGGGAGGCGGTGGCCGGCAGCGCGGCGGTGGATCTCGCCGAGGTGCCGCTCGTCGGGCAGACCGGGTATGCCGCGGGGTCACCGCTGCAGGCGTACACCCCGCACGGACCGGAGGCGGTCATCGACGCCGACGTGCTGTGGTCGTGCACGACCTGCGGGGCCTGCGTGGAGCAGTGCCCGGTCGACATCGAGCACGTCGACGAGATCGTCGACATGCGCCGCTACCAGGTGCTCATCGAGTCGGCGTTCCCCTCCGAGCTCGGGGGGCTGTTCAAGAACCTCGAGAACAAGGGGAACCCCTGGGGAATGGGTGCCCGGGCCCGGCTCGACTGGGCCAAGGACCTGCCCTTCCCGGTGAAGGTCCTCGGCCAGGACGTGGAGTCCGCGCAGGACGTGGACTACCTCTTCTGGGTCGGCTGCGCCGGCGCCTACGAGGACCGCGCCAAGAAGACCACCCGCGCCGTGGCCGAGCTGCTCGACACCGCCGGGGTCACCTTCGCCGTCCTCGGCGACGGGGAGTCCTGCACCGGTGACCCGGCCCGCCGGGCCGGCAACGAGTTCCTCTTCCAGATGCTGGCCGCCCAGAACGTCGAGACCCTCAACGAGGCCGGCGCGACGAGGATCGTGGTGACCTGCGCGCACTGCTTCAACACCATCAAGAACGAGTACCCCCAGCTCGGCGGCAGCTACGAGGTGCTGCACCACACCCAGCTGCTCAACCGGCTCGTGCGCGACCAGAAGCTGGTCCCCGTCGCCCGGCCCGAGGAGGCCAGCAGCGCCGGCGTCGCGAGCACCGCCACCAGCGTCACCTACCACGACCCGTGCTACCTCGGCCGCCACAACGGCGTCTACGCCCCGCCGCGGGAGCTGATCGGCGCCCTGCCCGGGGTGGACTACAAGGAGATGGACCGCAGCGCCGAGCGCTCCTTCTGCTGCGGCGCCGGCGGCGCCCGCATGTGGATGGAGGAGAAGCTCGGCACCCGCATCAACGCCAACCGCACCGAGGAGGCCCTCGCCACCGGTGCCGAGCGGATCGCCATCGGCTGCCCCTTCTGCAAGGTCATGCTCTCCGACGGCCTCACCACCGCCCAGTCCGAAGGCCGCGCCGAACAGGTCGAGGTCGTCGACATCGCCCAGATGCTCCTTGCCGCCGTCCGCCGCGGCGAGGGTGGCGACGACGCGCTGGCCGAGCGCGCCCCGGAGCCCGCACCTGCCGGCTGACCCGGCCACCCGGCATACGAGGATGTGCCACTGCGCCGGGGCACCCGGCGGTCGCCGGCCGCCGAGGCCGGGTGCACGCCTCGTGTGCCGTGCGGTCCTGTCCTCAGGCGTGGTCGGCCATGAGGGCCGCCAGGCGCGCCCGGGACGTGATGTCGCACTTGCGGAAGATGTGCGCGAGGTGCGCGTCCACCGTCCTCGGGGAGACGAAGAGCTGCTCGGCGATCTGCCGGTTCGTGAGGCCCTGGGCGACCAGTGAGCCGACGGTGCGCTCCGCGCGCGTGAGCACGGCGAGCGGCGAGGCGGTCGCGTCGTCGGCCGCCGGGTCGGCCTGGACGTAGGCGCTGACCGTCTCGAGTGCCGCGCCGGTGAGCCGGCAGCCGGCGAGCCACTCGGCCGGCGCAGTTCGCGTCGGGACACCGCGCCCACCGCCCCGCGAGCTCCTCGGGCGCGCGACCGCAGCGCTCGGCAGCCGCAGCTGCCTCGCGAGCGACGTGCACCGGCCCGCGCCGACGTGGCCCTGGGAGGAGAGCACGTGGTCGAGGCCGTCGAGGGCGTCGGCGGCACGCAGGGGGAAGCCGTAGTCGGTGGCCTGTCGCAGCGCGGCGAGGTAGGACGCAGCGGCCTGGGCCGCCTCGTCGGACTCCAGCAGCGCGTCGCCGAGGAGGACGCGGGCCTCCACACCGACACGGCCGAGCTTGATCGAGTCCGCGAGCACGATGGTGTCGGCGGCGAGCCCGGCGGCGCGGCTGACCTCACCCCCGGCGAGCAGGTCGCGGGCGTCCTGGAACTGCACGTCGAGGCGCACGCCCCAGGGCAGCCACTCGTAGTCGAGCTCGCTGCCCGCGCCGTCGTCCGTCACGGCGCGCAGCAGCGTGTCGGCGAGGAGGGCGACGCGGTCCTCCGCGAGGTCGACGGCGTGGTCGCGGGCCGCGCGGGCGATGGCCGCGGCCTCGACGTAGCGGCCCTGCTCCGCGGCGATGCGGCCCATCAGCACCCGCGCCGACAGGGCCATCCACTGCTCGTCCCGGGGCGCGTCGGCCATGACGAGCTCACCCAGGCTCTCGGCGCGCTCGAACTCCCCGCGGCACACGTGGATGTCGACGAGGGTCCGCCGCAGCTGGCGGGTGACGTAGGAGTCGTCGGTCGCCAGGGCCAGGCCTCGCTCGGCCTCCGCCTGCGCCTCGTCGAGGGCGCCCGCGTCGAGGTGCATCTCGGCCCTGATGGAGGCGTTGCGGGCCAGCTGGCCGGAGGGGTCGGGGGCGGTCCGGGCGTGCTGCTCGGCCCGCTCGAGCAGGGGCAGTCCTTCGTAGGTTCCGCGCACCTCCGAGGCGGCGATGCCGGCGCGGCGGGCGACCTGGGCGCCGATGTCGGCGGGCCCGTCGCCGCTCGCCAGGACGCCCTCGAGGATCTCCACGGCGTCGCGGGCGCGCATGGCGGTGTAGAGCGAGGAGAAGATGTTGTTGGCCAGCCGGTAGCCGAGGGGCCGCGTCCTCGGGTCGTCGCAGGCGGCCCCGATGGCGCGCCGCATGACCCCGAGCTCGGTGAGCCAGCCTTCGTCGGCGGCACCGCTCAGGCTGTCGGAGGGCGTGACGCGCTCGGCCCACCGCAGCAGCCCCGCCATGGCCTCGTCACGGTCACCTGCCTGCTCGGCGAGCGCAACCCCGTGGTGCCGGATGGGGTCGAGCATGTCGAACCGGCCGTCGGAACGGAGCTCGACGAGGCTGTGACGGGCGAGTGCCGACGCGAGCTGGGCGGCCTCCGCCCGGTTGACGCCGGTGACGTCGGCCACGACGTCGAGGCTGACCGGCTCCCCGACCACGGCGAGCCGGCGGAAGCACCGCTGCTGGTCGGCGTCGAGGAGGCGGTAGGAGGCGTCGATCGCGGCGCCGATCGAGCCGGTCGGCGTCACGTCGGAGACACCCACCAGGGCGATCTGCACGGCGAGCTGCTCGATGAGCAGCGGCAGCCCGCCGCTGGCCCTGAGCAGCCGGCGGACGTCGCCCTCGTGGCGGTGCAGGTCCACCGGGTGGCCGCCTGCAGCCGCGACCCGGCTCAGGAAGAGCTCGACCGCCGGTCCCTCGACCGGGGCACCGTCGAGCGGGACCGCCAGAGGCCCGACGCGGACGACCTGCTCGTGGGGGCAACCGGCGACCGTCACCGCGGTGCAGAGGACCTTGGCGCCGGCGGTCGCGTCGACGAGGTCCTCCAGGAGCGTTCCGAGCCCGGCGATGCCGTCGACCCCGTCGAGGACGAGGAGCACGTGGCGGTCGTCCACCGCCCGCCTGAGCGCCATCGCGGGCGGGTCGCCGGGCGCGAGCTCGGCCCCGAGGGCGTCGAGGCAGGCGGCGAGGACGCGGTCGAGGTCGGGGAGGCGCTGGCCGTCCACCCAGACGAGGTCCGCGTGGTCGGCGGTGGCGTGGCGGGCGATGAGCGTCTTGCCGGTGCCGGGCGGTCCGGTGAGCGTGACCCAGCGGCCGCCCTCGAGGAGGAGCCGCACGCGGTCGATGGTCGCGGCGCGACCAACGCAGGGAGTCGCCACCCACCTCATGCTATCCACAGGAAGCGCCCAAGATCAGTGGTTCTACCGATGTGGTCGGGAGCATCACGCGCCAGTCTTGTGCACCAGGAGGACGGTCCGGCCGGCGGTGAGGAGGGGCACCGCCGGGTGCGGCCAGAGCTGGCGGTCGGGGTTCCGCCATCGGCCGGGCGTGGCTTCGGGGGAGGCCACGCCCGGCCCACTTCATGCTCGCGACAGCGAGGGCCGCTTCCTCAGCCGAGACCGTTCTTGTCGAGGAACTCCTTGGCCACGACCTGCGGGTCCTTCTTGTCGATCGTCACCTCCGCGAGCAGGCTGCCGAGGGTCTGCGTGTCGAGCTTGGCGGAGACGGCGTTCAGCGCCCCGGCGATGGTGGCGTTGCTCTTGGCCTTGGTGATCAGCGGCACGACGTTCTGCGCGGCGAAGAGGTTCTTGGGGTCCTTGAGCACCACGAAGTGGTTGGCCTGGATGCTGGGGTCGGTGGTGAAGAGGTTCACGGCGTCGACCTGGCCGTTCTTCAGCGCCTGCACGGACAGCGGGCCACCGGCGTCGAGCGGCCGGAAGGCCTTGAACTCGAGGCCGTAGACCTTCTTCAGGCCCGGGACGCCGGTGGGCCGGGTCTTCCACTCGGGCGGCCCGCCGAGCGTGAGGTTCTTCGCCTTGCCCTGGAGGTCGGCGATCGAGCTGAGGTGCAGCTTGTCGGCCGTCGCCTGGGTGACGACGACGGCGTCCTTGTCCTCGGCGGCGGACTTGTCGAGCACCGTCAGCGTGCTGGGCAGCGACTGCTTCAGCTCCTGGTAGACACCCTCGGAGTCCGTGGCCTTGGCGCTCTTGTCGAAGTACTGGTCGAGCACCCCCGTGTACTCGGGGATGAGGTCGATCGAGCCGTCCTCGAGCGCGGGGATGTAGACCTCGCGGCTGCCGATGTTGAGCTTCTTGGTGACCTGCACCCCCTTGGCCTGCAGGGCGCCGGCATAGATCTCCGCGAGGAGCTGGTTCTCGGGGAAGTTGGCCGAGCCGACGGTGACCGCGCCCTTCCCGGCGCCGCCCCCGCTGCTGCTCGAGCTGCTGCTACCGCTCGCGAACGGGCTGTTGCCGGACCCGGAGCCACAGGCGGCCACCGAGAGGATCGCGATCGTCGTGCCGATGGTCAGGGCCAGCTTGGGCGTCTTCACAGGAGTGCTCCCTCGTCGGTGTGGCGGAGGTCGTGCGGTGCGTCGTTCCTGGGCGTTCCTCGTCGTGCTGCGCGGACAGTCTTCCGTGGGCAACCGAGGAGGGCCACCCGTCATTCCCGCCCGGTTCGCGCGGGCGGGTGTCCGGTGGTCACCGCACCTGCAGTCCCTCCGCGAGAGTGTCCGGGCCACGGCGGCGGACACGCTCCCGGAGGCGACGTCCGCTCACACCGGGTGAGACGGCATACCGCTGCACCAGGGCGAGGACGAGGTCGGCGAGCAGGGCCAGGACGGCGATGAGCACGGCACCGGAGACCATCTGCGGGAAGTCGTGGACCGCGAGCCCGTCGATGAGGAACCGGCCGAGCCCCTGGAGGCCGGCGACCGCGGCGATGGTGGCCGTGGCGATGACCTGCAGGGTGGCCGAGCGGAGCCCGGAGAACAGCAGGGGCAGGGCGCACGGGACCTCGACGCGCAGGAGCACCTGGCTGCCGCTCATCCCCATGCCGCGCGCCGCGTCGCGGGCCGCGGGGTCGACGCCCTCGACGCCCGCGTAGGCACCGGAGAGCAGGGGCGGGATGGCGAGCACGATGAGGACGATGAGGTTGGGCCACAGGAAGGCCGCGTCGCCGGAGAGGCGTGGGCCGAGGACCAGCACCATGATGAACAGCAGGCCCAGGCTGGGCATGGCGCGGGCGGCACCGGCGAGGTTGACGACGAGGAAGCGGCCACGACCGGTGTGCCCGATGACGAGGCCCGCCGGGATGGCGACGGCCGCGGCGATGAGCAGCGAGATGGCGGAGTAGCCGAGGTGCTCGAGGGTGTGCTGGATGATGCCGTCCTGGCCCGTCCAGTGGGCTGGGTCGGTGAGCCAGGCGAGGACCAGGTCGGTCATGCGCGTCCTCCTGCCGCCCGCTGCCACGGCGTGAGCAGCCGCGTGGCCAGGAGGATCACGAGGTCGAAGACCAGGGCGAGGACCGTGCACGCGACGATCCCGACGATGATCGGGTCGTAGAAGGTGCGCTGGAAACCGTCGGTGAAGAGCAGGCCGAGCTGCGGCACCCCGATGATCGCCGCGACGCTCACGATGCTGACGTTGCTCACCGCTGCCACCCGCAGGCCGGCCGAGATGACCGGCACGGCGAGCGGCAGCTCGACGGCGAAGAACCGCTTCACCCGCCGGTAGCCCATGGCGCGCGCGGCCTGCACGACGTGGTCGGGGACGGCGCCGAGCGCGTCGGCCACCGTGCGGACGAGGAGCGCCACGGTGTAGATCGTCATCGCGATGAGGACGTTGACGGGGTCGAGGATCCGCGTGCCGAAGATGAACGGCATGAGGATGAACAGGGCCAGGCTGGGGATCGTGTAGAGCAGGCCGGTGCCGACGGTGAACGGCGCGTAGAGGACGCGGTAGCGGCGCGCGAGCCAGCCGAGGGGCAGGGCGATCAGCAGGCCGATGAGCAGCGGCAGCCCGGCGAGGTAGACGTGTTGCGCGGTGAGCCCGAGGACCTCACCGACGTGGTCGGCGAACCACGTCATCGGACCGGCGCCCCCGGGTGCAGCGGGTCGGCGAGCTCGGGCCGCTCGGCTCGCTCGATCGCGGTGAGCACCTCGTGGGCCCGCACGGTGCCCACCAGGGCGCCCGAGTCGTCGACGATGACGCCGCGCCGGCTGGGGGACGAGAGGGCGGCGTCGAGGGCGGCCCGCAGCGGGCCGCTCGACCGCGCGAGCGTGCCGCCGCGGTGGAGCATGGTCGAGGTCACCTCACCGTGGACGCGCTGCGGCTCGACCCACCCGACCGGGTGGTTCTCCTCGTCGACGACGAGCACCCAGTCGCCGCCCACGCCGGTGGTCGTCTCGCCGAGGGTGAGCGTGCGCTCGGCGGCGAGCGGCAGGCGGGGGGTGGGCTGGAAGCTGAGGGCTCGGTAGCCGCGGTCGCGTCCGACGAAGTCGGCGACGAAGTCGTCGACCGGGTGGGCGAGGAGGTATGCCGGGTCGGCCAGCTGGGCGAGGTGGCCCCCGACGCGCAGGACCGCGACCTGGTCGCCGAGCTTGATCGCCTCGTCGATGTCGTGCGTCACGAAGATGATCGTCTTGCCCAGCTCGTCCTGGAGGCGCAGGAACTCGTCCTGGAGCTGCTCGCGCACCACGGGGTCGACGGCGCTGAACGGCTCGTCCATGAGCATGACCGGCGGGTCGGCGGCCAGCGCCCGGGCGACGCCGACGCGCTGCTGCTGCCCGCCGGAGAGCTGCGCCGGGTAGCGCCTGCCGAGCGTGTCGGGGAGCCCGACGCGCTCCATGAGCTCACGTGAACGGGCCTCGGTGCGGCGGCGGTCCCATCCGAGGAGGCGGGGCACCGTGCCGATGTTGTCGAGGACCGTGCGGTGCGGGAATAGGCCGGCGTGCTGGATGACGTAGCCGATGCCACGGCGCAGCTCGGCCTCCTTCATGCGGGAGGTGTCGCGCCCGTCGAGGGTGATGCTGCCGGACGTCGGCTCGATCATCCGGTTGACCATGCGCAGGGTGGTCGTCTTGCCGCAGCCGGACGGCCCGACGAGGACGGTGATCCGGCCCGTGGGCGCGGTGAGGCTGAGCCGGTCGACGGCGACCGTGCCGCCGGGGTAGCGCTTCGTGACCTCGTCGAAGCCGATCATGGTGCCCAAACCTAGACCCTGACACTGACACCCGCTCCGACCGCGAAGGCACCCGGTTGCCCCGGGTGTCACGGCGTCAGGGAGGTCGAGACGCCGCCGGTAGCGCGCGCCGGAGCGGGCGTGGGCCCCCCGGCGGGATACTGCCCGGCGTGAGCACCGCCGAAGTCCTCGTCCTCGACGGGGAGAGCCTGGAGCTCGGCGACCTCGCGGGCGTCGCGGCCGGCCGGCCCGTCACGGTCGCGGAACCGGCTCTGGAGCGCGTGGCGGAGGTGCACTGGCGTGCGCGGGAGGCCACTGCCGGCACGCGGGTCTACGGCCGCACGACGGGCGTCGGGGCCGCGCGGGACCGGCCCCCGGACACCTCGGCGGACCTCGGGCCGCTCCTGCTGCGGGCGCACGCCGGCGGCTGGGGCGAGCTGCTCCCCGAGCCGGTGGTGCGGGCGGCGCTCGCCGTGCGCTCGAACCAGCTTCTCGCGGGAGGTTCGGGCGCCTCACCGGAGCTCGTCACCGCGCTGGCCGAGCTGGCCTGCGCGCCGGCGGCCGACCTCCCCGTGGTCCACCGGCGCGGGTCCCTCGGCACGGGAGACCTCACCGCTCTCGCCGAGGTCGGCCTGGCCCTGCTCGGGGAGCGGCAGCGCGCCGGCGGCGACAGGCGCCGGCGCCTGCGGATCAGTGGTGAGGACGCGCTGCCGCTGATGTCGTCGAGCGCGTTCGTGCTCGCCGAGTCGGCGCTGCACACCCTCGCCCTCGAGCGCCTCGCCCGGGCGGCGACCACGGTGTCCGCGCTGAGCTGGCTGGCGCTCCAGGGCGACCCGTCCCCGGTGAGCGCGATCGCGGCCGCCGCCTCTCCGCACCCCGGCGTGGCGGAGTCGGCGGCGGCCGTGCGCGAGCTGCTCTCGGGCCAGTACCTGCGGCCCCGCCACGTCCAGGACTTCTTCGGCCTGCGCACCTGGCCCCAGGTGCACGGGCCCCTGCTGCACGCGCTGGAGGTGCTCGCGGGGACGACCCGGCGCAGCATCAACACGGCCAGCGAGAACCCCCTCTTCACCCCCGCCAGGGACGGTGCGGTGGTGACGCACCACGGGGGGTTCCACACGGCATACCTCGTGCTGGCCCTCGACACGACCCTCCTCGCCCTCGCGCGTGCTGCGCACGCCGTGCAGTCGCGGGTCAGCCACCTCCTGACCGACCCCGACAACGGGCTGCCACGCTTCCTCGCCGACAGCGGGTCGACCGGTGCCCTCGTCGCGGAGTACGTTGCGGCGTCAGCCCTCTCGGTGGTCCGGGGGTCCGCCGCGGCTCCCTCGAGCGTGCAGACGGTCTCGTTGTCGGCGGGGGTCGAGGACGACGCGACCTTCGCCGGGGAGGCGGTGGTGCGGCTGGGTGCCGCCGTGGCGGCCTACCGGCGCATGCTCGCGGCGGAGCTGTTCTGTGCGGTGCGTGCCCTGCGGCTCGCGGACCGGCTGCCGACCGGCCGGCTCGGCGACGCCTTCAACGCCGTGCAGGCGCTGCCGGCCGACCTCGGGCAGCGCGACCTCTCGGGAGACCTCGAGCTCGCCGAGCAGCTGCTCGAGGACCTCGCCTGACCGCTGCCCGAGTCGGGAAGCCGCCGCGCCGTCACCGGTCGGGCACGAGGCGATGGGCGAGGTACTCGGCGGCCCGGCGGTGCCACAGCCTCGGCCGGCGCAGCATCGCATGGCCCTCACCCTCGACGGCCTCGTAGGTGACGTCGGCCCCGAGCTCGGCCATCGCCCGGGCCATCCGCCGACTGGCGGCGAGAGACGTCACGCGGTCGCGGGTGCCGTGCATGAAGAGGGCCTGCAGGCCGTCGTGGGAGACGGGCCTGTCGGCCGGTGTCACCCACGGAGCGAGTGCCACGAGCGCCGTGACGCGGGGGTCGTCGCCGAGGTGGAGGGCGACCCGGCCGCCCATGGAGTGGCCCAGGAGCCCGACCGGCACGCCCGGGTGGCGCACCTCGACCTGCTCGAGTGCGCGCCTGGCGTCGCGGACCGGGCTCGCGTCGACGCCGTTCCAGCCGCGGTGCGCGTAGCGCAGCATGACCACCGCGAGGCCGCCGGGCGGCGCGGCGGCGACGGCGGACGCGAACGGCAGCATCCGCAGCAGCGCGGGCGACCACGGTGGCACGGACCGGTGGCTGCGCTCCCGGCCACCGTGGAGGACGAGGACGACACCCCGCGGCTCGTCGGGCTGCGTGGTCCAGCGAAGTGTCGCGGCCGTCATGCCGGTGCCCGATCAGGCGCCGCGCACGGCGCCGGCGAGCCACGCGGCATACGGCTCGCTGACGCCGACCGCCGGGACGGCAAGGATCTCGGGCATGTCGTAGGGGTGCTCGGCCCGCACGCGCTCCTCGAGCGCGGCGAACAGCCGGGCGGTCGTCTTGGCGAGCAGCAGGTGCTCCTCGGCGGTCCGGACCTCGTCCTCCCACCGGTACACCGACGTCATGGGGCCGAGGACCTGGCAGCACGCGGCGAGGCGCTCGGTCACGAGGAGCCTCGCCAGGGCGTCCCCGCTTGCCTTGTCGGGGGCGGCGATCCGCACCTCGAGGAGGTCCTCACCCATCGGAGCTCACACCTCCGTGGTGTGGAAGTTCTTGAACGAGCGGCTCGCCGTCGGACCGCGCTGGCCCTGGTAGTGGGAGCCGTACTTGTCACTGCCGTAAGGGTTCTCGACCGGGCTCGAGAGGCGGAAGAAGCAGAGCTGGCCGATCTTCATGCCGGGCCACAGCTTGATGGGAAGGGTCGCGACGTTGCTCAGCTCGAGGGTCACGTGGCCCGAGAAGCCCGGGTCGACGAACCCCGCCGTCGCGTGCGTCAGCAGGCCCAGGCGCCCGAGGCTGGACTTGCCCTCGACGCGCGCGGCGACGTCGTCGGGCAGGGTCACCGTCTCGTAGATGGAGCCGAGCACGAACTCGCCCGGGTGGAGGATGAGCGGCTCGCCCCGGTCGACCTCGACCAGGCGGGTGAGGTCCGGCTGCTCCTCCGCGGGGTCGATGACCGGGTACTTGTGGTTGTCGAAGAGCCGGAAGTAGCGGTCGAGCCGCACGTCGACGCTGGACGGCTGCACCATGGCCGGCTCCCAGGGGTCCAGGCTGACGCGGCCCGCCTCGATCTCGGCCTTGATGTCCCGGTCGCTCAGCAGCACGGGGAGAGACTAACCCCACCGGTATGCCGCGTGGTCCGGGCCGCGCGGGGCGTCCGTTAGACTCCTGCCGCACCGCCGCCGAGGCGGTGTCCGCCGGTGTAGCTCAATGGTAGAGCGCCAGCTTCCCAAGCTGGATACGCGGGTTCGATTCCCGTCACCGGCTCGCTGCTCACGCCGGTCAGCGCCTGCGCGAGCGGTCTCCTGGAAGCGCCGACAGCGTCGCGGGCAACAGCGGGAGGGCACCCATGAGCACCGTCGTGATGCACGCCGTGGTCTCCGTCGACGGCTTCATCGCCGGCGGCGACGACGACGTCGGGCCGCTGTTCGACTGGTACTTCAACGGAGACCGGCCGCTGCTGGAGGAGGCCGAGGAGTCCGTCCACCCCAGGATGTCGGTCAGCGACCGTTCCTACGGCTACGTCAAGCCGTTCTGGGACAGCATCACCTGCGCGGTCGTGGGGCGGCACCTGTTCGACCTCACCAACGGCTGGGAGGCCAAGCCCCCCGCCTGTGAGCACCTGGTCGTCGTCTCGCACCGGCCCCGGCCCGACGGCTGGCACCCCGAGGCCGAGGTGCCCTTCGTGGACGACGTCACGGAGGCGATCGGGGTCGCCCGGCGGCTCGCCGGCAGCGGAGTGGTGGCACTCTCCGCCGGCGACGTCGCGGGCCAGGCCCTCGCGCTGGGCCTGGTCGACGTCGTGGCGATGGACGTCGTCCCCGTCGTGTTCGGCTCGGGGAAGCGGTACTTCGGCCACGTCGACGGTCGGCACCTGCTCGAGGACCCGGACGTGGTGCTGCAGGGCGACCGGGTGCTGCACCTGCGCTACCCGGTCCGACGCTGACCGGGCTGGCTCAGAGCGTCGTCAGCCTGGAGAACGGGCTCGCGACGCGCACGCGGGCCGAGCCGAAGCCGACGATGACGTAGCCGTCGCCGACGGCCTTCACCTCGCCCAGGCCGAACTTGTCATGCGTCACGCGGTCGGCAACCGCCAGGGACGGCACCGCCGGCTCGGCTCGGTCGGCGAAGGGGCTTGTCAGGAGTCGGCGGCGGGGGGCGGCGGAGGGAGTTTTCATCGCCCTCATCATCCCGCATCTTCAGACGCGCCACGCCGTGGGCCCCGAGATCCGCCCGGGGCCCGCAGCAGACGGTATGTGTCGGCGTCGCCGCCGCGGCCTGACTTCTCCCGAGTACGCTCGCGAACGCCGCACCCACCGGAAGGGGGCACCGTGCCCGACCGCGGGAGGAGTGCCACGGTCCTCGACCGCATGAGCAGTGCCGGGATCGCCGCCCGCGTGGCCGCCGCCTGGCTCGCCTCCCGGTTCGCCCTGATGGCCGCGGTGGTGCTGGTCGCGGCAGTGGCCGGCATCGGCCCGGAGCGGCACCCCCTCGCCTCGGGCACTTGGTTCCTCGACCGCTTCGCCTACTGGGACAGCTACCACTTCCTCCGCATCGCGGACCGGGGGTACCTGCCGCCCGGGTTGCCCTGCTGCGACCAGGCCTTCTTCCCTGGCTACCCGGCGCTCGTCCGGGCAGCCGGCCCACTCGTCGGGGGCAGCGCGGTGGCCGCCGGCATCCTCGTCACCCTCGTCGCCGGCGCCGCTGCAGCCGTCCTGTTGTGGCACGTGGCCCTCGCCGAGCCGGGCGGGGGCGCCACGACGGCGCGGCGTGCCGTGACGCTGCTCGCCCTCGCGCCGTGCGGCTTCTTCCTCGTGGCCGTCTACTCCGAGGCGACGTTCCTGGCCCTGGCCCTCGGCGCCTGGCTGGCGGCGACGAGGCGGCACTGGTGGCTGGCCGGCCTGCTGGCGGCCGCGGCGACGGCCGTGCGGGTCAACGGCCTGTTCCTCGTGGCGGGGCTCGCGGTCATGTACGTGCTCCAGCTCCGCTCGGACGGCCGACGCCCCCGGGGTGACGTCGTGGCGCTGGCACTGCCCGCCCTGCCCGTCGTCGCGTTCGTGACCTACCTCCACGCACGCACCGGCTCCTGGACCGCCTGGCACGACGCCGAGCAGACGGGGTGGCGCCGTTCCACGGCGTGGCCGTGGGTCGGGGCCGAGCACGCTTGGTCAGCGGTCACCTCGACGACGAACCCCTACCTGGTCGGCTCGCGGCTCGGTGACATCGCCACCGTGGCACTGGCCGTCGCCGTCCTCGCAGTGCTGCTGCGGCGGCGACGCTGGCCGGAGGCGACCTACCTCGGGCTCTCCCTGGCCGTGATCGTGTGCTCGACGCTGTGGGTCTCTGCCCCGCGCTACGTCCTGACGTGGTTCCCGGTCTGGACGACGCTCGGCACCGTCGGCGGCGGCCCGAGGGGCCGGGCCGCCTTCCGCGCCATGGTCACTGCATCGGTGTGCCTGCTGGCGTTGGCGACGTATGCCGTCGCGACCCGTCACTGGGTCGCCTGACGTCCCAGCGGTCAGCGCGGGCAGGCCCGGGGGTCAGCCCGGCAGCAGCCACCGGAGCACGGTCACCGCGCCGACGACGGCGCAGACGACGAACAGGATCGCGAGCGCCACGGTGATCACGACGGCCGCGTCGACTCCGCCACCCGAGGCGGGCGCGGCCGGCCGCGCGCTCGGGACCGCTGGGCGCAGCTGCTCGGCCCGCCGCCGCAGCGCCTCGACGCGCGCGTTGCCCGGGTTGTCGCGCACCGAACGCGGGAGGCTGCGCCACATGTGGTCGAACTGGTCGGCGTGCCGCTCGCGCCAGGCCTCGACCGCCTCGTCGACGTCCGCGCCGCGGCGGGAGGTCCCGAACCACGCGGCCCCGGCGGCCGGCAGGTCGCGCATCGAGTACTCCACCTCGCCGAGGAGCTCGAGCCCCTCCGGGTCGGCCCTGTCGGCGACGTAGCCCAGCAGCCGGTCGCGTGCCTTCCACTCCCGGCCCGCGGCGATGTCGGCTCGTGCGCGCGCGACCGCCCCCGGCTGCCGCTCGCCGGCCTCCGCAGGTGCCACCGCCTCGGGAGGCGGCTGGGCGGGTGCCGGGGACTCGCTCTGCTCGCTCACACCCGTGAGTATGCCGGGTGCCAGCGACAGCGGCGCCGCCCGCCGGAGGCGACCCGTCACCGTCAGCCGTGGCCCGCGCGGAGCAGGAGCTCGAGCTCGAACCGGACGTCGGGGTCCTCGAGGTCCTCGCCGAACAGGTCGCGCAGCTGGGCGACCCGGTAGGCCACCGTCTGCGGGTGGACCCCCAGCTCCTCGGCGACGTCCTGGCGCCGGCCCCGGTGGCGCAACCAGGCCGCGAGCGTCTCGACGAGCCGGCGCCGCTGGCCCGCACGGAGGTCGGCGAGGGGGCGCAGGCGCGTCGTGGCCAGGTCCTCGAGGAGGCCCGGCTCCGTGTGCACCGCCAGCTCGACGAGGTGGTCGGCCACCCAGAGGACGCCGCCATCGACGGGCACCTGGAGCCGGCCGGACGCCAGCATGGAGCGGGCGGTCAGCGCGAGCCGCAGGGACTCCGGCAGCCGCTGCCAGCCACGGGTCGGTCCGACGACGGCGGCGCGGCCGCGCAGCGCCCGGTCGAGCCCGTGTCGTGCGCTGCCGGTCGTGGGCGCCGGGGCGAGCGCCACCACGTCGGTGGGCCGCGCCAGCGCCAGCGCGCTGTTGCCGAGGGCGAGGCGGAGCCCGTCGGACCGCTCGAGCGGCACGGAGACCGCCACGAGCCGCTCCGGGAGCGACCAGGCCGCCGCGGCCGCCGCCTGCCGCAGCGCGGTCTCGTCCGCGCGACCGCGGACGAGCAGCTCGGCCAGCTCGTCGCGGCGTCGGCCCAGCTCGCCGACGCGCTCCGACTGCTCGAGCGAGTAGCCCTCGACGCTGGCCGCCGAGAGCTCCTCGATGTAGGCGAAGATCGACTCCCCGAGGGGGATGAGGACCGAGGTCGGCATCCCGCCGGCCTCTGCCACCCGGGAGAGGTGCCGGAAGGTGACGCGAGCACCGGAGCGGTAGGCCGCGAGCAGCGACTCCAGGCTGCGGCCCTGGCGGACCTCGCCCGCGCCGAGCGCGATGTAGACCTGACGGCTCTCCGGCCCCAGGGCGCTGCTGCGCGTGCCGGGCAGGTTCAGGAAGCGGTCGAGCGCGACCTGGGTGCCCCGGCGCAGGCCCGCGCCGAAGCGGCCCTCGATGGGGCGGGCATAGCTGGGCACCTCCCGGGGAATGGTGTCGATGATCTGGTCGACCACGTCCGCGAGGTGGGGCCGCAGCACCTCCGTGATTTCAGCCGGGAGGGCCAACCAGGGCGGGTCCTCTGCGCGCTCAGCCACCCTTCACCACACTTCCTTGTACGAACCGGATAGTTTTCCGCGACAAACTCTACGCCCGCGCACGAGCGCCGCGACGGGCGCGCAGGGATCATGGGATACATGCCGAGGACCCTGCGCTCCCGTGACCGGGGAGGCGTCCCTCAAGGCCGGTCCACTTCCGCGGGCGTCCCGGTGTGGCGCCGCGCCGCCAGCCTCATCACGACGCCCCTCGAGCCCGAGGACTTCCTGGCGATCGTCAACCCCCTCTCCTCGACCCGCCAGCTGCGCGGTGTCGTCACCGCCGTCCTCCCGGAGACCGCCGGCTCGGCGACCATCCGCTTCCGGCCCGGCCGCGGCTGGGCCGCCCACCGCGCCGGGCAGTACGCCCGGGTCGGCGTGGAGATCGAGGGCGTCAGGCACTGGCGCTCCTACTCGCTCACGACCGCCGCCGGTGAGGACCCCGCGATCACCGTCACCGCGACGGGCGGCAAGGTCTCCGAGGCGCTGGTCCGCCACGCCAAGCCGGGCGACGTGCTCTTCCTCGCACCCCCACAGGGCGACTTCGTCCTCCCGGAGCACCCGCGTCCCCTGCTCATGCTGACCGCGGGCAGCGGCCTCACGCCCGTCATGTCGATGGTCCGCACCCTGACCGGCCGACGCGTCGACGCCGACGTCGTGCTCGTCCACTCGGCGCGCACGCGCGAGACCTCGCTCTTCCACGACGAGCTCGCCGACCTCTCCGACCGCCACCCCGGCCTGCGGGTCGTCCACTGGCTCACCGGCGAGCGCGGCCGGCGCCTCGACCTGTCCTCCGCGCACGACCTCGACGGGGTCTGCCCTGACTGGCGCGACCGCAAGGCCTACGTCTGCGGCCCGGCAGCCATGCTCGACGCAGCGACCGAGTTCTGGCAGCGGTCCGGCATCGCTGACGGCCTCGCCGTGGAGCGCTTCGCGCCGGCCCTCCTCCCCGGGTCCGGCGGCAGCGGCGGCCTCGTCTCCTTCGAGAAGTCCGACAAGGAGCTCGAGGTCGACGGCGACACCAGCCTGCTCGAGGCCGGCGAGGAGGCCGGCGTCGTCATGCCGAGCGGGTGCCGCATGGGCATCTGCATGAGCTGCGTGACCCCGCTCATCGCCGGCCGGGTCCGGGACCTTCGCACCGGTGAGGTCCACGGCGACGAGGGCGAGCTCATCCAGACCTGTATCTCCGCTGCGGCGGGGCCCGTCCATCTCGACATCTGAGGAGCTCCACCAGAGATGACCACCACAGCCACCCGGCCGACCACGGCCCCCACGACGGCGACCACGACGAGGAAGCGCACCCTGGCAACCCAGGGCAGCCCGGCGCAGCGGCCCACGGCGGCGGCACACCTCACCGACGAGCAGGTGGCCGAGCTCGGCCGCGAGCTCGACGCGATCCGCGACGACGTCCTCGCCTCCCGCGGAGCCGGCGACGCGGCATACATCCGCAGGGTCATCAAGGTGCAGCGGACACTGGAGCTCGGCGGCCGCGCGACCCTCCTCGCCGGCGCCTTCCCGCCCGCGTGGGTGCTCGGCACCGGCATGCTCTCGGTCGCCAAGATCCTCGAGAACATGGAGATCGGGCACAACGTCCTCCACGGCCAGTGGGACTGGATGCGGGACCCCGACATCCACTCCACGACCTGGGAGTGGGACTTCGTGACGCCGGCCGCGGCGTGGAAGCACACCCACAACGACCTGCACCACACGTGGACCAACGTCGTGGGCAAGGACCGCGACGTGGGCTACAGCATCCTGCGCATGAGCGAGGACCAGCCGTGGAAGCCGTGGAACCTCGGCAACCCGCTCTACAACGCACTGCTCGCGCCGGTGTTCGAGTGGGGCATCGCGGTCTACGACCTCGAGCTCGACGAGTACCAGGCGGGGCGGAAGTCCAAGGCGGAGCTGCGCAAGGACCTCAAGGCCGTCGGGCGCAAGGTCGTCCGGCAGTTCACCAAGGACTACGTCGCGACACCGGGCGTGGCGCTGCTGACCGGCTCGGCGCTGCCCGCCCTGGCCGGCACCCTCACCGCGAACGCCATCCGCAACGTCTGGGCGCACGCCGTGATCTTCTGCGGCCACTTCCCCGACGGCGCCGACACCTTCACCGAGGACGTCATCGACGGGGAGACCCGTGGCGACTGGTACGTGCGCCAGATGATCGGCTCGGCCAACATCTCCGGCAGCCCGCTCATGCACCTCATGACGGGCAACCTGTCCCACCAGATCGAGCACCATCTGTTCCCCGACCTGCCGTCCAACCGGTATGCCGAGGTGGCGCCGAAGGTGCGCGAGATCTGCGAGCGCTACGGCCTGCCCTACACCACCGGCCCGCTGCTCACCCAGGTCGGCTCGGCGTGGAAGAAGGTCTTCCGCCTCGCCCTGCCCAACCGCCGCAGGCGTGGCGACGTGACCGGCGGCGCCCAGGCCCAGGGGCCGGCACGTGGGCCGGTCCCGCCCTTCGCTGCCGATGTCGCGTGAAGCGGCGTTCTTCGACCTCGACCGGACGCTGATCCGCGGGTCGGCGAACTTCCCGCTCGCCGTGGCGGCGTTCAGGCGGGGGCTCGTGCCGCCGCGCGACCTGCTCGCCGACGCCGTCAACGCCGTGGGGTTCGTCCTCCACGGGGCCTCCGACGAGCGGTCCGCGGCACTGCGCGAGCGGATCCTGCGCGCCGTCGCCGGTCACCCCCGCGACGACGTCGTCGTCCTCGCGGACGACTTCATCCCGAAGCTGGCCGAGCGCGTCATGCCGGCCGCCCGCCGGCTCCTCGAGGAGCACGCGGCTCGCGGCGAGGACCGGGTCGTCGTCTCGGCGAGCCCGCAGGAGATCGTCGAGCGGATCGCGGACGTCCTCGGGCTGGAGGGTGCCGTGGGGACGCGCAGCGAGGTCGTCGACGGGCGCCTCACGGGCCGGCTCGCGGGCGCCTTCTGCTACGGGGAGGGCAAGGTCACCGAGGTGCAGCGACTGGCCGCCGAGCGCGGCTACGACCTCAGCCGCTCCACGGCATACAGCGACTCCATCAGCGACGTCCCGTTCCTGACCTGCGTCGGCAGGGCCGTCGCGGTGAACCCCGACCGCGAGCTCCGCGCCCTCGCCCTCGAGCGCGGGTGGCCCGTCGTCGAGGTGCGCGACGGCCGGCTGGTGCGGTCCCGTTCCCTCCGGCGACGCGACCGGCAGACCACACGGCCCTGACCCGTCGCTGCCGGGCACCCGCAACAGCACCCGCACCTCGTGGGTCGGTCTGCTGGGGTCATGGCAACAGCGGATGCACCCACGAGACCCCGGGGACACCGCCTCACCTCACACCCCGCGACGCTTGCTTTTGTTACCCGTCGGTAGCACGATAGAAGTTACCCGCTGGTAAAGGGACCGGCGCGCGCGGAGGGACTGGCGATGGGCCACTACAAGAGCAACCTGCGGGACCTGGAGTTCAACCTCTTCGAGGTGCTCGGCCGGCAGGATGTGCTGGGCCACGGGCCCTACGCCGACGTGGACGCCGACACCGCGCGGGAGATGCTCAAGGAGGTCTCCCGGCTCGCCGAGCACGAGCTCGCCGAGTCGTTCGCCGAGGCGGACCGGACCCCGCCGGTCTATGACCCGGCGACCTTCTCGGTGCACGTGCCGGAGGCCTTCGCCAGGTCGTACCGCGCCTACATCGACTCTGGCTTCTGGGCCGTGGACGTCCCGGGCGAGCTCGACGGCACGGTCGTCCCGCCCAGCCTGAAGTGGGCGATGAACGAGATGGTCCTCGGCGCCAACCCCGCGATCGCGATGTACGCCGCCTCCTACTCCTTCGGCAAGCTCCTCCACCTGCTCGGCACCCCCGACCAGCAGAAGCTGGCCCGCTGGGTCGTCGAGAAGGGCTGGCACTGCACGATGGTGCTCACCGAGCCCGACGCCGGCTCCGACGTCGGGGCCGGGCGCACGAGGGCCGTCGAGAACGGCGACGGCACGTGGAGCATCACGGGCGTCAAGCGCTTCATCACCTCGGCCGAGTCCGACCTGGTCGACAACGTCGTCCACTTCGTCCTGGCGCGCCCCGAGGGTGCCGGCCCGGGCACCAAGGGGCTCTCCCTCTTCATCGTCCCCAAGTTCCAGGTGGACCTCGAGACCGGAGAGCTCGGCGAGCGCAACGGCGCCTACGTCACCAACGTCGAGCACAAGATGGGCCTGAAGGTCTCGACGACCTGCGAGGTCACCTTCGGCGAGAGGGAGCCCGCCGTCGGCACGCTCCTCGGCGACACCCACGACGGCATCGCGCAGATGTTCCGCGTCATCGAGCACGCACGGATGCTGGTCGGCACCAAGGCGATCTCGACCCTGTCGACCGCCTACCTCAACGCCCTCGACTACGCCAGGCAGCGCGTCCAGGGTGCGGACCTCACCCGGGCGGCCGACAAGTCCGCGCCGCGGGTGACGATCACGCACCACCCCGACGTGCGGCGATCGCTCATGACGCAGAAGGCCTACGCCGAGGGCCTGCGCGCCCTCGTCCTCTACACCGCGACCCAGCAGGACACCGTCGACCAGGCCTTCCTCGAGAGAGGAGGCGAGCCACTGGAGCAGGGCAGCCCCGCCGACCTCGCCAACCGGGTCAACGACCTGCTGCTGCCCATCGTCAAGGGCGTCGGCTCCGAGCGGGCCTGGGTGCTCCTGGGCACGGAGTCGCTCCAGACCCTCGGCGGCTCGGGCTTCCTGCAGGACTACCCCATCGAGCAGTACATCCGGGACGCCAAGATCGACACGCTCTACGAGGGCACCACGGCGATCCAGGGCCAGGACTTCTTCTTCCGCAAGATCATCAAGGACAAGGGCCAGGCCCTCTCCCACCTGGCACTGCAGATCCAGGAGCTGGCCAAGGCCGACGACGGCACGGCCTTCCTCGCCGCGGAGCGTGAGCTCCTCGGCAAGGGGCTCGAGGACGTGCAGGGGATCCTCGGGTTCATGGTCGAGCAGCTCATGGTGTCCGACCCGCGGGCCGGGGAGGGTGCCGACGTCCGCAACCTCTACAAGGTCGGGCAGAACACCTCGCGCCTCCTCATGGCCGCCGGCGACCTCGTCATCGGGTGGCTCCTGCTGCGGCAGGCAGAGGTGGCGAGGAAGGCACTCGACGCCGGTCCGTCGGCTCGCGACAGGGACTTCTACGAGGGCAAGATCGCGGCGGCGTCCTTCTTCGCCCGCACGGTGCTGCCGAGGATCGCCGCCGAGCGGGCGATCGCCGAGGCGACCGACAACGCGCTCATGGACGTGCCCGAGTCCGCCTTCTGAGATCCCGTATGCCGGGTGGTCCCGGCGCGCACGCGGGGCCGGCACCGATGGGAGCCGGCGCCACGGCACACGGCCGGTTCCTCCGCGGGGAACGCCGAGGGCGGCCCGCTGGTGCGGGCCGCCCTCGTGGTGGTGCTGGGCTCGGGTGCGCCGGTCAGCGCCGGTCGTCGACCTCCGGAGGGACCCCGGTGTCGCGGTGCTCGACGACGGCGGTGTGCGAGGTGTTGGCACGCTGGCCGTTCATGATGACGGCGAGGATGACCGCCAGGATGCCGGCGGCGAGGCAGATCCAGCCGACGACGTCGAGGTTGGTGTTGACCGCGTTGTCGACGAGGTTGGTGAAGGCGAGGATCGCGCCGACCACGATGAGGACGATGCCGAGTCCGATGCCCATGTGAGGCTCCTTTGGCTCCTGGCCACGCCGGTGCGCGGCCGTGGGGTCCTGCCACTGCAGTGACCCGGTGCCCGGAAGCGCCGGGCGTGAAACGCCGCGCCGTCGGTCGAGGCCGCTGGTCAGGCCGGGCGTCAGACGCCGCGCAGGTCGAGGGTCAGCTCAGCCGGGGCTCCGGGCACCAGCACGACGGGGATGCCCCAGTCCTGCTGGTAGAGGTGGCAGGCGGCGTGCTCGGGCACGTCGTCGCCGCCGGGGCCGCCGTCGCAGGCCGCCGCCTGGACTGCCACGTGGAGGACGCCGTCGCCGACAGTCGGGTCGAGCACGAGGTCGCGGCTCAGTCCGGCCGCGGCGCCCTCGCCGTGGCGCAGGAGCATCGGCGGGGTGGCCGACACGACGAGGCGGGTCGGGTCGCCCCAGCGGTCGTCGAGCCTCTGCCCGGCCGGCGGGGTGAAGGCGACCTCGAGGCGGACCGGCCCGCTCGCGAGCTCCGTGCGTGGGCGCTGCGTCCGGTGCTCGCGACCCTCGACGCGCTGGGCCTTGTCGGGCAACGGAAGCCGCACCAGCCGGTGGGCAGCCGACTCGACGACGACGAGCCGCGCGGCGCCCGTCTCGGGGTCGGTCTCCACGACCGCGTCGCTGGGCTCGAGGAGGCCGGTCGCGAGGGTCGACACCTCGCCCGTGACGGGGTCGAAGCGCCGGATGGCGCCGTTGTAGGTGTCGCTCACGGCGACCGACCCGTCGGGCAGGACGGTCACCCCCAGGGGGTGCTGCAGGAGGGCCTGGTCGGCCACGCCGTCACGGTGGCCGAACTCGAAGAGCCCCTGTCCCACCTGCGTCGCCACGACGAAACCCTCGTCGGTGAGCTCGAGCGAGCGCAGTGCAGACGTCTCGGAGTCCGCGACCCACACCCTGCGCCCGTCCGCCGCCGTCGCGAGCCCCGACGGCTGGGCGAACCACGCCTCGTCCGCCGCCCCGTCGCGGATCCCCTCGTGCGAGGTGCCGGCGAGGACGGCGACCGTGTTCTCCTCCGGGGCCACGGCGAGGTGCAGCGCCCAGAGCTGGTGGGTGCCGGCCATCGCGACCACCACCCGGTCCGCGAACCACGCGAGGTCCCAGGGCGTGGAGAGGTCCTGGGCCAGGGCGCGGCCGCCACCGGAGCGCGCACGCAGCTGTCGGCCCGTGCCCGCCAGCGTCACCCAGGAGCCGTCGCGCAGGCGCAGCCCCTTCACCTGGTGGTGCACCGAGTCGGCGACGACGACGTCGTAGCCGACCCTCTGCGCGGTGTCGGCCGGCAGCACGAGGACGCCCTGTGGCTCGGCGAGCACTCCGGGGCCGCCGTACCGCGTGCGCTCCGTCTCCAGGTCCGGCTCGAGGTGCACGACCTCGTGGTGCGCCGTGTCGGTGACGAGGAAGGAGCCGTCCGGCAGGACGGCCGCCTTGCCCGGGAACCGCAGCCTCGTGGCGGCAGGGGCCGGCGCGGCATACGGGGAGCTGCCCTGGCGCAGCGTGCCCTTGGCGCGGTGCTCGGCGAGCACCTCGTCGACCAGCACCGCCAGTCCGTGGGCGTGGCCCTCCCCCGACATCGAGGCGACGATGTAGCCCTCGGGGTCGACGAGCACCAGCGTCGGCCACGCGCGCGCCGTGTAGGCCTGCCAGGTCAGCAGCCCCGGGTCGTCGAGGACGGCGTGGTGCACGCCGTAGCGCTCGACGGCCGCGGCGAGGGCCTCCGGGTCGGCCTCGTGCTCGAACTTCGGGGAGTGCACGCCGATGACGACGAGCTCCTCGCCGTACCTCTCCTCCAGGGGCCGGAGCTCGTCGAGGACGTGGAGGCAGTTGACGCAGCAGAACGTCCAGAAGTCGAGCAGGACGACGCGGCCGCGCAGGCCGGCGAGCGACACCTCGCGGCCACCGGTGTTGAGCCAGCCACGGCCCTGCAGCTCCGGGGCGCGCACACGGATGCGGTTCACCGGTCCATTGTCGGCAGTGGCGGCCGCGGCCGGGCCGTCGGGGTGACGCGGAGGTGGCCCGACCGGGCCGGCTGGGGTGGCCGTTCGGGTGGCCGGCGGCGCGGCGGCGCCGCACTGTCGGTGTGGCGCGGTGTCATGGAACCGCCGGACGGTGTTGCCGTCTGGTTACGGTTCGGCCATCTGGCCAACCGGGGACCAGCACCCGTCGTCTGATGGGTGAGGGAGGTGTTTCGCATGAAGCACAGGGGGATCAGCCCGACGACGATGCCCGTCGCCCTCAGCACCACGCAGGCCGTGCACCGTCGCGACCACGCCCACGTCGGGGAGACGTGCCACCCCCACGCGATCGAGGTCATCGGTCTCGGCCGCCACGCGATGGTCGTCTGCCACGACTGCGGCGCCGACACCGGGTTCATGGACGGCCGCCGGGCCGAGCAGGTCGCCGAGCGTCACCGGCGCATGACGGCCTGAGCCCACGCGCACGACGGCCCCGCTCGCACGACGGCCCCGCTCGTCAGAGCCGGCGGTCGGCCAGGACGGGGAACGTCCGGCGGTACTCGGCGACGTCGTCGAGGTCCACCTCGACGCTGAGGACCTCCTCGCCGGCACCGGCCATCGCGAGTGCCTCGCCGCGTGCCGACACGACCTGTGAGTGGCCGCCCATCGGCGTGCCGGAGTGCGTGCCCGCGGTGTTGCAGGCGATGACGAGGCACTGGTCCTCGACCGCGCGGGCGTGGGCGAGCAGGGTCCAGTGGCGCACCCGTGCCGCCGGCCACGCCGCCGGCACGAGGAAGGCCGTCGCGCCGGCGTCGAGCTGCCGGCGGTAGAGCTCGGGGAAACGCAGGTCGTAGCACGTCGACAGCCCGGCCCGACCCACCCCGCCCGGCAGGTCGACGAGGACGACCTCCTCCCCGGCGTCCATGAGGCGCGGCTCCCCCGCGCCGAACCCGAAGCGGTGGATCTTCCGGTATGCCGCCAGGAGCCTGCCGTCGGGAGCGAAGACGAGCGAGGTGTTCCACAGGCCGTGGCCCTCCGGGCCGGTCCCACCGTCGCGGGGCCGCTCGACGATGGACCCGGCGTGGAGCATGACGCCGGCGTCGCGCGCCGCAGCGGCCATGGCCTGGGCGGTGTCGCCGTCGCGGGGCTCGGCCCGCGACTCCCAGTCGCGGTAGGCGAACCCCCCGTGCGCCCAGAGCTCCGGCAGGATGACGAGGTCGTGGCCGCGCTGCGCACGCACCAGTGCGGCGACCCGGCCGACCCGCTCGCCGACGGGTTCCTCGTCGCCGTAGGCGACCTGGACGACCGCGACCCTCATGACGACCTCCCTGAACGGTCGCGGCGGGCCAGGTCGGCCAGGTGGGCGTTGTAGGCGAGCCGCTCCGCGTCCCCGTCGCGGTCGGCCTGCCGGTCGCGCCGCTTCGTCTCGGCCCGGTCCGAGCGGACCCACGCAACGGCGACGAGCAGGGTCAGCACGAGGGTGGGCGCCTCACCGACGCCCCAGGCGATCGCCCCCGCCTTCTGCTGGTCGCCGAGCGGGTCGGTCATCCATGGCAGGTGCAGCGCCTCGAAGAAGTGCGGGGCGAGCAGCGTCGTGCCGTCCGTCATGACGACGCCGAAGAAGGCGTGGAAGGACATCGTCGCGAAGAGGATCACGAGGAGGATCAGCGGTGACCAGCGGCGCGGCCCGGGGTCGATGCCGATGAGCACCCACGTGAAGAGGTAGCCGGTGAGCAGGAAGTGCAGCACCATCAGCTGGTGCCCGGTGTGGGTGCGCAGCGCGAGGTCGAAGAGCGGCGAGTAGTAGAACACCGCCAAGCTGAAGAAGAACAGCGCGGAGGCGATGACCGGGTTGGCGAAGAGCCGCAGGTAGCGCGAGTGCACGACCTCGAGCACGACCTCGCGCGGCCCCCACGTCTTGTCCGGCCGGGCGGGCAGCACCCGCAGCGCCAGGGTCAGCGGGGCGGCCGGGACCAGCAGGAGGGGGACGAGCATGGCGACGGTCATGTGCATGACCATGTGCATCGAGAACAGCACCCGCCCGTAGACCCCGGGCGCTCCCGAGAGGCTGTAGACGAGGAACGCCCACCCGAGCACCCACAGGACCGGCCGGCCGACGGGCCAGTGGTCGCCGCGTCGGCGGAGCCGGCGGACACCGGTGAGGTAGAGGCCCACCATGACGACGGCGACGGAGAGCCATAGCCAGTCGGTCTGCCAGGTCGTCAGCCACCTCACCGGCGTGAACGGACCGGGGTCCGGGTAGCCGGTGAGGACGAAGGCCGGCGACGGGTTGGGCACCGGCGTCTCGGGCACCGGCGGGGCGCTGCGGGAGAGCGCCACCCCGAGGCCGACGGCCGCGCCCATGACCGCGAGCTCGGCGACCACGAGGCGCAGGAACGCCGCGCCATCGCGGTGGTCGACGTGCAGGCGGGCCAGCAGCGTGCGGCGGTGGCGCCACCCGGCATACCCGAGGGCCGCGAGAGCGGCCACCTTCAGCACGATGAGGAGCCCGTATGCCGTGGTGAGGCCGCCGAGGCCCCCCAGCCGGATCCAGGCGCTGAGGAGGCCCGAGGCGGCCACGACGCCGAAGCACCAGCCGGCGAGGACCGAGAAGCGGGAGGCGGTCACGGGGAGGTCGGCGCCGAGGAGCGGCCTCATGACGGCGAGGGCGAGCAGGCCGCCCACCCAGAGGACGACGCCGACCAGGTGCGCCGCGAGCGCGTTCACGGCGGTCTCGTGGTCGGTGGCCCCGGCGGCGTGGCCGTTGAGCGACAGGGGCAGCACGGCGCCCACGGCGAGGAGGGCCAGCCACGCCATGGCCGTGCGGCTGGTCGCGAGAGCCGCGCCGACGGTCACCAGTGCGGCCACGCCGGCGCTGATGAGGAGCACCCGGGTCGTCTCGAGGCTGAGGACGAAGCTCGAGAGCTGCTGGAGGAACCCGGGGGTGGAGAGCTTCTCCCCGGCGAGCGAGGCGAACGTGAGGACGAGGCCGACGAGGCTGCTGACCACCCACAGCACGCCGGTGGTCGCGGCGAGGCGGGTGGCGGTCAGGCGGCGGTGCGTGCGCGTGGTCTCCGGGGTGAGGAAGGCGGCGAGCACCAGCAGCCCCACGGTGGCGGCGGACGCCAGGTCCTGGACCACACGGGCCACGAGGATCCCCCAGCGGACGAGCGGCCCCGGGTCGGCGACGATGGTCGCGGTGGCCGCGCCCCCGACCAGCGCGCCGAGCAGCACCGCGACCAGCCCGCCGGCGAGCAGCGCGGCCGCGGGGGGCCGCGCGGGGGCACTCGTCCGGGGGGTCGACATGGGTCCAGCCTAAGTAGGGTGGGCGCATGCCCCTGCATCCGGCAGCCCCCGACGACCTCGGTGGGCTGGTCGCCGCCTACGGCCAGACGGCCCAGGCCATCCTCGACCTGGGCCGGACCTGCGGCCCCGACGACTTCCAGAAGCAGACGGCATGCCCGGGGTGGACCGTCAAGGACCAGTTCTCGCACGTCGTCGGGCTCGAGCTGTGGATGTCGGGCGCGACCTTCCCGCGCGTGAGCGTGCCGGACTACGACCACGTGCGCAGCGAGACCGGCCGGCTCATCGAGAGCCAGGTCGAGGCGCGGCGACCGATGCTCGGGTCGAAGGTCGTCGACGAGCTCGAGGTCGTGCTGCAGCGCCGGATGACCGAGCTCGCCGACCCGGCCCTGACACCCGAGACCCCGCTGCGCTCGCTCTACGGACCACGGCCGGCCTGCGACTCGCTGCGCCTGCGGATCCTCGACCTGTGGACCCACGAGCAGGACATCCGGCACGCCCTCGACCGCCCGGGCGACCTGGACTCGCCCGGCGCCTCGGTGTTCGTCGACGTGTTCTTCCAGGCGCTTCCGCGGCTCGTCGCGCGGCAGGCCGGGGTGGCGCCGGGCAACACCGTGATCTTCGACGTCACCGGGCCGGTCGTCGGCCGGGCGGGAGCGCGCGTCGAGACCGGTGAGGACGGCCGCCCCCTCGGCGTCGCGCTCTTCACGGGCATGACGCGTGAGGGCGAGGCCGACGAGAAGGTCACCACGATCCAGCTCTCGACCGACTCGCTGACGCGTCGCGCGGCCGGCCGGGGTGGCCTCGACGACATCCACTACACGGTCGTGGGCGACGAGGCGGTCGGCCGCCAGGTCCTCGAAGGGGTCGTCCTCACCCCCTGAGCCCTCAGCGGTCGCGGCCCCACCGTGGCGGGCACCGCTTCCCGGCTGCCGTCGGCAGGTCGCCTCGCCTGCCCTCCGCACCTCTTTGCCGGCTGGCGTGCCGAGCTCTCCCCCAGCTGCCCGAGCCGCGGCTGGGTCTACTTGCGCGACGCAAGCATTCGGGTGTTTACTTGTATGCGCCAAGCAAGTAGTTCTCGAAGGAAGCTCCCATGCCCCCGACCCACGAGGCGGCCTCGGACCTCTTCGTCAGCCTCGTCAAGCTCATGAAGATGTTCCACGGCATGCGCCAGCACGCCCCCCGCGCCCATCCCGCCGTCGACACGATGGCGTACCCGCTGCTCTTCAACCTCAAGGAGGAGCCCCGGCGCGTCTCGGCCCTCGCCGACTGCGTCCACTCCGACGTCTCGACCGTGAGCCGCCAGGTGTCCCACCTCGTGGCCCACGGCCTGCTCGAGAAGGTGACGGACCCCGAGGACGGCCGCGCCCAGGTCGTCACGCTCAGCGCGGAGGGCAAGGCCCTCCTGGCCACGCTCACGAGCCTGCGGACCGACTGGTTCCTCACGATGCTCGAGGACTGGTCCACGCAGGAGGCGCGCGACTTCCAGCACCACATCCTCCGGTTCACCGCCGCACTGGAGGCATCCCGGGCCCGCGCCACCGCGAAGGCCACCGCACGACCGGACGGCGACGCCGCCGGCATACCGTCTCTGGAGACCTCATGACCGCCGCTGCACCGCCAGCGCCGACCGCCCACGAGGGCGGACTCAGCCACAAGCAGATCCTCACCATCCTCGTCGGCCTGATGATGGGGATGTTCCTGGCCGCCCTGGACCAGACCATCGTCGCCACCGCCATCCGCACCATCTCGGACCGGCTGCACGGGCTCGACGAGCAGGCCTGGGCGACCACCGCGTACCTCATCACCTCGACGATCGTCACGCCGCTGTACGGCAAGCTCTCCGACATCTACGGCCGCAAGAGGTTCTTCATCACGGCCATCTCGATCTTCATCGCCGGCTCGATGCTGTGCACGCTGTCGCAGTCGATGCTCGAGCTGTCGTTCTTCCGGGCCGTGCAGGGTGTCGGCGCCGGCGGGCTCTTCTCGCTCGCGCTGGCGATCATCGGTGACATCGTCCCCCCGCGGGACCGCGCGAAGTACCAGGGCTACTTCCTGGCCGTCTTCGGCACCTCGAGCGTCCTCGGCCCCGTCATCGGCGGCTTCCTCGCCGGGCAGGACACGCTGCTGGGGATCGACGGCTGGCGCTGGGTCTTCCTCGTGAACGTCCCGATCGCGGCGGTGGCCCTGGTCGTGGTGTCCCGCACCCTGCACCTGCAGCACCACCGCCTCGACCACCGCATCGACTGGTGGGGCGCGGCCGCGCTGTCGGTCTCGCTCGTCCCGCTCCTGCTCATCGCCGAGCAGGGCCGCGACTGGGGCTGGGGCTCCGGCCGCGCGCTGCTCTGCTACGGCGTCGGGATCGTGGGGATGGTGGCCTTCCTCACCATCGAGCGCGCCATGGGCGACGAGGCGATCCTGCCGCTGCGCCTGTTCAGCAACCGCACCGTCGGGGTGGCCTCCATCGCCTCGGTCCTGATCGGTGTGGCGATGTTCGGCGGGCTGGCGTGCCTGCCGCTCTACCTGCAGATCGTCAAGGGCGCGACGCCGACGGAGGCGGGGCTCCTGCTCCTGCCGATGACGATGGGCATCATGGCGGGCTCGATCTCCTCGGGTATCGCCATCTCGAAGACGGGCCGCTACCGGATCTTCCCGGTCATCGGCTCGGCGCTGCTCACGCTGGCGCTCTTCGCCTTCCACTACGTCCACGCAGACACAGCGCTGTGGCAGACGATGGTCGTCATGGTGTTCTTCGGAGTGGGCCTCGGCTTCAACTTCCAGCCACTGACCCTCGCCGTGCAGAACGCGGTGTCCCCCAGGCAGATCGGCGTCGCCACCTCGGCGGCGACCTTCACCCGCCAGATCGGCGGCACGCTCGGCACCGCGGTGTTCCTGTCGATCCTCTTCTCCACGGTGCCCGACAAGATCTCCTCCGCCATGCAGCGGATCGCGCCGACGCAGGAGTTCCAGACCGCGCTGCGGGACCCGGCCAACGCCGAGTTCGCCAAGCAGCTCGCCGCTGCCAAGGCCCACGGCGGCGGCGCGGCTTCGGGAAGCGGTGTGCTGAAGGACTCCTCGTTCCTCAGCAGCCTCGACCCGCGGCTGGCCAAGCCGTTCCTCACCGGGTTCGCCGACTCGATGGACCTCGTGTTCATCGTCGGGGCGGCCGTCATGGTGTTCGGCTTCCTGGTCATGCTCTTGCTCCCCGAGGTCGAGCTGCGCACCGGCTCCGCCTACGCCGAGCGCGGGCAGGCCCACGCGGAGGCGCAGGCCGCGGCCGCGGCCGAGGCCGGTGCTGCGACGAGCGACGCGAGGAGCGAGGCGGCGACGAGCGCGCAGGCCGACGCCGCCGCCATCGGCGCGACCACCGCGGACGGTCACGGGGTGGGGCCGGAGGGCCGGCCCCGCACCATCGAGGAGGCGGCCTACAAGGCGCCCTGACCCGACCGCTCGACCGGCGCCGGCTGGACCGTGGGCCACGGGCAACCGTGGCCCACGGTCTCTCCGCTGGAGGCGGTCAGCCCCAGACCAGGCCGCGCGCCGGGTCGTGGAGGATCGCGGCGACGTCGGCGAGGAACCGGCTGCCGAGCTCGCCGTCGATGAGCCGGTGGTCGAAGGAGAGCGCGAGCTGGGTCACCGACCGCGGCACGACCTGCTCGGTGCCGTCAGCGCCCTGCACGACCCACGGCATACGGCGGATCTGGCCGAAGCAGAGGATCGCCGACTCCCCCGGGTTGATGATCGGGGTGCCGGAGTCGACGCCGAACACGCCGACGTTGGTGATGGTGATCGTGCCGCCCGCCATGTCGGCCGGAGGCGTGCGGCCCTCGCGGGCCGTAGCCGTGAGCGCGCCGATCGCCTCGGCCAGCTCGCGCATCGACAGCTGGTCGGCGTCCTTGACGTTGGGCACGATGAGCCCGCGCGGGGTGGCGGCCGCGATGCCGAGGTTGACGTAGCTCTTCTGCACGATCTCCTGCGCGGCCTCGTCCCACGTCGCGTTGATGCCCGGGTTGCGGCGGAGAGCCACGCACATCGCCCTGGCGAGGACCAGCAGCGGCGTCACCTTGACACCGGCGAACTCGCGGTCGGCCTTGAGCCGCTCGACCAGCTCGACGGTCGCGGTGACGTCGACGCTGACCCACTCGGTGACGTGGGGGGCGGTGAAGGCGCTGCCCACCATGGCCTGCGCGGTCATCTTGCGCACGCCCTTGACGGGGATCCGCACCTCCCGCTCGAACGCGCCCTGCGAGCGTGGTGCGACGTGTGCCGGCCGGCCTTCGTCCGTCTCGGCGGCACCGGCTGCGGTGCTCGCGTGCGCCTCCACGTCGGCGCGCGTGATGATCCCGCCCTCGCCGGACCCGGCGACGTCCGAGAGCTCGACGCCCAGGTCCTTGGCCAGCTTGCGCACCGGCGGCTTCGCGAGCGCCCGTGCCTGCCCCGGCGTGCCTTCGCGCTGGAGGGGCTGGGCCGGAGCGGTCGGGCCCGGCTCGGCCGGCTGCGCCGGCTGGGCCGGCGCGGCCACGCGCTCGGGGGGCGCCGATGTCGGTACGGCGGCCGGGGCGCCACCTGACCCCTTGCGGGGGCGACGCTTCGCCTCGGTCTGCTTGACGCCGTAGCCGACGAGGACCGCGGTGCGGCCGGTCGACGTGGTGCCGCCGATCTTGCCCTCCTCGATCTGCTCCTCGGCGTCGGCAGCGGCCTGCTCCTGCGCCAGCTTCGGCGCCGGCGAGCCCTCCATGCCGGGCTCGACCGCGCCCTGGGCCGGCGCGTCCTCGACGCTCGTCGGCGCACCCGGCGCGGTGTCGACGGCGATGATCGGCGTGCCCACCTCGACGGTGGCACCCTCGTCGACGAGCAGCCGGGTGACCGTGCCCGCGAAGGGAACCGGCAGCTCGACCAGAGACTTGGCCGTCTCGATCTCGACGACGATGTCGTTGACCTTGACGGTGTCGCCGGGCTGGACGCGCCACGTGACGATCTCGGCCTCGGTCAGCCCCTCACCGGGGTCGGGAAGCTTGAACTCCTTGACACTCATGGTGGTTCGCGCGTCCCTCTCAGTAGGCCAGCGAGCGGTCGACGGCGTCGAGCACCCGGTCGAGGTCGGGGAGGAACTCCTCCTCGAGCCGGCTCGGCGGGTAGGGCAGGTCGTAGCCGCCGACCCGCAGGACGGGCGCCTCCAGGTGGTAGAAGCAGCGCTGCTGGAGCTCCGCCGCGATCTCGGCACCCATGCCGAGGAACGTCGGCGCCTCGTGGACCACGACGACTCGACCGGTCTTCTCCACCGACGCCGACAGGGTGTCGATGTCGAGGGGGGACAGCGAGCGCAGGTCGATGACCTCCAGGCTGCGGCCCTCCTCCTCGGCGGCCTGCGCGGCCTGCAGGCACGTCTTGACCATGGGCCCGTAGGCGAGCAGCGTCACGTCGGTGCCCTCGCGGCGCACGGCCGCCTCGAACAGGCCCCGCGGCGCCGAGTCGGAGTCGACCTCGCCCTTGTCCCAGTAGCGGCGCTTGGGCTCGTAGAAGAGCACCGGGTCGTCGCTCTCCACCGCCTGCTGCACCATCCAGTAGGCGTCCTCGGCGTTGGAGCAGCAGACGACCCGCAGCCCGGCGGTGTGCGCGAAGTAGGCCTCGTTGGACTCGGAGTGGTGCTCCACCGCGCCGATCCCGCCCCCGACGGGGATGCGGATGACGATCGGCAGTGTCACCTTGCCGAGCGAACGCGCACGCATCTTGGCGACCTGGCTGATGATCTGGTCGAACGCCGGGTAGATGAACCCGTCGAACTGGATCTCGACCACCGGCCGGTAGCCGCGCAGTGCCATGCCCACCGCGGTGCCCACGATGCCGGACTCGGCCAGCGGGGTGTCGATGACCCGGTCCTCGCCGAAGTCCTTCTGCAGGCCCTCGGTCACGCGGAAGACCCCGCCGAGCTTGCCGATGTCCTCCCCCATGAGGACCACCTTCGGGTCACGCTCCATGGCCGCCCGCAACCCGTTGTTGATCCCCCGGGCGATCGTCATCGCGCTCATGCCGAGACCCCCTCGCCCGCGAACCCGGCGTGGTAGTCCACGAACTCCCGCCGCTCGCGCTCGACGAGCGGGTGCTCCTCGACGTAGATGTGGTCGAACATCGACTCACCCGCCGGGTCGGGCATGGACAGGCAGCCCTCCCGGACGTGGACCGCGAGCTCGTCGGCCTCCTTGTCGACCGCCTCGAAGAACGCCGAGTCGGCCTTCTTGCCGTGGACCAGGTAGGCCTTGAGCCGCTCGACCGGGTCGCGCAGCTTCCAGACCTCGACCTCGGCGGAGACGCGGTACTTCGTGGGGTCGTCGGAGGTGGTGTGGGCCCCCATGCGGTAGGTGAAGGCCTCGATGAACGTCGGCCCCTGGCCGCTGCGGGCGGCGTCGAGCGCCTGGGTCGTCACGGCGTAGACCGCGAGGACGTCGTTGCCGTCGACGCGCACGCCGGGGAAGCCGAAGCCGCGAGCCCGCTGGTAGAGGGGAATCCGGGTCTGGCGCTCGTTGGGCTCGGAGATCGCCCACTGGTTGT